>CAMGMU010000020.1 GCA_946059305.1 uncultured Bacteroidales bacterium | reverse complement strand
AAATTCTATAACTGTAAACTGTAAGAACTGTAAGATTGGAGGCTATCACGATTCCTCATTCATGACATCCGAGACAAGGCCTGCTCAAGTGTCGATGGACAACTATGGCCATGTGCCGAAAAAGCAGTACCTTTGTAGCGTGATTCAAGATAGAGTCACGCTCACGATTCCGTCCGCATTAAGTCCCAAGTGAGTCCCAAGTGAGTCCCAAGTAAGTCCCATTTTTTGGCGGACAAGGATGGGAGAAAGGAAGGAGGGAGGAGGATTCAGCTGGTTTCAGAAGACACTGTCTTACTTTTTGCGGGAAAGGCACCCTCTTCTACTTCCAATTTTACCTCAAAAATAAATCCAAAATCTAAACAGCGAATTTACGAATCCACCTAACTTGTAAAATACAGCCACCTCCGCAGCATGGTACTACGAGGGTGGCTTTCTGCATAGGATTGAAACCTGAAACTTGAAACTTGAAACTACAGCGTATTGCCCATCATGTCGTAGGTAACGCCGTTGCGAAGGATGAGGACTTGCCCATCGCGGATGATTTTGCGGGAGGACTTTTTCTGCTGCTCAGTCTCGGAGATTGCTGTTTCCTCGTAGATCTCGAAGAAATTGTAGAAATATCTCCACCCAGTAGCCACCTGGTAGTCTGGAATGGTGCCTGCGGGCACATGAATATTGCAGAGCTTGGGGACGCCATAAAAAGTGTTGTCATCATAGCATACTGGCGGAGTGGTGGCATAGCAATAGATGTCTGCGATGGAGGAGCAACCATAGAACGCATAATTTCCAATACTTGTTACGGAGTTGGGGATAGTTACGGAGGTGAGGGAGGAGCAATCTCGGAACGCACTGTTTCTAATGCTCGTTACGGAGTTGGGGATGGTGATGGAGGTGAGGGAGGAGCAATCCCGGAACGCCCCATATCCAATGCTTGTTACGGAGTTGGGGATGGTTACGGAGGTGAGGGAGGAGCAACCTTCGAACGTCCCGTATGCAATGCTCGTTACGGAGTTGGGGATGGTGATGGAGGTGAGGGAGGAGCAACCCTTGAACGCCAAATCTCCAATGCTCGTTACGGAGTTGGGGAGGGTAATGGAGGTGAGGGAGGAGCACCACTGGAACGCATATTTTCCAATGCTGATTACGGAGTTGGGGATGGTGATGGAGGTGAGGGAAGAGCAACCCTTGAACGCCCATTCTCCAATGCTCGTTACGGAGTTAGGGATGGTAATGGAGGCGAGGGAGGTGCAACCCCAGAACGCATAGTCTCCAATGCTCGTTACGGAGTTGGGGATGGTGAGGGAGGTGAGGGAGGTGCATTCATAGAACGCATAGTCTCCAATGCTTGTTACGGAGTCGGGGAGGGTTACGGAGTCGAGAGAGTAGCAATACAAAAACGCCCCTTTTCCAATGCTGATTACGGAGTTGGGGATGGTTACGGAGGTGAGGGAGGAGCACTTCGCGAACGCCCCTTCTCCAATGCTCGTTACGGAGGTGGGGATGGTGATGGAGGTGAGGGAGGAGCAACCTTCGAACGCATAGTCTCCAATGCTCGTTACGGAGTTTGGAATGGTGAGGGAGGTGAGGGAAGAGCAATACGAGAACGACTTGTATCCAATGCTCGTTACGGAGTTGGGGATGGTGAGGGAGGTGAGGGAGGTGCAATCATAGAACGCCTTGTATCCAATGCTCGTTACGGAGTTAGGGATGGTTACGGAGGTGAGGGAGGAGCAACCAGCGAACGCCTGGTCTCCAATGCTTGTTACGGAGTTGGGGATGGTGATGGAGGTGAGGGAGGAGCAATACACGAACGCCCCTTCCCCAATGCTGATTACGGAGTTGGGGATGGTTACGGAGGTGAGGAAGGGGCAACCCTTGAACGCCAAATCTCCAATGCTCGTTACGGAGGTGGGGATGGTGATGGAGGTGAGGGAGGAGCAATCCCAGAACGCAGATTCTCCAATGCTCGTTACGGAGTATGTGGTGCCGTTGTAAGTGACGGTTTCGGGGATGATGGCGGTAGATAGACCAGGGTAGTTGGTTGAACTCCCAACGGGCTCTTGAAAGGTAACTTCCACGGTGTTAACACTCGTGATGTTGTAGTACAAGTCGCCTGATTGGAAATCGTAGGCGAGGGTGGTTGCTGCTGTGCATAGCGCCGCCAACAAAAGCATAATTGTTTTTTTCATATTGTTTGTATTTTTTAGTTTGTTGATAGATTTATGCAAATCATCCAAAGAGCAGAATCCTCAGCTTATCGTACAAGAGTGGCCATGATACTCAATCAAAATCTAAATCCGAAACCGGCTTTAATAGTACTTACCGGAGGAGAATAGACCAGATCCAACAATATGTCGTAATCTAAACTGATGTAAAACTTATTCAGCAAAATTGCAATACCGCATTCCGCTCCGGCATCATACATGAACTGTTTTAGGTACGAAGTTGGATTTGCCTTTTCAGGGACTATATTCAACTTCTGAAACAGCAATTGAGAATAGTAAACTCCAAAATTAAACCGGATAAAGGCATTGTTATAAATAGGCTGATCATACGAGAAGATAACCGGAACTTCCAATCTACCTACTGAATAATTTTCACCTCCTTGCCAATTCGTACGACCATTATCAAAAATATTATCATTGATAAAGCGCAATCCTACATTGGCTTTCCAATTAAGAGTTTTGGAGAGAGGTAATTCTGCAGAAGCGGAGATAAATGAATGTAAACCGACATTTGTAACGGATGTCATTGCCGCACCAATTCCGGTTTTTACATTCATTTTCACATTTAATTTGTCATACCCTACTTCATCTTGGGCGTTTACTACCAAAGAGAGCATAGCAAAGATAATAAATAATTTAGCTTTTTTCATATTGACATTTGTATAATTAATAAACTACTGTTTTTTCCTGAAAACATAGACACTAAAATTTTAGTCTGGCCCAAAACTACCGATTTGCGGAAGTAAAGTAGCCTCTTTCCTTCTTAAAAGCAGATTTTTAGTGTCTACTTTTTTCAGGATAAGACCAATGCTCTGAGCGTTAGTCAACGATAATGTCAAAATTGACATTAAACAAAAAAACAAAAATTTTAGTTTCATATTCTTTTAGTTTTTTTGATTAATAATTTGGTTGAGTGCAGAATTTTTTATAATTTTGCAGCCGCAAAGGTACAAAAAAATTACCAACCAACCAAATTTTGCAGTTACTAGGTAACTATTAAATGACAAATTTTTTTCTTCATAACTCATTGATAATCAATACTACCTCTATATGACAAAAAAAATTTCTTACTATATGAATAAATATATAAACTAGTAACTGCATTTTTTCTTAATCAGCTCATTAACAGGCTGTTGTAAAAATGAACAGGTAAGTGTTTGTTTGAATTTTGATAAGTCAGAATCACAAATTTGGCGTAATCCAAGCGATGCGTTAGATTCTTTGGCTATTTTTAGCCCAGAAAAGCTGGAAATGACCGAGAAAATGCATTGGTATCTGTTGTCCGAACTGGCTAATTCCAGATTAAACAGGAGTGGTTCGCCTGATTCAGTAATGATGATGGTAATAGATTATTATAACCAGCGAGGATTACAATCTTATGCAGCTCGTGCGTATTACGTACAAAGACTCGAGTATATGATACAATCTTGCGGAAGTAATGTAGCCTCTTTCCTTCATAAAAGCAGATTTTTAGAATCTACTTTTTCAGGATAAGACCAATGCTCTGAGTGTTAGTCAACGATAATGTCAAAGTTTACATTAAACAAAAAAATCAAAAATTTTAGTTTCATCTTCTTGTAATGTTTTTGATTAATAATTTGGTTGAGTGCAGAATTTTTTGTACCTTTGCCGCCGCAAAGATAGGCTTAATTTTTGGAATGGCAAAATTTTCGCCCTAAAAATCGCCTACTCACCCCTTCGAAAATTCGAAAATTCAAAAAATTAAATAATTGATTATCAATAGTTTAAGATTTTATGAAAATGAGGTTTCAAAGAATCGCCTACTCAGGTAAAACCTGCCTTAAAAAGGTGGTTCTGTTTGCTGCAATCGCCTTATTATCAGCGAGTTATGGGTGCGTTCAAAAACAAGACAAAGTGCATAAAATTGTGCCCGAACAGTTGATCTGGCAGCATCCGGACAGTGCATTGTTAATTTTGAACTCCTATAACGTCGAAAAATTGGATAAATCTCAGCTACAAACGTATCATTTAGATAAGATAAAAGCTTCTCTGCGAGTAGGCGTTTCGGTGCTTCCAGATTCGATTATGCCCTTATTCCGCTATTCCCAAGAGAAAAAACTCCGTCAGCAATCGGGCGAAGCAGCGTATGCTCTGTTCATTGCGTATAATAAGCAACAGCAGTATGATAGCGCAATGTATATGCTGAAAGAGACAGAGACCTATCTGCCCTTTATGGATTCAATATATTCTGGGATGGTGTATTACCACGAGGGGGTACTTGCCGAGCGTGAGCAATTATTTCATATAGCCAGTGAACGATACCAAAAGGCCTTGCCTTTCATTCAGCAATCAAACGACTCCTTGCGCATTGCATGCTGCCTGCGCGATGCTGCTCGAATGCAAGTAAGTGATACTGCCCTAAGGGCATCATTGTTCGGAGAAGCTCTGCGTATCGCCAAGTCCATCAACCATCCTATCCTATATGAGGATATCCTTGTTCAACAATCCAGTCATTGTCTGCCAATGGATAGTGACTTGGTTTTTGAGGTGTCAAAATATCTGTGTGATTCCTTTGGTATTCCTCGCTACACCAATCTGATATGTGCTATTGCCATGGAGAGAGGTGATCTAAAAACAGCAGAAGACTATTTCTCTTTGCTCGAAAACGATACCATCCATTACGACATCAGCAGATATACCTATTATCTCTTGAGAAGCAAGATACTGCAAGCCAGGGGAGAACAGCAGGAAGCCTATTCGTCTTTGGAAAAAGCATATTTAAGGGTGCTGACTGATGAACAGCAGAATGAAGCCGCTCGCACCTACGCTATCAGTAGGCATTATGACGTGGAGAAAGAGCAAAAGCACATCCTTGAGTTAAAACTGAAGCAACAACAATTCTGGCTAACTACAGGGATGATAATAACCGGGCTGCTGCTGGCTTGCTTATGTGTTTTCCTCATTTACTTATACGAACGAAACAAGCGTATTTCTAAAGAAAAAGAATCCGCTCTTCAGCAGTTGACTATTCGAGAAAAAGAGCAAGAAATAGCAGAAAAAAACTTGCAACAACTGCAAATGGCCACCGAGTTGCAAAAAGCTCAAGCAGAATTAGAGAACAAACGTAATACGCTTCGCCAATTCTTGAAACATCGCATAGCGTTGATTCGGCAAATTCACCAGACTCTCTTAGGATCAAAACAAAAGTCTCAATCTGTGAAAAAAGTGTTAGACGAACTCAGCCTACAGTATCCTCCAACTTGGCAAACATTTCAGGAAGAATTCAATGCTGCTTATGGCAATCTCTTGGGTGAGCTGAAAAAAAAGTACCCCAGCCTCACCGAAAAAGACCTGCTATTCATTGCACTATCAGTTTTGGGACTGGACGTCAACGATATAGGCTACATTTTCGGCACGACAGACCGAACCCTCTGGAATCGCCGGCAGTTCATTAAGAACCGCATTGGCTGTTCCAAAATGGATTTTGAAGAGTGGATTCAGTCGCTTAGGGAAAAGAAATAGGTTTCACAAAAATGTGCACCATTGGCAGTGTACAACAGTGCATTAGCGCGTTGGCATTTATGTATTATTGGGAGAAATCATCGGAGAGGAAGCGCTCGTTGGCTCGCAGCAGTTGTTGCTGGCTCAAGTGCATCTGCTGGAAAGCGCGCAATTGTCGCATCAGTAAGATAGCCGCCAGTAATGCGGAGAGCGAATCGGATAACGGCCAAGCCCACCAAACGCCATTCAGTCCCCATACACCATCGCCCGCGGGGATAAGCGGCAAAAGCATGCAGAGGGGCACCAGCATCAGCACTTGCCTGCTCAAAGAGAGAAAAATAGCTTTCTTAGCCATTCCCAAAGCCGTGAAGAGGTTGGTGACCACCGCCTGAAAACCGACAACGAAAAACGCACACACGATAATCCTCAATGCATGAGCAGAAGCCTCAATCAACTCCTCATCATGCGTGAAGAGTTGCACTACCAAGTGCGGACAAATCTCGCCCAAGAGCGTGAACAGCGTAGTGATGACAGTGGCGGCATAGGCGGTGAGTTGGAATACGCGTTTCACTCTATCATGTTGTCGCGCTCCATAATTAAAGCTGGCAATAGGCTGCATGCCCTGGTTCAAGCCCATCACGATCATGAAGAACACAAACATTAACCTGTTGACCACTCCAAACGATGCAATCGCCAAGTCGCCACCATAGCGCTTGAGTTGGTTATTGAGAATCACCATCACGAAGCAGCTGGCCAGGTTCATCAGAAACGGCGAGAGGCCGATAGATAGCATGGTGAGGGTGATAGAGCGGTCGAGCGACCATATCCCCTTTTGGAAATGGACGGGTTCTTCCTGATTGAAAAATACGGTAACCTGCCATACGATAGCAATACATTGGCTCAATACGGTAGCCAATGCAGCCCCCCGTACGCCCATGTCCAGACTGAAGATGAAGATAGGGTCGAGCACCATATTAATCACCACCGCAAGGATGGTTGCCGTCATAGATTTCATGGGGTGACCGGTGGAGCGGAGCATGTTATTGAGCCCGAAATAGATATGGGTGGTCACGTTGCCGTAGAGGATAATCGCCATGTAATCATGAGCGAGAGGGAGGGTGTCAACTGAGGCACCAAAAGCGCAGAGGATAGGGTCGAGAAACGCGAGTCCTACTACCATCACGAGCACGCCGAGCAGGAGGTTGAGCATGATCACGTTGCCCAAGATTTTATTCGACGAGAGGAGGTCTTTCTCTCCTAATTTAATCGCGATGAGCGTGCCCGCACCCACGCCCACGAGCGAGCCGAATGCTGCACATATATCCATCAACGGTTTGGCGATGGTGAGGCCCGACAGCGCAAGCGCACCGACCCCATGGCCGATATAAATCGAGTCAACGATATTATAGAGCGAAGATGCGGTCATTGCTATAATGGCCGGCAAGGCATACTTGAAGAGGAGCGTACGGATACGCTCTGTGCCTAATTCTGAATGTGTCATGACTGAGTATTATTGGATTGCGCCTTGGTGAAATAAGACTGCATGAAGCGCTTCTAAAAAAGTAAAACCAGCAGACTATGACAGTCGGCTGGTTTGTGAAAGGATAGAAAGCGTTCGGCTTACTTACGGATACCAAGAGCCTTGATGAGCGCACGATAACGCTCGATGTCCTGCTCCTTCAGGTAATCAAGCATCGAACGACGCTTACCAACCAATGCAGAGAGGGCACGAGCAGTGCCTACGTCCTTGTGGTTGTTCTTCATGTGTTCAGTGAGGTGCTTGATGCGGAAGGTGAAGAGGGCTACTTGGCTCTCTACTGAACCGGTGTTCTTGGCGTCACCGCCGAACTGAGCAAAAATCTCAGCTTTCTTTTCTGAAGTCAAATACATAATGTAGTTGTAAATTTAAGTTAAACGATCACTGCTTTGCAAGATTCAACATACAAACAATGCAGCATTTAGTATCGATTGACGAGGCTGCCTATGGCAGGTTAACGCGCAAATCGGCTGCAAAATTACTGCTTTTTCTTGAAATGACCAAATTTTTTCAGAAAAAAACACCTGATTTTTGCATATTTGGAAAATAATGTGTATCTTTGCAGCAGTTTTTCAGCCGCAGGCTGCATTTTTTCAACCCTTTATGAAGGGATGTAATGATCGTAACCAAAAATTCAACAACATGATAATCAATCGTATGTTTCTGCTGGCACTATCGTTGCTGGCGCTTTGTTTCCCGATGAATGCATTAGAAGTTGAGGTTCTTCCACTCAGCACTACGTATGAGATGACTGAAATGGGTTATTTGGAGTCACCTCAGCTTACCATTGCAGGTTTGCTGCTGACTGACAATCGTCAGCAGGCGCTTTATGTGGTGGAGGATGGTGCCCTCAAGATGCTCCTTTCTGCGCCCGGTTGCGGACGATATACCGAACTCTCTGCCGATGGAACCCGATTGGCGCTTAAGCACATCAATGCCAACGGCAAGCAAGCTCCTGCTGTGCTGGATCTGAAGAGCGGTGAACTCACACTTCTTAGTGGCTATGTTGACCAATGCGGGCAACCTACAGTCAGTCCAATGGGGGACGTGGCCTATACAATAGGCAGACAATTGCACCTGATGATGGCTGATGGCAAGAAGCAGATTGCGCTGGATTACTATACGAATATCGTACGTTTTTCTCCCGATGGTCGTTTCCTTGCATGGAGCGATGCGGATGGTCGCCCGGTGCTTTTTGACCTTCAGACGATGCAGCAGAAGTGCTTGTCGGAGCAGATGGATTTATACAACCCGAAATGGTCGCCCGATGGCAGCAAACTGCTCTATGAGCAAGGCAATATGACGCTGTACGTGATTGAGATTGCGAGCGGTAAGATGTATTGCCTCGGTAATGGCTCAAATGCACAATGGATGGATGATGAGCGCATTATCTATACGCGTTCGGAATATCGAAATGGCGATATCTTTTTCTGCGAGGGCATATCGGTGGTGAGTATGCGCTACAATGGCGAGCAATCCACCGTACTTATTCAACGGTCGGCAGACTGCCCAATGGGTGTATACGTATCCGGCAATCGTTTGTTCATCGCTTATGCTCGAGGAGACCGACGCGTAGTGGCTGTTGATTTGCGCGAGCCTAAGAAAGAGGAGGTGTTGGTACGGTTGGCTGAAGATGAACCATTACCGTTTACCCCTTTGCCAGCAATGTACACGGAAGGGCGTGCGCTGAGCGGGCAGAATGTGGGTGGCCCCGTGATGGGCGATGATATTCCATATATTCATCAGCGTTACGATGTAGCGGCTTATAATGGCAGTTATGCTTACGGCCCTTGCGCTTGTGCGCCCTCTACCTCATGCATGGTGCTCGGATATTACGGACTACTGCAACCCCATGCTGTCAGCTCGCGAGGTGGATTCGGCTATCCATCAACCAATTACGCGTATTACGTGGGGCAGGTTTATACCCATCACGTTACCAATTACGTGTTCAACCAAGAACGTTACTCCTCCTGCGGCGGCTCGGCTGCGGGCGGATATGGGTTTATGTGGACCAACGGCAGTCCTTCTTCAAAGATGGGCGATTTTTATACACACAACAACTGCCCCAGCAATGCATACGACAACCGCGGCATGGTGGCTATTCGTCAGGAATGTAGCGCAGGTATGCCTTATAGTTGGTGCATTACGTCTTCCAAAACGAACGGACACCTCATTCTGCCCTATCGCGCGGATGCAGAATACGTAAACGTCAACGGCAGTTGGACCTATCAGGCGCTCAATGGTTCGGTGGTGGTACATGACCCCTATGGCAACGCCAATATGTCGAGTTGGGGCTATACCGATGGTCGCTCCGCCACTTATGACTACAGCGGCTACAACAACGGCCATCTGCAAATGGTGAACGCTTGGGGAGTAGCCGTACACCTGAGCCGTACTCCTTTCAATATAGAGTATGAGTTGAATGGCGGGCTGTTTACTGAAGATTCTATTCCTATGGAATATTACACCGATTTGACCCTTCCTATTCCGGTGAAAGACGGTTGCGAATTCCTCGGTTGGTATGCCGATGAGAGTTATAGTGGCAACCGATGGGTGAAAATCTATCCCGGTTGCGGTGTGTCGAAAGTGTTTGCACTCTGGTCGGATATGCCGCTCGTAAAATACGTTCTCAATGGTGGTGTCTTGCCCGAAGGGGTGGAACTTCCAGCCGTTGTGAAAGACACTATCACATTGCCTACGCCTATTAGAAAAGGCTTTGATTTTACTGGATGGCTGTGGGAAACCGATATGCTCGGTGATGTCGTGACCCACCTCTATCCGGGCGATGAGGGCCGACTCTGGGCAACATGGACACGTGCTACTGTGCTCGATAACAAGGAGGCGAAGTTGCGCTATGTGGATAACCTGATTCTTAACCCTAATGGTCTCTTTGTTGCGGTTTATTCGGCCAGCGGCACATTGGTGGCTTCAGGCTGTCATGACATCTCGTTGCGCGACCTGCCTGCCGGCATCTATGTTGCCAGAGCAGGTGATGCCTGCCTGAAGATTATGCGATGACACCCGTGTATGCATACGATAAGCTCTATTCGCGATGCAGGCCGCTGGCAGATTGGATCATTCGTCATTCCTTCCGGCAATTGCGCTACATAGGGCTGGAGCGCATTCCTCAAGATGGCGTCATCATCTTCGCGCCGAATCACTGCAATGCGCTATGCGATGCATTGGCCGTATTGGTGATGGATAAGAGCCCGAAAGTGTTTGCCGCAAGGGCGGATATCTTTCGCAACAAACGGCAAGCCGCTCTGCTCCATTGGCTGAAGATAATCCCCATTCGGCGGATACGCGATGGTGTAGATGAGGTGCGCAAAAACGAAGAGACGATAGCACTGGCGGTAGAAACGCTTCAGCATGGCGTAAGTTTCTGCATGATGCCCGAAGGCACGCACCGCACCAAGCACTCGCTTCTGCCGCTCTCCAAGGGCATTTTCCGCATAGCTCTACAAGCTGCGGATGCGATGGATAAACCCGTGTATATCGTGCCGGTAGGGCTCGAATATGCCGATTATTTCCGGCTGTGGGACGCGCTGACGGTGCAGATTGGCGAACCCATAGAAGTGAATGCATTTCGTGAGCAGCACGCCTCGTTGGATCGGCCGCAGTTGCTGCTTGCGCTCCGCGAAGAGCTCACGCTCCGTATGCGGAAGACCATTCTCTGGGTGCCAGACGATGAACACTATGAAGATAACTGCCGCAGGCTGCTGATGAACCCGCCATCCCCTTATGCTGAGCTGAGGTCGGCTACGTTGCCGAAAGGGTGGATCCGCTTGTTTCTGCTGCTCAGTCTGCCTCTTTTCCTGCTCTCTGCAGCGCTCTCTCTGCCGATTTGGCTCACGCAATGGGCCGCTTGCCGCAAAGTGAAAGACAAGGCTTTTCTCAACTCGGTGAGGGTGGTAGTCAACGTGTTGCTGATGCCGCTCTTTTTGATGCTCCCCTGGCCTTTCTGGGCCTTCACGCAGGAGTGGCTGTACCAGATGCGGTGCTGCCGGGGCTTCGGGCGATGAGGGATGAGGGCGCGTCCCACGCGCCCCTTATAGAAACGCTCACGATGGTTCCGGCGCCTCGAAAAGGTTGGCGCTCTGCGCGCTTCAGGTAGTTTCAGAGCCTTCGGCCGCTCACGATGGTTCCGGCGCCTCGAAGAGGCTGGCGCTCTGCGCGCTCATGCCTTCGGTCCCTCTGTTTAGAGGATGGAATGGAAGGGGCTTCGGTCAACAATCAATCGGCCTTTGGCCGACAATCAATAGGAGCTATGCTCCAATCCGGCCTTTGGCCGCTATGTTTAACCTAAACTAAAATGATTATGATTCAAGTGTATTTTGTACTGGCAATGTATGTGCTGATGCCAGTGGTGATTATCCAAATTTTCAAGCGCTGGACATGGGCGCAAAAGATTGGTACGGTACTGATGGCGTATGCTGTTGGTTTCATCTTGGCGTTTTCAGGCGCCTGTTCGTTTGAGATGTATTCTCCAGCGGAGCAAACGCTGAGCAGGATGCAGCAGTTGCTGATGAGCGTGAGTGTGTCGCTTGCCATTCCGCTGATGCTGTTCAACTGCGATTTTAAGTTGTGGGCAAAGACGCTTCCAAAGACGCTTTGGGCGCTGGTAGGCGGTGTGTTGGCCGTAATGATTGCGGTGTTGAGCGGCTATTGGGTGTTTCAGTTTACGGACATCCCCGAATTGGATAAAGTGGCAGCAATGCTCACGGGAATCTATACGGGTGGCACGATGAACTTCAACGCCTTAGGGGCTGCTCTTGGAGTGGATAAATCGGTGATGGCTATCGTGCTTGCTTTTCAGATGCTGCTCACCACTCCGTATATCGTGTTTGTGCTCGCGGGCGGCTATAAGGTGTATCGTGTGATACTGCCGTATGACGATGGCATCAGCATCAGCGAGAGCATTCATCGAAATGGCAAACGTGCTACCGAAGTGGAGCGATACGACGATATGATGCGCAAGCGCAACTTCTGGAGCATGATGCAGGCGCTCTTGCTGAGCGTGCTTTTCCTCCTTATCGGAGTAGGGCTCTCGATTTGGATAACGGGCTCCATCAGCGAGATGGTGGTGATTCTAACGATTACGGCATTGGGCATTATTGCTTCGTTTTTCAAACCCGTAAGGCAACTGAGAAAAACGTTTGAGCTGGGGATGTTCTTCATCTTGGTGTTCTCGGTGATTGTAGCTTCGATGTTTGATTACCACAGCGTGAATACTGGCTCGATGATGATTGGCGCGTTTGTAGCCTGGATAATCGGGCTGAGTACCTTGCTGCATTTGGGCTTCTGCCGCATGGGTAAAGTGAGCGGCGACCTCTTTACGGTCAGTCAGGTGGGGCTCTTATGCTCGCCTCCGTTTGTGCCTACCGTAGTAGGGGCTATGGGCAATAGGAAAGTGCTGATTTCCGGCATGGTGGTCGGGCTGATGGGCTATGCCATCGGTACGTATCTCGGTATTGGTATCTACTATTTGTTTCACCTGCTGTTCTGATTCGTATGAAACGCTTTTTCTTATCTCTTGCTGTGCTTCTGCCTATGCTTAGCACGGCAAGAGTGCAGCCTGATGTGGCAGCTGATTCGATTGCTCAGACGCGGAAAGAGGGTTGGAATATAGGCGTTCTGCCCTCTATCGCCTACGATGCTGACTGTGGTTTTCAGGGCGGTTTGTTGGCCAATCTGTATGATTACGGCAGCGGTGAGCAATATCCGGAGTATATTCATTCGCTGTATATGGAGGCGGCTTATACGACCAAACATACGGGCATTTTTCGCTTTAACTACGATTCAAAATACGTGATTCCTAACCATCGTCTGACGATTGACCTCGCATATCTTCGTGATGCGCTCTGTGATTTTTATGGATTCAATGGCTATCAGGCTGTGTATCAACCGCTTTTCCACCATTCGGCTTACGTGAAGAATGCGGCAGGTGATAAGGTGTATGACCCGCAGAAAATGGATATTGCGGCTTATCGGTCACGCGCTTTCTATACGTTTAAGCGCGATTTGGTGCGGGCAGCCATCGATTGGGAAGGCCCTATTCGTCGCCATTGGCATTGGAACGTAGGCATTGGTTTGCTCGGCTATATGTGCGATACGGTGCACACGGCTGTGCTCAACCGCGGGAAAGAAGGCGACCGTAGACTGCCACCTGCAGAAGGGCTGTATGAGAAGTACCGGAAGTGGGGCATTTTGTCAGCCGATGAGGCGCGAGGAGGTTGGCATCCGTATCTCAGGGTGGGTTTCTCGTTTGATTCGCGCGACCAGCGACAAGGCCCCAACCGCGGCATCTATGCCGATGTGTTTCTTACGTATTCGGCTGCTTTTAATGCTGGATTTGGGCAACAAGCCTCTGCCGGTTACAATCATTTGAGGCTGAACGCCACCTTCCGGCATTACGTGCAGCTTTACCCCAAATGGGTAGTGCTGGCGTATCGGATTGGTGTGCAAAACACAATAGCCGGCAAGAGCCCGTTTTATCAAAACACGTATCTGAATACACTATTCATGCAACGCGTGATTTACGAGGGATTGGGAGGTGGCAATTCCATCAGAGGGGTGCTCCGCAACCGTGTTCTTGCGAATGGAGTGGGATTTGCCAATATCGAACTGCGATGTAAGATTGTGCCGTTTGATATCGGAAGGCAACATTTCTATATCGGCTTGAATCCGTTTGTGGACATGGGTATGGTTTTGCAGCCCTACTACATGGATGCGCTGGTGAGGCAACATACAGATGGCCGCTATCAGACGGTGGCGGAAGCCGTAAGGGCGAGTGGCGAGGAGCCGGATGATTTCTTCCGTTTGGACGCGGATAAGCTCTCGCTTTCGCCTAAAAGCAAGGATGTTTATCGCCCGCATCTCTCCGCTGGCATAGGACTGAAGATTGTGATGAATGAAAACTTCTGCGTTTCGGTAGATTGGGCAAAAGCCCTGCATGCCCAAGATGGCGCCTCCTGGACCAATTTTTATGTGAAAATGGGGTATTTGTTCTGATTTTGCCAGTTTATTTAGGCGAATTGCCGAAATATGAAACTTGTGGCACTCGATTCCGAACATGCTCACCCCCTCAAAATAGTACGCTCACTACTCAGCCATCGTTCAGCCATCCTTCAGTCATCGTTCAGCAAAACGTGAACAATGCTCGTGTAATGCGTTGATAATGGCTGAGTTGTGATAGTAAGAGTTTTAGTAAAAGAATCTCATGAATAACACCTTTTTTATTAAAATACTGCAAATAAATTTGCACATTCCAAAAATTCTTCGTACCTTTGTATCGTTTTTTTTACGGAAGAATTTGGCTTTTCTTAGTTCATCCTTAGTTCATCCTTAGTCCAGCATTAGTTAATTAACTAACAATTAACTAAGGATGACTTATAATTGACTTATAACAGACAGCTTGTAGGCAAGCAAAAATGATTCATATCTATTCCGATATAGAAAGTATCGAAGCGGCGGCCTGGCGTGCGCTGGAGGTTTCTGAAACGGCTAATTGGTTTCAGACGCGTGAGGCGTATGCTTTCTATTCGTCAGTGCCTGGCGAAATGCGTCCGTTTTGCTTTGCGGCTGAAGAGGATGGCCGATTGGTGGGGGTTCTGCAAGGCTATCTTACGCAGGCCGGCAACCGACTGAAGCAGTGGTTCACGAGGCGAGCCATCATCGTGGGTGGCCCGATGCTGAGCGATACCATCTCCGATGCGGCCTTGGAGCAACTGCTCCTTACCGCAAGGCGGCAACTGAGCAGCCAAGCTATCTATATCGAGACGCGCAACTTCAACGATTACAGCCGTTGGCGGCCTGTGTTTGAGCGCTGCGGCTTTGCTTATCAGCCGCATCTGAATTTTCATGTGGACACCTCATCGGCTGAGCAGATGGAAGCCCTCATCAGTAAGAGCCGGAAGCGCGATATCAAAACCTCGCTTCGCGATGGCGCAACATTGGTGAAACAGCCTACGCTGGAGCAGGTTAAAGCATTCTACGCTATCCTTCAGCAGCTTTACCGAACCAAGGTGAAGACTCCGCTGCCATCGTGGCGTTTTTTTGAAATGCTTTATCAACAACCCCATGCACAATTTTTGTTGGTGGCTTTTGAGGGACAAATCATCGGAGGGACGGCTTGCGTTTGTTTGCCCGGAAAGGCTGTATATGAATGGTATGTATGTGGTAAAGATGGCCGTTATGCGCATATTTTTCCCTCCAGTTTAGCTACCTATTCAGGCATGCGCTATGCTGCAGATAATGGCTATCCGCGGTTCGATATGATGGGCGCAGGTAAGCCGAATGAAACCTACGGAGTGCGAGATTTTAAGGCTCGTTTTGGAGGTAAAGAGGTGGAGCACGGACGCTTCCTTCATGTGTGCAAACCGCTGTTATATGCGATTGGGTTTTGTGGCGTAAAATGGATAAAAAGATAAGTATGAAGAAGATACTGTTTATGATCAGCCATCCCGCGCATTTCCATTTATTCAGATACACTATCCTGAATTTGCGGCAGCATGGACATGAGTTGGTAATAGTTATCCGTCCGAAAGATGTTTTGGAGCAACTCTGTATTGATGCAGGTTTCAGTTATATCAAGGTGAAAGACCGTCCAGACAAAGGAGGGCTGATTCGTCTTGCGTTTGGATTGATGGAGAAAGTCGTTGAGGTGATGCGGATTGCTCGCAAAACAAAACCGGATATGCTTATGGGGTCGGATGGAGTATTGGCTTACGTAGGCTCGCTATTGCGCATTCCATCGTTCGTTTGCGATGAAGATGATGCGGAGGCAACGCCCCTTTTCGCAAAGCTGTTTTACCCTTTCTTTACCGCTTTGATAGAGCCGGACTGCACGAGCGCAGGTAAGTGGAATAAGAAGAAAATCGGCTATCCTTCGTATCATGAACTCAGCTATCTGCATCCGCATCAGTTTAAGCCCGATAAGCAGGTGGTGGCCAAATACGGCATTGATTCCGAGAGCCCGTATTTCGTGATTCGGTTTGTGAAACTCTCTGCTCATCATGATGTGGGCGTACATGGCATAAGTGCGGAAGTGGCGCAACGAGTGATAGAGATGCTGAAACCTTATGGCCGCATTTATATCACTAGCGAGCGTCCCTTGGAGCCATCTTTGGAACCCTACCGCATTCGCATCAGTCCGCTCGATATGCACCACGTGATGGCGTTTGCATCGCTCTATATCGGTGATAGTCAGACGATGGCCGCTGAGGCAGGAGTTATGGGTGTGCCATTTGTGAGGCTGAATGATTTTGTAGGCCGATTGTCGTATCTCCACGAACTGGAGGCACCTACGGATTATATGCCACGGAGCAATGGGTTTGTGCCAACGGTAGATGCGCATGTGCCCGAAGAGAAGCATTATTGCTTAGGCTACGGCCATAAGTCGGCCGACATAGAGGGCTTCTATCAGTCAGTAGAGAAATGGCTGGCGATGCCCAATAGAAAGGTCGTTTGCCATGAGCGTATGCAGCGCATGCTTGCAGAAAAAATCGATTTGGCTCAGTTCCTTACATGGTTCATAGAGAACTATCCGCAGTCGGCAGAAGAAGTACAAGGGCTCGATTTTCATGACCCATTTTGGAACCAATTTAGATAGCATATCGTTCGCAACAACCCAAATGAAAAAATTAATCATTTATAAATAATTGTTAATGAGGAGATTCCCTATCTCTATTTCTCCAAATATTATCCTATGCAGATTACGTTGATAGCGGGTGCCCGACCCAATTTTATGAAGATAGCGCCGATTATTCATGCTATTCAAGCCGCTGAGGCAGCAGGGCGAAATGTGCATTATCGGCTGGTGCATACCGGTCAGCATTACGATAAGAACATGTCTGATACGTTTTTTGAAGAGTTGGCTATTCCTGCACCCGATATCAATTTAGGTTGCGGTGGGGGTACGCAGGCAGAGTTGACGGCACATATCATGATAGCGTTTGAAAAAGAACTGATGGCGCATCCTGCAGACTTGGTGATGGTAGTAGGCGATGTGACTTCCACGATGGCTTGCGCTATCGTAGCCAAGAAACAGCGAACGCAAGTGGCGCACGTAGAAGCCGGCATCCGCAGTTGGGACCTCACCATGCCCGAGGAGATCAATAGAATGGTTACCGATACGCTGACCGACTGGTTTTTTACTACAAGTGAAGTGGCTAATCAGAATCTGAGGAATATGGGCGTCAGCGAGCAGAAGATTAACTTCGTGGGCAACGTGATGATTGACACACTGCTTGCCAATCTTTCGCGCTTGCGCAAGCCGGCTGTATATGATTCTATTGGGTTGCAGGCGGGCAGGTATGTGGTACTGACCCTTCATAGGCCGCAGAACGTAGATGAAGAAGCCCATCTTCGCTTATTGATGGAGACCATCATTCAGAATGTGCAGGGGGAGCCCATTATTTTTCCGATACACCCGCGTACTGCTAAGCTTTTCTATGGTTTATGGGGAACGGCTACTGATTCGGCTGAAGAAAATCGCAAAGCCCTGCATGCGCGTTTCCCGAATATGTATATTCTTGACCCGATGGGATACTTGGAATTTAATTATTTAGTAGCGCATAGTAGGGCTGTGATTACAGACTCGGGCGGCATCACCGAAGAGACTACGGTATTGGGCGTGCCTTGCATCACGCTTCGCGACAATACCGAACGCCCGGAAACGTGTACGATGGGTACGAACGAACTCATTGGCACTAGTCCCTCCGCCATTTCGCCTGCCCTCGAGAAACTCTATTCCGGCAAATGGAAAGAAGGACATATACCCGCACTCTGGGATGGGCATGCAGCGGAGAGGATTGTAGATATTTTGTGCAATCAGCATGTGTGAATAATCATGCAGTGCTGCATTCGAATTGAATATAGTTTTCGATTTTTGTGCGAAAATTGGCTAATTTTGCTATGCGGGGATAGCAAAAATCAGAAATATCACGTTTTTTTGAAAAATAATACGCTGAAAATCATGCATAGATGAATATTTTTTAGTAATTTTGCACCACAATTCGGAGAATTGAGCTTAGGAGGATGTCTTCTGGGTGTCAACCGAATAGAAAAGGTATTAATCTATTTTATTTTTTATTGTTATGAACGCAGCACTTATCGGTGAGAATGCTGGTCTTATCTGGAACGCTCTTCAGGAAGGCGCACTCTCTCTCAAAGCTCTTAAGAAAGCTACCAAACTGAAAGAAGCTGATCTCAACCTCGCTCTCGGTTGGCTCGCTCGCGAGAACAAAATCTATTTTGAAGAGGCTGAGAAGGATACCATGGTTGGTCTCCTCTAATTTCTTTTGAAAAATCTCAATCGATCTCGATTATGAACAAAAAAAATGCCCAGGACAATGTCCCGGGCGTTTTTTTTGTATAGGAGTATGGTGGAATCTTTGCCCACCTTGACTTATTGATTAAGCCTTGTGCTCTTCTACATACTTAACTGCCTCACCTACGGTAGAGATTTTGCCAGTATCTTCATCGGGAATCTCAATGCCAAACTCGTTCTCAAATTCCATAATGAGGTCAACTGTGTCAAGAGAGTCTGCATTAAGGTCAGAAATGAAATTTGCGTCCATCGTAACCTTAGCCTCGTCAACGCCAAGTTTGTCAACGATAATCTCTTTTACTTTCTGTTCAATTTCAGTCATAATAGTAATATTTTTTTATAGTTAATATCTTCCGATTTGTAGTCGGTTTTCAAGAGCACAATTTGCACCCCTAATCGAAATCTTCTGCAAAGTAACAACTTTTTTCTGAAATATGCAAGTTTTCGCCCCTAAAAATGCCTTTTTTGCCGTTTTTTCAACTTTTTTAACTTAAAATTGGCAGAATCAGCATTTTTTAATGCTTTGTTTTGATGAGGCAGCAGAGTCCGATGATTGTGAACATAGCGTTCAGCAAGAGTCGCTCGTGAGAGAACTGATATCCGCCGAACCATGCTTGCGAGTTGAAGTCAAGAATGAATGTGAGAATGGGCGATATTACGCATACGACAGGTACCCACTTATCACGCACCTGCTTCTTGGTGAAGATGCCAAAGAAGAAGAGACCGAGCAATGGCCCGTAGGTGTAAGAGGCTACTTTATAGACGGTTTGGATAACCGAATCGTTGTTGAGCAGATATACGATATAGATGAGTGCGGCCATCAGTATGGCCATTCCTACGTGCACGCGCGTGCGCGTTTTTTTTATGGTGTCTTCCGATGCTGTCTGTTGGCTCTTACCGAGGATGTCGATAGTGAAGCTGGTGGTGAGGGCTGTAAGAGCACTACCTGCGGCGGCGTTGCCTGCGGCTATGAAACCGATTACGAAGATGATTCCCACTATAGCAGGGAAATAGCCGCCGGTAGCAATTGCCGGGAAGACATCATCGCCCGTAAGTCCTTCAAGCGATATGCCCGATTGGGCTGCATACGTGTAGAGCAGGTAACCGAGGAGGAGGAAGAGGTAGATTACGATCATCTGCACGATGGCACCCACTACGATATTCTTCTGCGAATCGCGGTAGTTCTTGCAGGAGAGCGTACGTTGCATCATGTCCTGATCCAAACCCGTAGTAGCAATCAATACGAAAACACCGGCCAAGAACTGTTTCCAGAAATAGCGTCCATCGTTGATGTCATCAAAGAAGAACATACGCGTCATCTCTGATTCACCATAGCCACTCAAACTCACGCCGGAGCGCATGATAAACACGATGCATAAGATGATAGAGAGTAGGAGGCAGGTCGTTTTCAGCAAGTCCGTCCACACGATGGATTTTACGCCTCCGCGGAAGGTGGTAAGATAAACGACAGCCATCACGAGAAGCACATTTGCCCAAAACGGGATGTGCATAGGGCTGAACACGAGCAGCTGGAGCACTGTACATACGATGAACAAGCGCACGGCAGCACCCGTGGATTTGCTCAAGAAGAAGAACCATGCCCCCGTACGATAGGATTTTACGCCGAAGCGCTGATCCAGATATTCGTAGATAGAAGTGAGGTTCATCTTATAGTAGAGCGGGATGAGTACGAAAGCTACAATGAGTTGCCCTACCGTAAAGCCGAGCACCATCTGCATGTAGCTCATACCCGCACCGGCTACCATCCCTGGTACGCTGATAAACGTGACGGCACTGATGGGAGCACCGATGGTGGACATCGTTACGAGCAGCCAATTCGAATTACGGTTGCCGGAGAAGAAACCAGCGTTGTCGGCTTTTCGTCCCGCTACGTAGCTCACTCCAAAAAGCAAGGCAAAGTAGCAAATGATGGTGATGAGAATGAGGGTTGCGTTCATATGGATATGATTCTGTTTGGATAGTTATACGGTAGTTGGTGAGAGAACGTGTTGTTTGCGCTACTCTTCGTAGAGCAGGTAGGGCTTGCGCTGACGGCGGAACGCCTCTACGTCATCAGCCCATGATGCGCGAATCTCCTCTGCGGATTTGCCTTGGATAATCATCTTTCTGACGTATGACACGCCTATGAGTTTCTCAAAGAAAGCCGAGAAAAACCAATTGTCTATAGCCAATTGCTGATAGGCATCGATGAGATAAGAGAGGTCGATGCCCTTCTGCATCGCCTGCTCTTCCGTGAGATTGGAGAGGTCAGTGCCGAAGCATTTGCGGTCTTGCTGCGGAGGCGTTAGGGCCGCTGAGCAGCTCTTAGGTTTAAAGGTGGCTGGTTGCGTATTGCGTTCGCGAAACGCTTTCCCTTTTTGCATGTGCGGATGACCGTATTGGAGAAATGGCTTGTCGGTGCCGCGGCCGAGCGAAACAGGGGTTGCCTCAAAATAGCAAGTGCTCGGGTAGAGATAGATGGCGAGCATGTTTTGCAAGTTGGGTGAAGGGGCTATTGGCAGGCGATAGCGTGTCTGATGCGTGTAGTTGGCGCAGGGCACTACTGTGAGCGGACAGCATGCGTTGTTATCAAGCCAATGTTCGCCATTCACCATCAGTGCCAGTTCGCCCAAAGTCATACCGTGAACCACAGGTATGGGCAGCCAACCTACCCCCGACTTGTATTTCATGTCTAGAATTGGGCCATCTACATAGAAACCGTTGGGGTTGGGGCGGTCGAGGATAATCATTCGTTTATGGTATTCTGCGCAAGCCTGCATCATCCGGCACATGGTGATGTAATAGGTGTAAAAACGAAGTCCTACATCCTGAATATCCACAATGAGCACATCAAACTGCCGCATGGCTTCGTCGGATGGGCGCATGCGCTTGCCGTCGTAGAGCGAGAGGATGGGCACTCCTGTCTTCTCATCTACCGAGTCGCCCACTTTATCACCCGCACCGGCCGAGCCCCGAAAACCATGTTCGGGGGAGAAAATGGCCGTCACGTGCATGCCGGCTTCAATAAGGCGGTCAAGAGTATGAATGCCGCCAGCTACACCCGTATGGTTGCTCAGGAGGGCAACATTTTTACCCTGAATCAAAGGAAAATATACGTCGGTTCGTTCGGCTCCCAAAATAACCTCTCCTTGGTTTGCGTGAATGGTAGGCAGGGAAAGCATAAAGAGCAAAAATGCAATCAATAAACGTTTTGTCATGGCGCTATAGATTTTGATGAATAGTATGTTTGAGGATAGAAAGGCATAGAATCTACCTCATTCGTTTGAATATACAGAACGGCGCTGGCTTACGCAAGGCCGTTTTCTTCGAGCAGGTCTGGCCTGCGATTGCGCGTGTGGTTGACGGCCTCTTCGTAGAGCCACTCCTCTATTTTGCGCTGGTTGCCCGAGAGGAGAATCTCCGGCACTTTCCAACCTTTGTAATCGGCCGGACGCGTATAAACTCCAGGCTCAAGCAAGCCGTCTTGAAACGAGTCGTTGAGCGCTGACTCCACATCGCCGATGGCCCCCGGGAGCAGCCTTACGATGGCATCGGTCATCATGGCTGCGGGCATCTCCCCACCCGTGAGCACAAAATCGCCAATCGTATATTCCTTGGTGATGAGGTGGTCTCTTACGCGTTGATCTACCCCTTTGTAATGCCCGCAGAGGATGATGATATTCTCCTTGAGCGAGAGCATATTGGCCTCTTTCTGGGTGAATCGTTGGCCATCGGGGGCTGTAAAGATTATCTCATCGTAATGCCGCTCAGAGCACAACTTGGAGATGCACTCATCGATGGGCTGACATTGAAGCACCATGCCCGCACCAAAACCAAATGCATAATCATCGATTTTGCGGTGCTTATCGTGGGTGTAGTCGCGTAAGTTATGTACATAAACCTCTACAAGGCCTTTGTCTTTGGCGCGCTTAATGATGGAGTGGTTGAGCGGACTTTCGAGCAGTTCCGGCACAGCCGAAATAATATCTATTCTCATGTTGCTGGTTATGCGGGGTTATGGAACGGGGTCATAGCCAGAGCCACCCCATGGATGGCACCTGCAAATGCGCTTGATGCCCAGCCAACCGCCCTTGAAGATACCGTATTTCAGTACAGCTTCCACCATGTATTGCGAACAAGTAGGGGTATAGCGGCAGGAGGGGGGCGTAAGGGGAGAGATGCAAGCTCGGTAGAAATATACGGGGAGCAATGCCGCCTTCCTAAGGAGAATCGTGAGCGTTGTTTTGTTGGTGTTCATTCCTGCAATTGCTTCAGTATTTTCTGTACGGCTTTCTGCATGGCTGCGGTAATGTCAGCCTGCGAACGCTGCTCCTTATCTATATAATTAAACGCAATCTGCATGCTGCAGTTGTGCTCAGAGCAATAGTCTGTGAGTGGTTGCTTGCTGAGGCGATACGCTTCGCGCATGAGTCGGCGCATGTGATTGCGATCCACTGCGTGCTTGAAGAGCGACTTGGGTGCCCAAATGAGTACGCGTGGCGGCTGGGCTGATTCTCGAATGCACATATAGTTCACCCGCATCGGGAAGGCTACGAATCGCTTGCTGCCCTTATAGAGAGCAGCTATGCGGAGTTGCCCACACAGTTTTTCCGATTTGGGGAATGTATGCATTACTTATGTGCTTCAAGGTATTTATCGAGTGCAGCCGTGATAGATGTGCATTCGGGCGTGGGGGCAGCGATAGCAGCCTCCCAACCGAGCTCCTCAAGCGCCTTCTTGGTGGCTGCACCAAAGCAGGCAATAGCTCTGCCGTCAGATGGATAATCAGGGCAGTTCTGCTTGAGGGCTTGAACACCAGTAGGCGTAAACAGCACAACTATATCGTAAGCCTTCAGTTCTTCAGACGGAATCTCCTGAGGTACTGTTCGATACATGACGGCCGTATCAATCTTGATGCCGTGAGAAGCAAACATATTGATGACTGCATCGTTGTGCACATCGGAGCAAATCATCAGGTACTTCTCCTGCGGACGACGGAGCATAGCTGGTACCACATCGTCGAACTTGTTGTTTTCACCAAAGAATACGCGACGCTTGCGGTATTGGATATATTTCTGCAAATACACGCCCACTTGCTCTGAAACACAATAATAATGCATTCCCTCGGGAATATTGACGCGCATCTCTTCCGCCAAATGGAAGAAATGGTCGATGCTCCCGCGTGAGGAGAATAAGATGGCTGTATAATCCAGCAGATTGATGTGTTGAGCTCGAAACTCTTTGGGACTGAGCTCCTCAACTTTGATGAGTTGACGAAAATCTACCTGAACACCATATTCGCGTTCCATATCGAAATAGGGCGATTTTTCCGTAGCAGGACGAGGCTGTGAAACTAAAATTTTCTTAATCATATACGTATATTCTATTTTTTGCTTATTTTAAGAGATAGGCTGCGGCTACCAAAAAGCCGGCAGGAATAATCTCCGTTGTGGTGAAAAAAAGGGGTATGTAAATCAATGACTCTACACTCATTCGGAAGCAGGCTATCTGCTTATAGATTACCAATATGCCATAGGCTGCGAGCAGGCCGATAAACGTATATCGGATGAGTGTCTCGGGTATCTCTGGGGCAAACAAAGCGCAGAGCATGACCGGCCATGCAAACAGCGTGAGGCAGTCAGAGAGGTAACGATAATGGCGGACGTAGGTGTCTGTTTCGTTTTTTTTGAAAAACGTAAACTGCACCAATCTCTGCATCAGGAACTTTACCAATGCGAACGCAGCCGCAAGGCCCGAATAGATAACGAACTGCGAGAAAGGGAACGAGCCATTTGGCGCAAGTAGCCATTGCAGGCAGAGGCTAAGGAGCAGAATGCCAACAAAAACGAGTACCCAACGCGGGCGATAGTCATTCCCCGACCCCGAGAAGATAGAGTCGCGTTCCTTGTTTGAAAACAGGCTGCCCAACGCTCTATAGTAATGCCCAGGCTGCATCGCATCAACCAGCGCAAGACCGATGAGCGTGAGCAACATCAGCCAAGCTACCCAATCTTGGGATACTGAAGTCAATATGCGAGGAACGGATTCCATACGAATTATCGTTAGTTATTTCTGCGTTTACTTATTTCATCTATACGAGCGTTTGCTCTTTAAGGTGAATTCTAAAAATTAGCTTTGTTACCCACAATAATGAATAGTTTTTCTTAAGTGGGAATTTTTAGAACCCACCTTAAATATGTGTATGCTTCTGTGCAACGTCGATTGACCATCCTGCCTGGTCGGCAATAGCGGGGAGCACTTCTTCCGGAGTAGAGACGACTCTAAACATCTTATCAAACACGGGCGACATAAATTTTTCGTCCATGAAGTGATGCAGCAGTTGTATGAGACCATCGTAATAGCCATCGGTGTTTACAAACACAATGGGCTGAGATAGTTGTCCAAGTTGCTTAAGCGAGAGCACTTCCGAAATCTCATCCAAGGTGCCAATGCCGCCAGGGAGCGCTACGAGCGCATCGGCGCGCTGCCAAATGGTGGTCTTGCGTTCGGCCATGTCTTTGGTAATCACTAGTTCTGTACACTGAGGATGGTGCCACTGGAGCGATACCATAAACTCTGGAATAACGCCGGTCATCCGTCCGCCGAGGCGAACCATCGTATCGGCCATCCTACCCATCAGCCCCATTTTGCCGGCACCAAAAATGAGCTCAATATCGTTTTCTGCAAAAATTTCAGCAAGGCGTTCGGCTGCCGAGAAATAGGCGGGAGCAATCTTTGTAGAAGATGCGCAATATACGGCAATTTTCTGAATATTGGGCGTTTGAAGCATAATTTTTTTTTAAATTTATTTAAAACCGACTGCAAAATTACATAAAATTCTTGATATATTTGGTAGATTTAAAAAAAAAATGTAATTTTGCAGGTCGATTTGAAAGAATTTTGTGAAAATAATACTGAAATCAAATAAAAAATCACAATTTTATGGCAGTTGAAATCCGAGAGGTGAATGGAAAAAAGGAGATGAAAATCTTCATCCAATTTGCCAACAAAATGTATAAAGGAAACCCATATTATTGTCCGACACTCGACTTCGATGAGCTTAACACGCTGACCAAAGGTAAGAATCCGGCATTGAAATTTTGTGACTATGCCTTGTTTCTCGCTTGGCGCGATGGTGAATGCGTGGGGCGCGTAGCGGCCATGATCAATCCGATAGCCAACGAGAAGTGGAACTGCAAGAAAGTGCGCTTTGGTTGGTTTGATTTTCTGGATGACGAAGAAATCAGCCGTGCTCTCTTGGATAAGGTCGTAGAGTGGGGTAAAGCGCGGGGCATGGACACCCTCAATGGCCCTGTTGGCTTTACGGATTTTGATAAAGAAGGTTTGCTGATTCGAGGCTTTGAGGAACTTTCGCCTATGGCGGTGCTCTATAACTATCCGTATTATGAGAAGCATCTCGTAAACTACGGATTGGAGAAAGAAGCCGATTGGATGGAATATCGCGTGTTTGTGCCCGATGAGTTGCCTGAGCGGTGGACGCGTGTGGCCGAAGTAGCGGCTAAGCGATCTAAGCTTCACAACGTGAAGTGCCATAGTGTGAAAGAGCTGAAGCAGCGTTATCCGAATTTGGAGTATTTCCATTTGATGTCAGAATGTTACTCCATTTTGTATAATTATCAGCCGCCTACCATCGAGCAGATGCAGTATGTTGCGAATTTCTATTTTGGCATCTTGAACTTCGATTTTGTATCGCTGGTAGAGAATGAGAAGAATGAGATTGTAGCGTTGGGTTTGGGCATGCCAGATCTTACTAAAGCATTGCAGCATTGTGCCAATGGCAGTTTGTTCCCATTCGGATGGTACCATATGCTCAAGGCGCTGAAAGCCAAGAAGATAGATATCATCGACGAACTGATAATATGCGTTCGACCCGATTATCAGGATTCCGGCGCGGTGGCCCTCATCTTCAATGAGCAATTCCCATACTATAAGAAGTATGGCGTTAAGCATCTGGAGACCACATCGATTCTGGAAACGAATCATAAGAATGCTGCGAACTTCACGTGTTTTGAGCATATTCAGCATAAGCAGCGTCGCGCATACGCAAAGAAAATATAATAGGGTGTGAACGCAAAATAATTATTTTTGGTGTGGGAGTTTTACCCACTATAAGTCAAACATTGGCTCCGTAGTTCAGTTGTATAGAATGTCAGATTCCGGTTCTGAAGATCGTGGGTTAGAGTCCCACCGGGGTCACAAGAGCGCCTGCAGACCCCTCTGCAGGCGTTTGTGCATAAAATAATATCGGTTATGTCAAACCATACGTATAGAATTGGTGTGATTGGTTTGCCGCAAAGCGGTAAATCATCCATTGCTCGCCGACTGCAGGAGATGGCCGACGAGGCTGGTAAGAAGATGGCGTTTATCGAGTCGCATGACTTAGACGAGCTCCACGGACATAGTTTTGATGTGGTGCTGCAGGTAGTGGATTCCACTCGATTGGAAGAGAGCTTGATGCTTACGCCGCATATCGTTGACGAAAAAGAGAAGATCGTATTGGCGCTCAGCCGCTACGACCTTTTGCTCGACTCTGACCATAGTTTGCAAATTGGTAAGTTTAGCGAGTTGCTTGGTGTACCGGTAACGCGCGTTTCCATCAGCCATAACTATGGTTTGGTAGAATTGCTGGAGTCGGTGGATAAGGTGGCGCATCAGGAGGCGTCTAATGCCCACCCCGTTTTCCACGCGTGGGAGCAGAAAGATGAAGAGGCGTATATGGGTTACGTACATGGCGTTCTCACGCAAACGCTCAACCATGGTCATCACGATAAGAAGACCCGCATTGAGATCGTCGACGATATACTGACTTCACCCATCTCCGGCTCCATCATATTGGCCATCGTATTGGGCATCACGTTTGAATGTACGTTTCTCTTGGGTGAGCCGCTGCAGGATTGGCTGCAGATGGGTGTGGATGCGCTCTATGAACTGGTGCAGACGCACATGGCTGCCGGTTGGTTACAGAGCCTGCTGGGCGATGGTATCATCATCGGTGTAGGCAGTCTGCTTACGGCATTGCCCAATATCATCATCCTCTTCTTTTTCCTCAGTATCATGGAGGATACGGGTTATATGGCGCGTGTGGCTTTCTTAACCGACGGGCTGATGCATAGGCTCGGGTTGCATGGTCGTTCGTTTATCCCCATGCTGATGGGTTTTGACTGCAATGTGCCCGCTATCATGGCTGCTAAGGACATCCCTGACCCCAAAGAGCGAGCCCTCACCATGCTGATGGTTCCGTTTATGAGTTGCTCTGCACGACTGCCGGTGTATGTGCTGTTTATCTCCATATTCTTTGCTGACCATAAGGCTTTGGTACTCATGTCGCTATACCTGCTTGGTATCCTTTGTAGCTTCGCCTTCGCGCTCATCATGAAGCATACGCGTTGGTTCCGCAAGTCCGAGGTGGATATGGTAAATGAACTACCCAATTTCCGTCTGCCCTCGGCTAAAAGTATTTTAGGGCATATATGGTATCGAGTGAGCGATTTCCTGCATAAGATTTCTACGATTGTGCTTTTTGCGAGCATCATCATTTGGGTGCTGGAGTATTTCCCATCTGGCGATTTGCAGATGCTGGAGGAGTCATGGTTGGCGGCTATTGGGCAATGGATTGAACCGGTGATGCGTCCGCTTGGTTTCGATTGGAAATTGTCGGTTTGCCTAATGACCGGCCTGCCTGCCAAGGAGGCGATAGGTAGCACGTTTGCCATGCTGTATGGCGCCAATTCAGCGGCTGCAGCTATGAGTTTGACACCCGTGAGCGCATATGCCTTCTTGGTGTTCACACTGCTGTATTTCCCCTGCGTAGCCACCATAGCCACCATCCGCCGAGAGCTCAATTGGAAGTGGGCTACGTTTACGGTAGTCAACTCCGTAGTGCTCGCTTGGGTGGTTGCGTTCTTGGTGAACGTGATTGGAAATATGATAATTTAGCTCATAAAAACGCCTATGCAGAAAGTTATTACTGTCATAATCGTCATTTTGGCGATCATAGGCATGATTTTTGTTGTACAAAAACAGCGCAACGAAAAGTGCATTGGGGGCAAGCCCGGAGAAGGTTGCCCCGGTTGTGCTTTGCGCGACCAATGCAATAAAAAGGAGGGGGTTAAGACTTCTCTACCGAAAAAAGATGATTAGAAAAGCGATACATATTGGTTTGGCAATGCTGCTTAGCGCGTTCTTCCTGATTGCAGGAACGGGCTACTTATCCGTGCATTATTGCTGCGATATGTGTCGTGATGCAGGTATAGAGCACGTGATGGAGGAGTCGTGCGAGGCAATCCATCATCATACCGAGCATCATCATACCGGCTGCTGCCACCACGAAAACGAGTGTAGTGTGCAGTACTTGCAGGTGAGTCAGTTTATGCAGAGTACGCAATTGCATGCACCTCACGCACAAGAGATGCAGTTGATGAATCCGGCCCTGCCTACTATGGAGTGCTGCGAGCATCTGCACGCGCATTGTGTGCCTGCTTTTATGATGATTGTTTCTCCACCTCCGTTGGTGGTAGATGGGCAGACGGTCTTGCGGGATGTCTGCTGCTGGATTTGTTAGGATACTGCGTTGGCGGCTGTTAGTGAGAACGGCCGTAGGAAACGTATGTATAACCTATGGTGGGTGATGAATAGCCCACCCAAATTCAGTCATTATGAAAAAAATCATTTTTATTTTTCTCTTTATTTTGTCCGTATGCGCGAGTCATGCCGCTCGCGTAAGCGGTATTGTGCTCTCAGATGATGGGCAGGTGCTGATTGGCGCAAACGTGTATTGGGCCAACACCGGCAATGGCACAATCACAGACTTGGATGGCCGCTTCAGTTTGCAAACCATCAGCGAAACGAATAAGCTCGTTTGCTCGTATATGGGCTATCATAACGATACGACCATCGTACACGGCAAGGGCGAACTGACGATTGTGTTGGTGAGCGACCTGATTCTGGATGAAGTGACCATCACAGAGCGCAAGTTGGGCGTTATCAAGTCGCGCGTGTCGGCCTTTGATACGCAGACGCTGGATGGCGCAGAGCTCTGCAAGGCGGCTTGCTGCAACCTCTCCGAAGCCTTTGAAACCAACGCCTCAGTGGATGTGGCTTATTCGGATGCAGCTACGGGCGCCAAGACCATTAAGATGCTCGGTTTGAGCGGTACCTATGTGCAGCTGCTGCATGAGAACACCCCCGGCATCCGAGGCTTGGGACAGTCGTTCGGAATGGAGTATATCCCCGGCCCATGGATGAGCAGTATTCAGGTGAGCAAAGGTACCTCATCGGTAATCAACGGGTATGAAGCTACCACCGGCCAAATCAATGTGGAGTTCTTAAAGCCGCAGACGCAGGACCCTATCTCTGTAAATGCGATGATCAACTCAGAGCTCCATGCCGAGCTCAATGTGGAGGGCGGATGGCAGATTCCGCTCAAGGAACATGAAGAGCATGAGGAAGAACACGAGCACGGCGACCATTGCAAACATAAGAAACTGCATACCGGCATCTTAGCCCATTGGCAGCAAGGCTTTATGCAGATGGATGAGAACCACGATTCGTTCTACGAAATGCCGAAATCTACCAATATTAACCTCGCCAACCGCTGGGTTTATACCGATGGCAAATATACGTTTCAGGCATTCGTTCGCGGCTTGTATGATCGCCGCATCGGTGGCCAGACGGCTACCCGAGACTCGCTCGACGAGAGTGGTTCGCTCGTGAGCAAACTGCCGATTGATAACCCCTACAAGATTGACCTCAACACCTGGCGAATAGATGGCTACATGAAGAACGGTTATATCTTCAACGAAGAAACGGGGTCGAGCTTGGGCATTATCGCTGCGGCTTCGTATCATAATCAGGCGAACCGGTATGGTCTTCGCGAGTGGAACGCCAATCAGACCAACGCCTATCTGAATGCGCTGACGCAGTTCAATTTCGAGGGCTCTCCGCGATTGGAGATGGATAACGACCACCGCCTAACGGTAGGCTTGAGTGTGAACTACGACGGCTATCGCGAGCAGCTGCTCCTGCCTCTGCAAGCAGCTGATACGGCGCTTGACCGCTGGGAGTTGACGCCCGGTATCTTTGCCGAATACAACCTCAAGTTAGAGGACAAACTATCGCTTGTGGCGGGCTTACGAATGGACTACAGCACGATGTATGGCGTTTTCTTTACGCCTCGCGTAAACGTGCGCTATTCGCCATGGGAGTGGTGGACGATCCGAGCCAGTGCCGGTATGGGGTACCGCAGCCCGAATGCCATTGCTGACAATGCGTATATGTTGCCCTCGAGCCGAACGATTGTGCTCCAGAGTGCGCCAGAGCAGGAGCGGGCGGTCAATGCAGGCGTCAGCACCACCTTCTATATTCCCATGGGCAGTCGCGAACTGCAGCTCTCGGGCGAATATTACTACACTGGTTTTCAGAACTGCTTAGTGGCTGATATGGACCAATCCACCGATGCCGTTTATCTCTATAACCTCTCCGATATTCGCACTCTCTACAAGCGCAAGGCAGAGAGTTATGCGCAGACGATGCAGGTAGAGGCTACGATGGAAATCCTTCGCGGGTGGACGCTTACGGCTGCTTTCCGCTATACCGATGTGATGCAGACGACCTTGCGTTATGCGCTCAACGATAAGGGTGAGAACGTGCTTACGCCTTCGCTTCGCCAGAAGCCGCTCACCAATACCTTTAAGGGAATCATCACCACCAGTTATCAGACGCCGCTCAAGAAATGGCAGTTCGACTTCACTGCACAGTTCAATGGAGGCGGACGCATGCCCGATGGCTTTAATTCCTATTTCATCAACAACTTGAAGTCTTCCCAATATATGGAGAAGGATGGCAGTCTGTATTATAAATGGTACCCGCAACTGATGGCGCAGATCACCAAGTATTGGCGTACGTGCAGCCTCTATGTGGGCGCTGAAAACATGACTAATTTCCGCCAGGAGAACCCCGTGATTGGCGCAGATGCACCGTATGAAGCGGGTTTTGATGCTTCGATGGCTTGGGGACCCATCACCGGATGGAAAGTGTATGCCGGTTTCCGATGGTCGCTCGGCAAAGAAGAGTAATATCTGAATACGGGTGCTATCTGTTCGATTGGTAAAGGATAGGTAGAACCCACCTAAATACATACCAATATGAAGAAACTGATGATGGCATTGGTGCTCTGCCTTATGAGCATCTCCGTGGCTTTTGCGAAAGGCGAAAAGCAGGTGGTAGTTTTCAACGTGGACCTTCATTGCCAAGGTTGCGTAACCAAGATTGAGAAGAACATCGCATTCGAGAAGGGGGTTAAAGACCTGCAATGCGACCTTGATGCACAAACCGTAAAGGTGGTTTTCCAATCGGATAAGACCGATATCAAGACCCTCCAAACGGCTTTTGCCAAATTAGGCAAGACGGCTATTGTAAACAAAGACCTCACGGCAAAAGCTCAACAAGCAGCGACTAAGAAAAAGTAATGCGAGGTTTCGATAATTAAAAAATCAAAAGATTCTTATTTATTGAACCCTCCATATCGATAAAAAAACGGGTAAAACAGCACTTTTGTCCGTTTTTTTTTGGCTATTCCAAAAATTATTTGTACCTTTGCAGCGCCTTGTTACGATTTTCGCTTGTTTTCTAATTGCAACACTAAGATAAGTGAAAAATCTGACATGGCAAAATCCTGAGCAACTTTTTGTTGCTCAGGAACTTATAAATAAAGTTAAATCAAAGTGTTGCGGAATTAAGGGTGTTAAAATATACGCTGATACAAATAAGAATTTAGG
>CAMGMU010000019.1 GCA_946059305.1 uncultured Bacteroidales bacterium | reverse complement strand
TGATTGCGGAGTGGCTTCCACTTGAAAACTAGTAATTATTAGAAATTACCTTAAATGTTTGTACAACTGATATTCATTTAAATGTTTGTACAACTGATATTCATTTAAATGTTTGTACAACTGATATTCATTTAAATCGTTTGTACAACTGACAATAATTAATATTTTACAATGTTTAGGATACTGTTTCGATTTTTTCTCCGAATCGGTTTCCATTATTCGCAAAACTATGACTCTATTTGATCAAATAAGCGAAGACATCAAGAAAGCGATGCTCGCTAAAGATAAGGTGGCGCTCGATGCGCTCCGCGGTGTAAAGAAGGAATTTCTTGAAGCGAAAACGGCCAAAGGTGGCGATGGCGAACTCCACGACGACCAAGCTATTCGCTGCATGCAGAAGCTCTGCAAACAACGTAAGGAGGCGGCCGAAATGTATGCCGCTGCCGGACGTAATGAACTCGCAGAAGAGGAGTTGGCGCAGATGCGTGTGATTGAGCAGTATCTGCCCAAGCAACTCTCCGAAGAAGAACTTGTGGAACGACTCAAAAACATCATCGCTGAACTCGGTGCGCAGGGCCCTAAAGATATGGGTAAAGTCATGGGCACTGCTACCAAAGCACTTGCCGGTTTAGCCGACGGAAAAATCATTTCTGCTAAAGTTAAAGAACTACTCAACAACTGATGACACCAGATATCGTCAACAAATACGAAGCTATGCTCAAAGCCGGAGAATCCGTCTATCTCGACCCTATTGAGATAGACCAGATTTTCCGTTATTATGCAGACCGGAATCAGGTGGACAAATTGGAAGAAATCCTGCGTTTGGGCCTTAATCTGCATCCCGATGACCCTACCATCATACAACTCGATGCCGAATACACGCTCATGACCAATGACGGAGAATCAGCGTTGAAGAAAATCGATGCGATTTTTCAAGACAACAACACCTTCCTTTGCATCCTCCGTTCGGCCGCATTGGCTATGCTCGGAAGAAAAACAGAAGCCTTGGAGATGGCCGATTTGGCTCTGACCGACGAAAACCCTAACGAATACGTAGCCTATGATATTGCCCTTGGCTTCATGAATGCAGGCGATTTTATTACAGCCTTGCATTTTTACGAGCACAGTCTGAAGAATCATCCCGACGATGTTCGTACCCTCTCTGGAATGCTCTACTGTCATGAGCAGATGACACATCTCGAAGACACAATGCCTATTGCGGAGAAAATTCTGGCTGCCGATCCGTTTAATTACGATGCATGGATGGCTAAAGGCAACTATCTTTCTTCCAACAAACGATATACGGAAGCAATAGATGCCTACGATTATGCCGCAGCCATCGCCCCCGAAGAGTTCGACTATCTCGTGATGAAAGCGCAATGCTATGAAGAGACTGACCAACATGATTTAGCCGTTCAATCACTTAAAGAAGCAGCTGACAAAGCAGAAGGGAAGCAGCGAAGCTCCATCGCGCAGATTTTGGCAAATATTCACATTGAGCATAAGGAGACAGATGCTGCGGTTGAAGCCCTTTGGTTAAGCGTGCAAGCACAACCAAGAGACAATGCTGTTTTGCACAATGCGGGCATCACCTTCCTCCAACTTGGGTATAATGCAGAAGCCATTACGATGCTGGAAGCAGCCAATGAGGTACAGCCTGATGACACCGCAACACTTATACCATTAGCCGACGCTTATAGCAACTGTCAATTATTCGAAAAAGCTGCAGCTACATACGAAAAACTGAGCATCTTAGAGCCTTCTGCTGCTATATTTAGTCTTTGGGGCGGCACGATGATGTCGCTCGGAAAAGTGCAGAAAGCTTACAACCTCTTCAAGAAAGCCAACGAATGTGAAGAGCTTTGGCAGACATACGTCTTGATGGCCGTATGCGATGCCGAGTTAAAGCATTTCAAAAAGATGGAAGAAGATTTCCGTTATGCATACGCACTCTGCCCCGACGAAGCACCCATGCTGATGAAGGCCATACATCCGGATATGTATAATCAAATGTCCGAACAGGGATTCTTCGAACAACTCGAGCGCGAACGTCAAGCATACATCCTCTTGCAAGAAAATAATTGCAGAAAAAAAAGCCAAAAATAGCATCGCTATTTTTGGCATTTTCTCTAAGATCACATTCGTAATACTCTCCGATCACTTTCGAGCAGTCATAAAAAATTTTCTCTAAGATCACATTCGAGCAATCGTAAAAAATTTTCTCTAAGATCACATTCGTAATATTTCTCCGATCACTTTCGAGCAGTCGTAAAAAAATGTTATAGAATTTTTTTAAACAACTATACTTCCATATGAAGAAACTCCTATTAATAATGTGCGTGAGCGCGTGTGTATGCGCGAGTGCAAAAGCAACTACCAACGATATTCAAGAAGACAAAAGCTTCGTTCAAACAATCGTAGATTGGTATAGTGCCAACATGAACTATGCCTCAATTACGGCCCTAATGGCCATCGAATCAAGCTTTATCCCCTTCCCTAGCGAGGTAGTTGTTCCACCTGCTGCGTATGTTGCCAACGATCCAGAAAGCCCGCTTTATGCCACAGAGAGTTATCCTATCAATGTATTAATCATTATCCTATTTGCTTCGCTTGGAGCTATGATAGGAGCAATTATCAACTACCTGCTCAGCATGTGGCTCGGACGCCCAATTATATATAAATTTGCAGACTCCAAAATTGGGCATCTATGTCTGCTATCCGGTGAAAAAATCAAGCGAGCTGAAGATTATTTCTGCGAGCATGGAAACATAGCTACGTTCATCGGCCGTATGGTGCCTGGAATTCGCCAACTTATCTCTATTCCTGCCGGCTTGGCGAAAATGAATTTTGGTGCTTTCCTTGGCTACACTTTCCTCGGCGCTACACTATGGAATACTATCCTTGCCGTATTGGGATACATACTCCAAGGACAATCCGACCTCATAACCAAATACAGCCATGAAATCGGTTATATTATTCTTGCCATCCTGGCATTAGCCATCTGCTGGATAGTTATTAAGAAATTTGTGCGAAAGAAATAATCAAGCATCTTTCACCAATTCGGCCAATCCTACGCCTAAAGCTACAGCAATCAAGTGAAGTGTGCGCAACGTAGGATTGGCTTTTCCGTGCTCTATGCGATTAAGATTAGAAGGCTCAACACCACATCGCGTAGCCAACTCTATTTGAGAGATTTTCATACTCATGCGAATTTCTCGAATACGCTGGCCTATTTGAGCATAGGCCTTTTCCAGAATTACATTTGACATAACCATAACGTAAAGAATTTGTGTTTTATTCCGCAAAAATACATAAAAATTTCATATATAAACGTGACAAATAACAAAAAAAATCGTCACAGTGACGATTTTCTTATCTTTTAAAAAATATAATTAACATTGATGGTTATCTATCGCTATTTTAAAATCCTATTTCTTAGCTAACGACGTATTCATACCTGCTGAGGAATTGGCTCTAAGATATAGAATATACTCCTCAAAATCCAATCCATGCGGATGAATACCGTATAGATAAAGCGCAGCAGGAGGCAAGTCTAATTCTTCTGCCACATCCATCAGCGTGATGCCCTCACGCATATAGGGCTTATCTGGGCGCTGCGACCATATTTGAAGCGCACGCATTACAACCTCTCGCTCGCGCAATTCACGTTGCTCTGCCGATGCAGAAAAACGTTTACGCGTACGCTCCAATTCCACTTCAATTTGAGCGAGTGTAGCTGCATATTCTACGCGAATAAGTTCATCTTGATTATTAAGAGAAAATACACACAACCATATACTGAAAATCAGCCAAAAGAGCAAACCCAAACAATGAGACTCCAGTGCAAAACTGCTAAGAACAAACGAAATAAGGGCCACTACAAAAATGAATAATATCAAGAGAAACGGGAAATAGATACCAAAGCATTTTTGCTCCTCTATCACTTTCTTATACACCTGGTAATCTTTCATCAATAGCATCAACCCAAACACTATCAAAATAATTGCTACCAAACGAAGCAACTGTCCATAATATGCAATAAAACTGCTTACCGAACTATCCAAAAATGCTTGCATCGTAAACGGAGAAAGCTCATGGGTATGCATCGTAGCAAGCAATACGGGATAAAAAAGCACCAATACAAAAAATACCAATCTCAAAAAATGCGCTACTCTTCGCTGTTCAGTAGGAGTATGAAGCAGCATATGACACATGGATGAATATATGCAAACCTGCAAAAATAATAAGGATGGGTACAGCAGCTGACGAAAAATTGGGAAATACGTATGGTCATAACCCAAGTAACCAATCAAATCAGCCGAAAATTGTACAAACATCAATAGCGCCAACATCCGCAAGAAATACTTATAATTGCTTGCAGCTGGCACTCCCGATACTTTATATGAGAGAAGAACTATCGATAGCACCAAACAACCAGTGCCATGAATAACAAAACACAAATGAGAGCTACTAATCATTCTACATTATTATTACTTATGGCTTGATTCCTAAATTCGGATGGCGAAATTCCCTCCGATGTTTTAAACACGCGCGACAACACACTTCGATCTCCAAAACCGCATTCATACGCAATCTCATCAAGCGACAAATCGGAAGAAAGTAAACGTAGTTTAACCTCTTTAAGACGATATTGGTTTATCCACTGATTGAAATTCATCTGCAGGGTTCTATTAAGATAAGCCGAAAGCAACTTGGGTGAAATACAAGTAGCGTTTGCTACATCACTGATTGTCAAACCTTGACGAAGATAGGGTTTGCTGGCATCTGTTAACCATCTTTCCAATGTATGGGCAATATTTACAGTTGCATCCTCTGCAGCTTTTACTGAGTCTATCAAATGAAGTCGATACTCTGCAGCCTGCAATTCTTCGTCGGAGAGGTGTATATCGCTCCATTGTACCAAACTGGGAACGGATGTTCCGCGCAATAATGAGATATGCCACCCCAATAAAGCAACGACAGCCAAAGAAGTACCACACAAAATGAGCAAAGCCAACCAATCACCCTCCAAATTTAAGAAACCACGGCATAGCATCATGTACATCACTACCCCCTCTGCCATTGCAATGCCACCAATCCGAGATACTATCGGATAATCTGTTTGGGTGGCATCCGAGAAGATTCGCTTCACCAATCGGCGATAAAAAGCATACCGAAACACGAATAAGCTCGAATAAACCATTACACTGCAAAACAATAAGCCTTTAAATACAATAATCAGTACGCGAGAAACAGAATCCGGTATTCGAAGGCCTTGCTCTATTGCAAAATAAATTGCCAAAGTAAGTAAAGCAATTACAATATGTGGAAGCGTGTGCTTCATGATGGTTGTTCGCATCAACGTTTTGCCTTTCATCGCACAAAGAAAAACTAAGTGTAAAAAAGGGAAAAGGAATAGAGCCGATACGTAAATAATGTGGTCATACGTAGACTGCATCACCCTTTCTGTGGAAAATGCATGCACAAAAAAGCACATTGATAACCAAAGACACACTATTTCAGCACCATAAAAACATATCAATTGCTTACGTGCATCCAGGGATTTTTGAGAAACACGATACATCCAAAATGCTGCAATTCCGAACAATATGACCGATAAAACAATAGCCATCTTAAGAAGTCTTCACAATGCTAAACCTTGAAGAAAAAATTGGTTAACAACAATACATGCCGCCCCAAAGAGCGGCATGTAGGGGCACCTGCGTAATACGTAACAAGTTACTGAGCTACAATTTTGCGATACAATTGCTTCATATCACATGCTTTATAAATCAACGCATGAAGGTCATCAATCTTTACTCGGTCTTGCGCCATCGTGTCGCGATAACGCACCGTAACACAACCATCCGTGAGCGTATCATGATCCACGGTGATGCAGAATGGTGTACCTATAGCATCTTGGCGGCGATAACGCTTACCAATAGAATCCTTCTCGTCGTAATTGGTCTTAAAATCAAACTTAAGCATGTTTTGAATCTCACGTGCTTTCTCTAGCAGACCATCTTTCTTTACAAGCGGCATCACACATGCTTTTACGGGAGCCAACACCGGCGGAAGCGCAAGCACAACACGGCTGTCACCTCCTTCAAGCTGCTCTTCTTTATAAGCTGAGCACATGATAGAAAGGAACATACGATCTACTCCGATTGACGTCTCAATTACGTAAGGAGTATATGAGGTGTTGGTTTCAGGATCAAAATATTCTATCTTCTTTCCTGAGAACTTCGCATGTTGCGAGAGGTCGAAATTCGTACGGCTATGAATGCCTTCAACCTCCTTAAAGCCAAATGGCATTTGAAATTCAATATCCGTAGCTGCATTAGCATAATGAGCCAATTTCTCGTGATCATGGAAGCGATATTTCTCATCGCCCAAACCGAGTGCTTTGTGCCATTTCAGGCGGAATTCACGCCAATGATTAAACCATTCAAGTTCCGTACCGGGCTTAATGAAAAACTGCATCTCCATCTGCTCAAACTCGCGCATGCGGAATATAAATTGGCGTGCAACAATCTCATTTCTGAATGCTTTACCAATCTGAGCAATACCAAACGGCAACTTCATACGCCCCGTCTTCTGCACATTCAGGTAATTAACAAATATGCCTTGAGCAGTCTCCGGACGTAGATAAATCTTCATTGCACCATCAGCAGTTGAGCCCATCTCGGTAGAGAACATCAGGTTGAACTGACGCACATCGGTCCAGTTACGCGTACCGCTGATTGGGCACACAATCTCTTCATCAAGAATAATCTGCTTCAGCTCGGCCAAATCCATTTTATTCATTGCCTCTGAATAGCGCGTATGGAGTTGGTCAAAATGGGCTTGATGCTCAAGTACACGACCATTGGTTGAGCGGAACTGCGCTTCGTCAAACTGCTCACCAAAACGCTTACGAGCTTTCTCAATTTCCTTATTGATTTTCTCTTCAATCTTACCAAGATGATCTTCTATCAGAACGTCTGCACGATAGCGCTTTTTCGAGTCACGATTATCTATCAGAGGATCGTTAAAAGCATCTACGTGGCCAGATGCTTTCCACGTTGTGGGATGCATGAAAATGGCAGCATCGATACCTACGATATTCTCATGGAGCAGGGTCATCGAATCCCACCAATAACGCTTGATATTGTTTTTCAGTTCTACGCCATTCTGGCCGTAGTCATACACTGCGCCAAGGCCGTCGTAAATCTCTGACGAAGGAAAGACGAAGCCATATTCCTTGCAGTGGGCAACAATCTTCTTGAAAGTTTCTTCTTGTGTAGCCATTTTTATACGAATTTACAAAATTGGCTGCAAAGGTACACTTTTTTTCTGAAATACACAAGAAAAACCATTTTTTTTCTTGTAGAAATGCAAAATATTTGCTGAAATAAAAAAAATATACTAATTTTGCATCGTATTGTGCAGAAAAACGACAATTCTACATATGACTCATTTAATTGAAAATTAAAACCTGCTATGGAACTTTGGAAGAAAATTACCATTGGCATTGTGCTGGGGCTGTCAGGAACGTATTTCCTTTGCAGCCTTTTGTGCTTTTCGCCAAGGCGAGAACAACCCTTATGTCAGCAGCTCCACATCGAGATTGCTGATTCTGCTAAAAAGCAGTTCACTACAGCTCACGAGATGAGGCAATTTATCCTTCGATCAGGGCTCAACCCTGAAGGAGAACCCATCTCAGAAAAAATGTGTTGCCAACTTGAAGAACTCGCATTGCAGCACCCTATGGTTCGGCAAGCATGCGTTTTCCCTACACCAAATGGCAATATCATGGTGCGCATCAAGCAGCGAGAACCCAAACTAAGGGTACTCGGAGCTGACAACTATTATATTGATTCTGATCGCCGCGTGATGCAGGTGAGGAGCACTACGGCAGCAGACGTGCCGGTGGTGACCGGACATGTTTCACAGCGAATGGCACAAGAGGAATTATTTGACTTTATTGAATGGCTAGAAGATGACAATTTTTGGGCGGCTCAAATCGAGCAAATTCATATCGCAGGACCTCGTAGAATAGAGCTCATTCCTCGCGTCGGTTCAGGTGTCATTCTGCTTGGTTCACTGGCAGAGTACGAGCAGAAACTAAAAAAACTCAAAATCCTCTACCAAGACGGATTCTCAAAATTTGGTTGGAAAGAATATAAAGAAATTGACCTCCGATTCAAGAATCAGGTCGTATGCAGATAACGATATGGCAAAGTTCAGACATTCTAAGAAAGAACCAGAGCATACCGCTGAGGGGCTTCCGCTCGTAGGTATTGACATGGGCAGCAGCAGTTTCAAGATGCTGGCTGCAGAAGAAACCGATCCCACCAACCCATATGGGTCACAGTTGCGGATTGTAGCAGCCGATGAATCAAGCAAATACCGCTGTGTTAAGAAGGGAATCATCGTCAATTCTTCAGAAGCGAGCTACATGATTCGTGAGTCCATGCTACTGATGAGTAACCGGCTCCATTTGGAGCACCCACTGCCCACTGCTTTTTGCGTTTTAGGGGGCAAATCCATGCAATGCACGCCCGTTAAAGTACTACGCAATTTGGGCTACAGAGGACCAATAAGACAGTCGCTCCTTGATGAAATGAGAAACGAGAGTATCATCAAAATCAGTCGCGCGCAGACGGCTCAGCCTATAGTAGGATTAGATGCTCGTCCGGCTTCGTTCCTCATTGATGGAGAACAGTTGGTTGAAACCATTAAACCCGACTCAATCATTAATAGCGTTACGGCTACTTACTCTACATTCTATGGTTTTACCGATTTAAAAGAGAAGGTTGTTGGTTCGTTTGAGCGCGCCGGCAAGTCGATAGAGCAGGCTTTTGCGCGTCCTTCCGCTCTACTTGAAGCGCTCGCTTCTGAGCAAGACGAACTTGTGGGGCTCGCCATCATTGACATGGGAGCAGAAACGACCACCATCAGTATATACAAGGGAGGATCATTTCTCTCTACTAAAGTGCTACCGTTTGGTGGATATAATATCACACTCGATATCCAGCATTTGGGTATTACGATTGAAGATGCGGAGAAACTGAAAGTACGGTTTGGTAGCGCCATTGCTCAAACAAAAGCGCCTAAAACAATCCGCATCCGAAATGCACAACCCAACGCGGAACCGATATTGGTCAATACTACTTTCCTTTCAGAAATTATTACTTCGCGTTTGGAAGAAATAATGTTACCCATATTTGGAGAGTTGAAAAAATATGAAAATCAAATCGGACAAGTGTATATTACCGGAGGTGCAAGCCGAATGGCGAATATGCTGGATTACGTAAGAGCACACACTTCACTCCCTGTAGAATACGGCAGTCATGCGGATTGGCTCGACGAGCAAACGGATTCACGTTTCTATGGCCCCGAGTTCTCTGCTACAGTAGGAGCAATGCTACTCGGAGCACGATTCCGAAGAGAACATCCAGGGCAAAAACTACCCACTACCAAAATTCCCGTGGGAAAACAATTCATTGCCAAACTGACTGATTTATTTACACCACCAACAGAATAACAATCAAAAAATATATGGAAGACGAATTATTGCCAATTGATTTGGAAATAGCAGAAAGCAGTATCATCAAAGTAATGGGCGTAGGCGGCGGTGGCTGCAACGCAGTGAATTATCTATATAGAACAGGCGTAGAGGGCGTTAGTTTCCTTGTATGCAACACCGATCGTCAAGCGCTCACGAAATCGCCTGTGCCCGCTAAGTTGCAACTCGGCCCTGGTCTTGGGGCAGGCGGACGTCCGGAACGCGCACAAGAGTTCGCCAACGAAAGCCGAGAGCACATACAAGAAGCGCTGTCAGATGGCACGCAGATGGTATTCATCACGGCCGGTATGGGAGGCGGTACCGGTACGGGGGCATCACCCGTTGTGGCGGAAATAGCACAAAAAATGGGAATACTCACAGTGGGTATCGTCACGATACCGTTCCAGTTTGAGGGACAGAAAATCATCCGCAAAGCCCTACGCGGAGTGGCTAAACTCGCCGAACATACCGATGCTATCCTCGTTATAAACAACGAGAAACTGAAAAAGCTTTTCCCTGACTTCGACCTGCCCAATGCCTTCGATAAGTCGGATGAAGTGGTCAGCAATGCTGCCAAAGCCATTGCTGAAATCATCACTGTACCGGGATATATCAACACCGACTTCCAGGATGTCTATAACACACTGAAAGATGGCGGCGTTGCCATCATGAATGTAGGCCGTTCTTCAGATCCGGAGCAGCGCATTACCAAGGCTATTCGCGACGCGCTGAATTCGCCGCTCGTTAATACCACTGACGTTCACGGAGCAAGCCGTATTCTACTCACATTCTATTGTTCGAAAGAAAATGCTATACGCATGCAGGAACTCGATCAAATCAATAAATTTATTGACGAAGTGGGCGATGAAGTGGAAGTAAAGTGGGGAGCCAGTTACGATGACACGCTCGGTGATGAAGTCCGCGTTACAGTAATAGCTACAGGATATAGAGTGAATGATATCCCGGGCATTGAAGACTGCGAAGAAAAGCCCAAAGTAGAGATTTCTCCTGCTGAAAAACCTACTATTGAGGAAGCCATTAAGAAATTCTACGATGACAATAACGCTCCTTCAGATTCTGAAGAAACGGCTCAAAATACGCAAGAAGCAGATAATCAACCGCAGACTGAAGAGCCGCATCCTGCCGATGATACCACCTCTCTGGAAATCGAAGAAGAACATGCCGATGATACCACCTCTCTGGAAGTCGAAGAAGAACATGCCGTTGATACCACCTCTCTGGAAGTCGAAGAAGAACATGCCGTTGAGATTGTAAACGACGGAAATGCTTCTGAGCCCATTGAAATAATATTTGACCTCAATGATTCCGACGAACAAGCCCTTGAGGATATCCCTTCTTGGAGACGTAGAAGATAAGATAAGATAATTTAAACATAATGGAACACAAAGAAACATCGCTATTTGATCTCATTTATGCCGCATGCAAAGCCTGCGGAAGAGGAATCAACCGAATCATCTGCCTGCTGAGCCAAATGATTCGGCTCAGTTGGCGCAAAGCCTACATCGTTTTACCCATTCTCATTCTCGGACTCGCAGCCGGTATATATTGGACGAGGCCCGACAACAGAAAATACAAAGTGGAAGCCGTTTTGATTCTTAATGGCCCTACGGAATTTGATGTTGCACAAGCGTTGATGCCGATAGAATTTGCAGTAGATGCCAACATGAGCGAAACCCAAAACTTGCAGAATCTCTTGCAGCTCGACCCGGGAATTGCACGCGTCACCACCCGCTTTGAGCACTTTCCTGTTATTGATTTTCGGCGTGATTCGGTGCCAGACATGATTGACTACAAGCGTTCGCACAAGCGCTCCGATACGCTCGACATTGTTATGGACAACCGCATCGCCGTAAGATTCCGTACCAAGAACATCAATAGCGTGCCTACCGTTCAGCAGAATCTGCTGCAATACCTCAATTCACAGCCGCAAATCCAAGCGGCATTTGAAGCCAAGAAAGCTGACATCGAACGATATGCGGAATTCTGCCGCGTGCAAACCGAAGTGCTCGACAGTTTCATCACCGAGTTTTATTTCAATCAAGGCATCAGCACGCAAACGAAAGTTAGACCGTGGTCACCCGGATTGGTGGTTGGTTCGAGAGAGGTGCAGGTTATGCACAACGATATGTTCGAACTGATGGAGCGCCGAAAGCAGGTAACCCATGAGTTAAGCCAAATGACAGCACCCGTTGTGCTTGATTCCAATTTCGCACTCAATCCCGCGCCCGTAAGAAACCCGCACATTTGGAGGATCCTCTTTATGCTCGCAGGGTGGATTGCCGGTGCAGTGCTCGCATGGCTGATTGAAGACCGAAAAAACATCCTCGCTTGGTTACGAAGTTAATCCCTAATTTCCTATATGCATCATGAAAAGAATTGTATCAACAATGACTATTGCTCTGACTGTGCTTACTATCCAAGCGCAAGTCAGCAACACGGCTACTCCCATTTATCTCGATGAAAATGCGCCTATTGAGCAGCGCGTAGAAGACGCACTCAGCCGAATGACTACGGCAGAGAAAGTGAAGATGCTCCACGCGCAATCCAAATTCTCATCTGCTGGCGTTGCGCGTCTCGGAATACCCGAGATTTGGTGCACCGACGGCCCGCACGGCGTTAGAGCAGAAGTGCTGTGGGATGAATGGAACACCGCCAATTGGACGAACGACTCCATCACTGCTTTCCCTGCACTCACCTGCTTGGCTGCCACTTGGAACACCGATATGTCGGCTATCTATGGAAAAGCCATTGGAGAAGAAGCACTCTACCGACGCAAAACCATCTTACTCGGCCCCGGCGTAAATATCTACCGCACACCCCTCAATGGCCGTAACTTCGAATACATGGGCGAAGACCCGCTCCTCGCGAGCCGTATGGTAGTGCCCTATATCCAAGAAGTACAGAAAAATGGTGTAGCGGCTTGCGTGAAGCATTTCGCCCTCAACAATCAGGAAGTAAACCGCCACACGACCAACGTACACGTGTCGGATCGCGCACTCTACGAGATTTACCTACCTGCTTTCAAGGCTGCCGTTCAAGAAGGTGGAGCATGGTCGATTATGGGGTCGTATAACCGCTACAACGACCAATTCTGCTGCCACAACAAGTGCCTGCTCGTGGATATCCTGCGAGGCGAATGGGGCTTTGATGGTGCCGTAGTATCCGATTGGGGCGGATGCTGCGATACCGACGATGCCATCAAATACGGCCTCGACCTGGAGTATGGATCGTGGACGAATGGACTGTCATGGGGATTATCCAATGCCTATGACTCCTACTACCTCGCGCAGCCGTATTACAACCTCATCAAAGAGGGCAAATATGGAACAAAAGAGCTCGACGACAAATGCCGCAATATCCTCCGCCTCATTTTCCGCACTACGATGGCTAAACGCCAGGGCTTCGGCAACCTCTGCTCCGATGAGCATCGTGCTACAGCTCGACAAGTGGCTGACGAAGGAATCGTATTGCTCCAAAACAGAGATAACGTCCTCCCCATCAATCCTGCCAAACTCGCTACCGACCGCTGCAAGCAGGGCGATATCATGACCCTCCAATACGTCGTTCCTACCATCCTTGTAGTGGGCGAGAATGCCAAGAAGCCGCTCACCGTAGGCGGTGGTTCATCCTCCCTCAAGACGCTCTACGAAATCTCTCCGCTGGAAGGCATCCGCATGCGTGCAGGAAAAGAAGCTAACGTGGAATGGGTGCGCGGATACGTAGGCACCGGCGCTACCCAGCAAGACGGCATGATCGTTGGAGCTGAACTGGAAGATCATCGGCCGGCTGAAGAAGTGCGAGCAGAAGCCGTTGAGGCAGCTAAAAAAGCCGATATCGTCATCTTCATTGGCGGACTCAACAAAGAAGGACACCAAGACTGCGAAGGTGTTGATCGCTTGGCATACGAACTGCCGTACGGACAAAACGAGGTGATTGAAGCCATTGCTGCTGTCAATAAAAACATGGTGTTCGTAAACATCAGCGGCAATGCCGTAGCTATGCCGTGGCTCGACAAGGTGCCGGCCGTATTGCAAGCGTGGTTCCTCGGTTCAGAAGCCGGAAATGCGATTGCTGACGTGCTCTTCGGAGATGTCAACCCATCCGGCAAACTTCCCTTCACTATCATGCCCGCACTCACCGACTACCCCGCTCATCAGATGGGAGAAGAGGTGTATCCCGGTGTGCCTTCGGATAAACGAACCAAGGAGCAGCCCGAACTCATGGAAGAATACTACCGAGAGGATATCTTCGTAGGCTATCGCTATGCCGACCTCTCGCCTAAAGCACGCAAGGCGCTCACTGGCGTAACCTGCAAAGCACAGCCGCTCTTCCCATTCGGACATGGACTCTCTTACACCACTTTCGAATATGGCAAAGCTACCATCAGCGGCAATCAAGTCAGCCTTACAATCACCAACACCGGAAAGGTAGCGGGTAAAGAGGCAGTGCAGCTCTACGTTGCGCCTAAGAAGCCGTCCGTGCAGCGACCGGTGAAAGAGCTCAAAGCATTCAGCAAAGTAGCCCTGCAGCCCGGCGAAACGAAGACCATCACCTTCACCCTCACCGAAGAGATGTTCCAGTATTTCAGCGAACAGCAACATGCCTTCGTAACCGACAAGGGCGCATACACCATCCTCATTGGCGCTTCTTCCGCTGACATCCGCACGCAAGTGCCATATACCGTAAAATAATCTCGCCTCCGTATATCCGCACGCAAGTGCCCTATACCGTAAAATAATCTCCCTCCGTATATCCGCACGCAAGTGCCCTATACCGTTAAATAATCTCGCCTTATATATATAAATTAAGGTGTAAGAATCTCAGCAGCTGCTTGGCGCCATCATTCGGCATGAGCAGCTGCTGTTTTTCGCCCGATAAGCAACTGCTTAGAGAAAAGCATCTGCCATATAGAAAAACACAAAAACCGTCATATTTGCATAGTGTAATACTCAAAAACGAAGCAAAAATCAAAAAAATGCATGTTTTTTTGCATTTTTCTTCCGAAAAATTTTGTCAATTCAAAAAAAAGCAGTACCTTTGCACTCGCTTTCGAAAAGGAAGTACGAACACCCTTGGTGCGGTAGTTCAGTTGGTTAGAATATCGGCCTGTCACGCCGGAGGTCGCGGGTTCGAGTCCCGTCCGCACCGCAAAGCCTCGAGCTTCGGCTCGAGGCTTTTTGTGTATCGTTCATTTAGTAGCAGATACTATCTGCGTCCCCGTATTGTTCATTGGTAGCAGATATTATCTGCGTCCCTTCCCTCCCCATAGGGCCCCCGAAAATCGCGCAAAAAGCCGTAGCTTCCGCTACGGCTTTTTTTCGTATTGTTCGTTGGTAGCAGATATTATCTGCGTCCCCGTATCGTTCATTTAGTAGCAGATAGTATCTGCGTAAAATTCCCTACCTCACTACCTTAAATGCCTGCTGCTGTGCGCCTGCGCGCACGATCAGCAAGTAGAAGCCAGCTGGTAGGGCTATCGTCTGTTCGGGGCCGCTCGCGGCGAGCAGCTGCATCAGCTGACCGCTGGCGCTCACCACCGCTATCGTAGCGCCCGCAGGCAGGCAGGTGAACGTGCACCCTTCCGCGGTTGAGCTGAGCGTGAGCGATGGAAAAGCCACCTGCTCCACCCCGCTCGGCTCGCTGCCTGCATCGGCGCAGCCGCAGTCCACCAAGTCTTGCAGCGCCACCGCCTGCCCTGCTTTCTGCCCCCAGAGGTATTGCGCCAAGACCGGGCAGTCGATAAACGGGTTGCGGTTACCTTGCGTGAGCTGAATGGCATCGTTGCGAGCCTGCTCTTTCTCACTCACGCTGTCGGCCGCATCCCAGCCCATCAGCAGCGCCACCGAATAAGGCGTAAAGCCGAAATGGTTGGCAGCGCTGATGCTACCACCGCTGTTGCTGAACATCACCACCCCGCCTGCGGCCTGATTGAAAGCAAACGTGCGGCCATAGCGCACCAGCATACCGAAGTACGAACGAGCCAGATCGCCTTTGTACTGCCCGTTCGGCTCAAACACCATCCCGGCCTGCTCATGCCCTGCCAACGTGCTGTTGCCTAACCTGCCCAGCGCCTGACCGCCCAGCGACTCACCCTCGGCGCATTCGCCATACGGGTAGCTACTGCGCTGACCGTTCACCTTGCCGTCCGTGGGGTAGAGGTGAAAAAGGTCATTGCCCGGCGCGTTGTTCGTGCTACCGCCGAACCATGATTTCGGCAACGAATGTTCGCGGTTGTAGCAGTCGCACACCTTCGAGTAGTTGCCGCATTGGTTAGTGCCGGGGATAAACGTGCAGTTGGAATAGATATCCCATATCAAGCTGTCAGCCGTCACGTCGGTCGTGCTGAAAAACGCCCATAAGTCGTTGTACGAATGCGCCTGATAGCCCTCGGCTGCGATGGCGGAGAGCGCATCAAACAGCGCCTCGCCTGCCTTGCCGCTCAGCGAGGCATACTTCTGCTTGTAGTCGTCTGGCACCTCTGCGTAGCCTATCAGAGCGCTCAGCAGAAAGGCGCAGAAAAATGCTGCTTTCTTCATACGCGGCTTTTATTTGGCTACTACGAGGAAATAATTCTTCTTGCCCTTTTGGCAAAGGATATACTTACCATTGAGGAGGGCATCGGTTGAGATAACGGCATTGATATCCGTCAGTTTCTCTTTGTTCATCGAGAATCCGTTGGCTTGCATCATCTTGCGCGCTTCGCCCTTGGAGGGGAAGATCTGCGTCTTCACGGCCAGCAAGTCCATAGCAGGGATGCCCGCCTCCAGCTCGCTCAGGCTCACCTCAAACTGCGGCACGCCCTCAAACACCTGCAAGAACGTCTCCTCATCGAGGCTGCGAAGCGCTTCGGCGGTGGCGTTGCCGAAGAGGATATTGCTCGCGCTTACGGCCGCCTCGTAATCCGCGCGGCTGTGCACCATCACCGTCACCTCTTCTGCCAGACGCTTCTGCAGCACACGCAGATGCGGAGCCTCATCGTGCGCCGCTATCAGCCCATCGATCTCCTCTTTCTCCAACGAGGTGAAGATCTTGATATACCGCTTGGCGTCGTCGTCTGACACGTTCATCCAGAACTGATAGAACTTATACGGGCTGGTGTATTTCTTGGAGAGCCATACGTTGCCGCTCTCCGTCTTGCCGAACTTACCGCCATCGGCTTTAGTAATGAGCGGACAGGTGAGCGCATACGCCTCGTTGCCCGTCATGCGGCGAATGAGCTCCGTGCCGGTCGTGATATTACCCCACTGATCCGAGCCGCCCATCTGAAGCTTGCAGTTCTTATGCTCATTAAGATACGCAAAATCATACCCCTGAAGCAGCTGATAGGTAAACTCCGTAAACGACATACCCTGCGAAAACTCGCCGTTGAAACGCTTCTTCACCGAGTCTTTGGCCATCATGTAATTGACCGTGATGAGCTTGCCGATGTTGCGCGCAAAGTCGATGAACGTATAGTCTTTCATCCAGTCGTAGTTGTTTACGAGCTCTGCCGCATTGGGTTCGGTAGAATGGAAATCGAGGAAATGCTCGAGCTGCGCCTGAATGCAGGCAACGTTATGTCGGAGCACCTCTTCGGTGAGCAGGTTACGCTCGGCCGACTTACCCGAGGGGTCGCCTATCATACCGGTAGCGCCACCCAGCAGGGCGATGGGCTTATGCCCGCAACGCTGCAGATGACGCAGCATCATGATGCCGCAGAGGTGACCGATATGGAGTGAATCGGCGGTCGGGTCGATGCCTAAGTAGGCGGTCGTCATTTCTTTGTTTAGCTGTTCTTCCGTGCCCGGCATGATATCGTGCAGCATGCCGCGCCAACGGAGTTCTTCTACGAAATTTTTCATCTTATCTGAATTTTATAAATGATACATATTTTATAAATGATACATAATTCATTACCGCACGTGCTGGACGCGCGCGCGAGCGCACTAATGGGCATGCAAAGGTACAAAGTTTTTCTGAATTATGCAAAAAAAGTGTAAATTCTTTTCATTTTCGGGGCATTTCTTATGCAAAATTTGGCAGAATGCGCGTTTTTTTGTAATTTTGCGGCAGTTATGAGTAAGAAAAACGAATCTGTACGTGCGCTGAAGTTCCTGCTTTTCTCGGCTTCGGCGGGAGTCATCCAGATGGGCTCATTCGCCCTCATGGAGGAGGCGCTCCATTGGCCGCATTGGCTGTGTTATCTGATTGCATTGGTGCTGTCGGTGCTCTGGAATTTCACCCTCAACCGCCGCTTCACTTTTCGCTCGTATGCCAACGTGCCCCGAGCCATGGCGCTTGTGGCGCTCTATTATGCCTTCTTTACCCCATCCACCACGTGGCTTGAACACGCGCTCACGGCCGAACCCGTTGCGTGGAATCCCTATCTGGTTACGGCCATCAACATGCTCCTCAACCTCATCACCGAGTTTCTCTGGCAGCGCTTTGTGGTGTATCGCGGGAAAATCGACGAACGTTAACCCCTGCGATGACTATCACCCAAGCCATATCCCAGCGTATCCTCCTCCTTGATGGTGCCATGGGTTCGCTCCTGCAGAGCCGCCTACCCCATTACCGAGGGCTCGCCGATGCGCTCGTTATCGACCAGCCCCAAGAGATTGCGCAGATCCATCGCGCCTATCTTGCGGCAGGGGCTGACTGCATCACTACCTGCACTTTCAGCAGCCATGGCAACCCACTAATCAATCTCTATGCGACACGATTGGCCAGACAAGTTGCCGACCAATACACCGTCACCACTGGGCAGCAGCGCTTCGTGCTCGGCGATGTAGGGCCTACCGAGTACATGCTCTCCACGATGCATTGCGCCCAGCCCGATGATGGGGAACGCGCTTTCCGTATGCTCGCAGAGGCATACCGCATACAGATGGAGGCACTCTTGCAGGGAGGGGCGGATGCTTTGCTTATCGAAACGGTAACCGACATACGCAACCTGAGAGCCGCACTCTTGGCAGCCGAACAACTGGCGCAGCGTGCGGGAGCCATGCCGCCGATGATCGTGTGCATGACGGTGGCAGGCGAGAGCGGATGCATGCTGTCAGGACATACGATCCCGATGTTTGTGGAAACGGCTTTGGCGGCCCAGCCCCTTGCCGTGGGGCTCAACTGCGGATACGGCGCACGCGCTATGTTGCCTTACCTGAAGCAGATGCAAGAGGCGGTGAACCAGCGATGTTGCCTCTGCTGCTATCCCAATGCCGGTCTGCCCAATGCGGAGGGCAGATACGAGCATACGCCCGATGAGATGGCTCAGGTGATCCAAACGATGATACGCGAAGGGATGCTGAACATGGTAGGAGGATGCTGCGGTACCACACCCGAGTATATACGCATTTTCCGCATGATGATCGACAATTTGCGCACTTAACTTATCAAAAACAACCAAAAACGCATTTTTTCTGCATTTTTTTCGAAAAAAATTTTGCTGTTTCAAAAAAAAGCAGTAATTTTGCACCGCTTTTAAGAAAGCGCATTGCTTAATGGTGTAATGGTAGCACTACAGATTCTGGTTCTGTCTGTCTGGGTTCGAGTCCTGGTTAAGCAACAAGGCTGATAATCAGCAACTTACAGAGACTGCTAAAAAAAGTGTCGCAAAGACGTCGCAACTTTTTTTAGCAGTCTTCACGTTAAAATAAGCCGTTTCAAAAAAATTCTCCTTTGAAAGTCAACTCAAAGAAGAAAAAAAAATGTTTGAATCGCAACTTTCAACGTTCAACTTCGTAACGTACCTTCCCGCCACACTGAAGGCGTACAAGAGTGGCTACTTCGTAGAGTATCACGTACTCAATCCCGTAACATCAAAATTAGAGCGAAAGGTCTTTCGCCTCAATGCCCTCAAAAACCGATGCCGGACTCTCATGGAGTTCAAGGTAGCGGCTAATAAAGTGTTATGCGATATCAACATCAAACTGGCTTCCGGTTGGAATCCGTTTACAGATGGTTCGAAGAATACGAAGCAATTACAGACCCTATCCTATGGTTTAGATGCATACATAACGGATAAGGGACGCGACCTTCGTGAAGCTTCCATGGTTTCCTATACATCAGTAGCCAAAATACTCAAAGATTGGCTTGTTGAGAAGGGAATCGGGGAAATAGCCTGCATCAAATTCAATGTGAGCATCGCCCGTCAGTTCATGGAAGATTTACGTAACCGACCCAAGTTCAACAACAATACATACAACACCTATCTAAAGAAGTATCGTGCTGCTTTTAACTGGCTAAAAGAACATGAGTTTGTAAATGACAATCCCTTTGATCAAATTAAGACACTCCAGAAGCAAGAGAAGATTCGTGGATTAATTCCACCTGAGGCGCGCGATAAAGTAATTAATTACGTGCGCTCATCCAAGCACCCCAATTATGAGATCGTGATGCACCTGGTGTTCACCTCTCTCATCCGACCAAGCGAAATCGAGCGTCTACAAGTTCGTGATGTTGACCTCATAAACAAGTGCATACACATCCCTGCCAATAAAGCGAAGACCCACAAGGATAGAGATGCTGCACTAAGTGACACGTGTATAGCAATGCTCATACCGCTTCTTTCCAAGCCGGGGATTTTGCCGACATGGTATCTCATAAACTCCAATTATGAGTGTGGCCCAGATCCTTGTTACCATTCTATGTTCAAAAAGCATTGGATGAAAATTCGTAAGGAATGCGGTCTGCCGGATGAGATGCAACTCTACTCTCTCAAAGACTCCGGTATTACAGAGATGTTGGAGGCAGGTGTAAGTATCAACCAAGTAAAAGAGGCTGCCGGACATGCGGATATCTCCACGACTAACAAATATATTGGAAAGGATACAGGGAAGATGATTGAAGCAGTCCGAGGGGCAAACGTCTCTTTGGGTAAGAAGAAACTTGTAAAGTTAGAGAAAAATATTGAAGAATAAACGAGTATGGCGGTCGAGGGCTAATCCTCGACCAGCCAACACTCGGCCTTAACAAGTTGCGACATACCATCCTCCGTGAAGTTGGTTGTCAACTTTTCGCAAAGATATCGCTGCCCATGAATGATAAACACACTACGTACATTCGGGAGTTTGTCTGCAAGGAACTTGAACGTATATTTCTTCTTGCTGCTAATCTTATACGTTTTCGTGTACGTTCCATATTCTGTTGCACGCAGACGCATAGTGAAAGGAGTTTCATTATAGTTCATTTCATTGGGGTACGTGATGATGCGGTCGATGACTGGATAAGCCAACGTGCCCATCATACAAGGGTACAGAGTACCACTCCAAAATCCCATGTACAACTTATCAAAGTATTCCACAGAACGTTCTTGTTCTCCAGCGTCGAGCTTCTGCTGCGAGTAGTTCCACGGAATTATGTTTTCAACGCCATTGTGGTACTCTCCACAATCAAGAAACAAAGACTTACCCTGGAGCGTGCCGTCGGCATACGCTTCATCAATCCATGCGGGCACTATCTTAAGTTCAATAGTGTCTGCTTCCTCATCAACAATAGAATCGCCAAACATATTGATTGGCTCAAGCAAGTTCTTATACCGCTTATTACCCTCCAAATTCTCAGGCTTCGAGGAATCAACTATGTACGAACCATAGTTGCGCAAGATGAAGTACGTATCTTCATACTTACAATAATAAAGATACTCCGGATTCCATCCGCTATACTCCGACTCCACAAAATCAGCAGCATCTCTGAGCTGGATATATAAGCCCTGCGCACCATTAACCTCTCGATAGAACTTGCCATAGTTATATGACCCTAAACCAGACGAAAGCACCACGTCGGTGTTCTTCATCATATCTACAAACCATTTGCAGGAGTAATACTTCCACATACGATGATTGCAGTCAGCAAATTTCAGATTGACAAACTCTCGATATTTGCAAGCTCCTGCGTCTTCAATGGTAGCAGAAAACTCATCGACCACAGTCTTAATCTCTATTGCTCCGGCAGCCTTGATGGCGACAGAGGAGAATCCAAACCTTATCTTACGTTCTGCTTGGTTGATATCAAACTCTCCATTAAGAAAATACTCCAGCTGCTCAAAGAACTCTGTCAGCGTCCAATGCGGCAAAGCAAGCGCAAAGTTCGTGGTATCCCATGCAGATGGCAGTGTGTTGCAGATAATCAGATAACGATATGGGCTATTACGAAGGGCTGTAAAGTCGTACGTGTAACCGATGGCATTGCAAATCAACTCCAAGACATACAGCAAATACGGCTGGAAAGAGAGTTTGTTGACACTGCTATGCCAACTGTCAGGCCCTTTAATGGCAGTGGACATGGAGGCATAAACCGATCGATTTTGTAGGTTGCCACTGTGGTTATTTACCCAAGGCAAAGCCAGGTAATTTAGACCATCATCAATACTATGGCCAACATATACGTTGGCTGCTGTATTGGAAGGAGACGTATCCGGATAGCCCAATTCGAGCTCATTGATGTAGAGCGTATCGAACTGATCCGAATAATTGGCGACCGATTTCCCCTCCAAAAACTGCGTCTTCACCTGCACATCTGTAATCTCGGTGATGGTGATGGAGCCGCGCTTGTAGAACGTCAGACTACGAAGCTCACAGTCAAACAGCAGTTTCTTGGCGATGACATCTTTTCGGTTGATATGCCCGAAGATGGCAAGATTCTCGGGGCAATCCTTCAGAGGGAAGGTGATTGCCATGGTATAACTGTCTGCTCCAGAGAAATATCGGTTCTCCGAAACAAAATCAAATGAAGTGCCCTTCTTCAGCACTGCGCGTTTTTTATCTACATAAATTTCCATTATCTGCGGGATTTAGGCGTTTTATTACGTATTAACTGCTCATACTCATCTTGGGCTTTCTTTATACCCACGTCACCGGTTACGGTATTGACCGTTACAAATGGCTCATTAAGACGAGCATTCAGGTCTTTCATCACTCGGCTATATTCCTTCAAGGTCACGGCAGTTGCCGTTAGCGACTGCTGTAGATGCCCATCAGACGAAGCCTTGGCAATTACCTGTGGAGCTGTGATGGACGCGGACACATCATCAGCGTTTAAGGAGCCTATGGTATTGGTGCGTTGGGCATAATCAAGGGTGTTTATCATGGCCCTTGCCGTTGGGTTTGCCAAGAGTTCCTGACTTGCCACCCACTCGCCTGCGTGAACAATACCTACCTCCTCGTATTTGTTTCCCGGCTTCGTGAAACCACCACCTGCATAACTGATATTATCGGATGCTTGCTGCTGCTTCTTTATGGATGCAATCTGGATGGCTCCAGCTGCTACGGCCATGGCGGCTGCAATAGGTGCCATCACAAAACCTACAATAGGAATAGCTGCTGCTGAACTGTAAGCTGCGATGGCAGACATAGCCGTCTGAGCAATAGCTTGCAGCACCTGCATGGCAAACATCTTTCGGTTGGCATCCTTCTTGGCTTTACCTATATCGGTTTGTTTCTGTTGCTCCAAAGCTACTTCCTTGGATTTGTTACCCTCTGCGGCTGCTATCTCTGCATCATATCGGGTTTCGATTTTGGCCGTCTGAATTTCGAGCTCCGCTTGGATGATATCGCTCAATCCCGAGAAGATGGAACCCATCTGCTCCACAATCATGGAGAAAGACTCGGTCATGGCTTTTCCCGCATCCGAATTGAGCCAATCAATGCTATCATCAATAGCGCTCCTAAAGGAGTTCGACAGGTGCTTAGCTTCCTTGATGTTATACTTACGGGCCAATTGGTACTTGGCTTCGTAGAAAGCTCGTTCCACCTTCAGGCGATCCTTATTGCTATGACCGGCTGCTTCCAGCATCTGCTTATAGACAAGCTCAAGATTCTTCATATCCCGGTTATAGGATTCTTCATCCGTTACCGTATATGCCTTGGTGAAGTACGTCTCGCGCATCTTCTCTTGAATCTGCTTGGCTTCCTGAAGGTGCTTCTGCTGATAACGAAGAGACGTGTCATGATACGTCTTCTCCGCTTTCAGCCTTTCCTTGCTGCCTTCGTCATAAAGGTTCGCTACACGACGTAAGTGCTCCAACTCCTGCATCTCGATGGACGCCTGGAACAGGCGGGCAGAGAGTTCACCATCTACATATCTCTGGTTGAGAATGGCCAGTAAGCGGTCATTCTCCTCATTCTCCTGCTCAATAGTGCCCTCAATGGCATTCTGACGTTGCTTAAACTTCGCGTCTTCATAAGCTGCTTGAATCGTCACCTCTTCATTGCCTAGCAAATCGGTATGAGCTAACTTCTTCTCATTATACTCCACCTCAATGGCAAGCATGCGCTTGACGTACGCATCGTAGTCTGCCTCACCCTTGGCGTAAGCAATGCGGTTCAGCGCTTGCTCACGCTCTTTCCAATCGTCTTCTGCTTGGAACTTATTCTTACTATCTGCTTTTTCAGTTGTAGCCGGCAACGATAGCGGCTTATCTTCCTCTATCACAGGTTCGACTGTAACGGGTATTACAGCATCCGTTTTACCAATCTTTGCTGTCAGTTTATCAATCTGTTCATCAATAACCGCCAACTCATCTTGCAATTCGGTAACTGCCTTGTCTGCATTGCGCGACTTATTCAACGCCTTATCCATCTTAATTGCACTACCCGCAGTTATATTACCATTGACATCACGAGTGACATTTCGGACCTCTACTGTGTATTCATCTCGTCTTTGTTGAGCTACTATCTTCGCTTCGTCCAATTCCATCTCCTTTTCAGCACGCTTTGCGTATTGCTGAGCCAACTTATCCTCATAAGCCTGGTACTGGAGTTTCTTTTGGAGTACCGAGAGGTACTGTTGAATGGCAGTTGTATTGTCATTAATCAGCTCGCCTTCTTTCGTCAGACTGGCGTGGTAACCGGGCACGATGGATTGCAGTTCCTTCAACGCCTTCTTGCGATAACTGAGAGACAAGGCATTGTTGTGTACTGCTGCTGACAGTTGTTCCACCTTAGCCTTGGATGCAGCATACTCCTTGTATGCTGCTTTCTCGGCTTGGCCAACGGCATCATGCTCTGCTGCCACCTGACGAAGGTGCTTACGGTACTCCACCAATGCGACAACAGCGGCCGTCACGGCGGCTGCTATCAGACCGAGGGGATTCTGTTTGATAGCCGTATTGAAAGCTTTCTGTATCGTAGTGGCTGCCTTGACTGCCGTACTATACACTTTTTGCGCAACGGCAGCTGCGTTAGCCGCTATCGTGTACGCAATAATGGCTGCCGTAATGGTTACGATGGACGCTATATTCTTACTGATAAAATCGACCATCATTGCCATCAAACGAAGCGTTGCGGATGAAGATGTGATCACATGTTTCATGACAGGGGCCAGTTTCTCACCCAATACAACCGACATCTCTGTAAAGCCCTTTCGGGCCTTATCGAGACCCGCTTGTACTGTGGTGTTCTGAACTGTAAACTCCTTGGTGATGGACGTTGCCTCTTCAAAGGCTTTCGTGGCTTCCTCCTGCTCCCATTTGACCATGTCAATATTGGCTGCAAGAGCGGAGATCACGGATGACGCACGAGCGCCGTTCTCACCCATATCCTTAAATATCGGAGCGAGTACATCAATGCCGCCTGCATTGTGCAGCTGGTCAAGCAGCATCATCAGACCTTCGTTCGTAGAGCGTTTGAGGGCAGCATTGAACTCCTCCACATTAAGCCCCGTGGCAGCACAAAGCTTGTCGGTTTCCTTGAACATGTTCATGATTACCTTTGACATGGCCGTCGCGGACATCTCAACTGCCTGACCCTGAGAATCAAGGACAGCAGCAAAGCCCATGATTTGCGGGATAGTCATATCCGCTTGGGCACCTACACCGGCAAGACGCTTGGCGAACTGAGCGAGGTAAGGAGCTGAAGCGGTACAGTTCTGAGAAAGTTCATTGATGACCGAGCCTACGGCCAACAACGATCTTTCTGTACCCAAACGTGCTTCGTCACCGAAGATACTCGTAAGTTTGGATAGCGTCAGCGTTGCACCATCGCCCAGATCGTCCAATGCGACATTGATTTGGTCTGCTGCCTTCACGAAACCGAGCACATCCTCAAGCGATGTTTTACCCAATCGGCCTGCCTCCTGAGCCAACTTGTTCAGTTCGTCGCGACCCGAACGAGTATCAATCTTCAGAAACTCCTTGTTTAAGGCTACCACTTCATCATTAGTCATGCCCGTAAACTTACGCACATTGGCCATCTCCTGCTCCATCTCTGCATAGGCATTCACGGCCGAGCGGCCTGCCATGACGGCACCGGTAAAAGCAGCTGCTGCACCCATGGCTACAGTCTGCCACTCTTGCCACTTGTTGTTAAAGCGCTCCAATAAAGATTGGGAACGAGAGAGTTCACCATTAACTCGAGATATTTCATCTTTCACCATCCGGATGCGTTGGGTCTGCTGCTGCCACACATCGGAACCGCGTTCCATATACTGAAGTTGCTTATTGAGCGTTTGGAGTACTTTCTGGAGTTCATGAGGTGTTGCCTTATCCAGCCTGCGAAGCACATTATCTACCTGCTGAGTTGCCGACTCCATTTCTTTGATCTGTCGGTTCGTCTCCTTGAGTTCCTTACGAAGTTTTTGCATACTAACCTTATCTCCCGCAGCTGCCGCTTTGGCAATCTGCTCTGTTAAATCAAGAGCATGCTTGCGAAGGTTCATAAGCGTCTCCTGAGCTTGTTGTCCGTTCACTTGAAGATTGACGGAAGCGTTTGTTGAATAGTCTGACATAGTATCAAATTTTTCCGCAAAATTAGTCAACAACTCACGCATACGAAAAGACAAAGCCCAAATCACCCGTAAAACCCTGTAAAATCAATTAATTAAGTCCAAAAATCGGAAAAATTTCCAAACTGTCCTTGAAAATTTCCGGCCCTCGTCGGACAAAAATTCAGCATACATTGGAAAAACAAAAGAGGTGGAGGGGAAATTTTCCCCTCCTTAGTGTCACAAGCCCCACCGTCCGCCCTGCTTTAGCCACTCACATACGCACTAATAATTTTGCATTATATGTCAAGCGACCACCTCGGTCACATTGAAAAAGTCCAACCTAAAAAAATGCCCCAAAAGTCTCTCACCTTTTCGCTGACCTCTAAAGTCCCTCTACGTACGCAAGCGCATTGCGAGTCTCTAATGCTTACGCGCGCGCAATATGTCCCACACGCACATAATGCGCGTGCTGGACTACGCGAAGACCAAAGCCAAGAGTCTCCACCTTCTCCCAAAGCCTTCGGAGTCTCCCAACCATCACCGCGACCGCAAGAGTCCCCCACTCTCACCCAAAGCCTATGGTCTCCACACCATCACCGCGACCGCAAGAGTCCCCCACTCTCGCCCAAAGCCTTCGGAGTCTCCACACCATCACCGCGACCGCAAGAGTCCCCCACTCTCGCCCAAAGCCTTCGGAGTCTCCACACCATCACCGCGACCGCAAGAGTCCCCACTCTCGCCCACGGAAAATCCGCGGATGCGCGGTAATGAGCCTTACGCACGTGTATAAACCGCTCGTCGGCCTATACGCATGCGGAAGAGCGAACAGAAAAAAGGCCTTACTACTTGAAACACCATGCAATAGTGTTTCTAATAGTAAAGCCTTTATAAATGGACGGTGTTTGCCAACAAGCGAAAAAGGAATGTTTCTCTACAATAGCCCCTTTTTGTGCAGCCATATGTAGCCGAAAATAGTACCGATTAAGAGGAGTGTAATACCGAGCCCCAACACAATGAACACCCAAGTCAGCTTGGGAGGTTCAGCGCCTCCAATGACCTCTTTGGAGTCATCGGTGGATGTGTGGGCCTCCGTATTGCTCCTTGTGCTATCGGCCACATTGGTAGCCACGCAGGAGCTGGAACCACTCCGAATTTCCTTGTTTATTCGCGGGGAATGTATGGTAATACGAGCCTTCGCAGGAGGATGGTCGCCCATCACTCCCGCGAAGGTTCCCGGAGCCGTGCCGGGCAGCGAAGCCGGAGCGGAAGATTGTAGTGTGTCCGGAGCCGGAACATGTAATGCGCTCGTCGCACTACACGTGGAGGTGGAGGTCACACCACAACCTGTAGCGGAGGCAAAACTGCTCAGCACTGTGGAGGGAATAGCATTACCATACAAAATCAAGGTTATGCTATCGGCTGAAGCAGAAAGCTGAGAGAACACGCTATCGAGTCGGCTCGATACAGCCTGTTCTCGATGTCCGGTCTGGCTGACACCTGTATCGTCCACATGGGTAACCACGTGGCGATTCATATGGCAACCAGTAACGAGCGATACTAAGAACACCATGCATATAGTATTCATAATTGAAGCGACTGCCTGGACAGCCGTTCGCTTCAGCCAAGATAGCACACCAAGAGCGAGATGTATCACTCGGCGGGTCACCGAGTGCAACTTGTAAAGGACGTGAGACTTCATAGGCCCACCTCCTTTATAAATTGTTGTACATCAAAACAAGGACACGCCTTGTTGGCAAACTCATTGTGCCCATGGATTGTGGCATCAGGGTATTGCTCTCTCAACTCTGACAACAGTTGAATGAGCGATGCCCGCTGCTTCTCGTTGAGCGTGTCGGCAGGACGGGCGTCAGCGCCCAGGCCTCCGGCATAAGCAACACCAATAGAGTGCGCGTTGTGATCCTTACAATGCGCGCCCACTTGTTCCACCGGTCGCCCGGTGAGAATGTTGCCATCGAGATCAATGAGATAGTGATAGCCTACATCCTTGAAGCCATGCTTCTTGTGCCACTTGCGAAGGATGTCGATTGTCACCTTCTGGTCTGAGAAGGTAGCTGTGCAATGCACGATAATTTCAGAAATTTTTCTCATAGTAATTTGGTTTAGTAGCCCCTTCCGGCGGAAGCCGGTTTCCCCGTTAGTCGGGGGAACCTCCGGGTTTAGTTTGTTTAGACTGTTGGCTGATAGTCAGTTTGGTTTTACCATGCTCAAAGATGGCGTTAAGGCCGCTCTTCACTGCGTCCCACGCAAAGAAGATGAGCACCAGTTTGACCATCCATTCCATCCCTTCGAGTTGCGTTGGTTTCAGTTCACCGGGAGGGGGCGTTATCAACCCAATGAGGTAGGAGATGGAGATGATCGTCGCAAGGAGGATACCTGCCCAGCCTTGCGGAGACAGAGAATGTTTTTGTTCTTTCATCGTTATAGGTTTAGGGGGTTGTGGTTACATTTTTACAAGAACAGCTTTGATATTCAGCCATGAATTGGCGGAGATAGTTGTTGTACCTGACGAGGTGTACGTGGTCAAGTGCAACGTTTCTCCGGCGAACAGGAATGCCATATAATTGATGGGCACGGAGAAGACTTGCGTTGTGTCTGTGAAGTGAACTGCGTTTACTTGCACATCAGCTCGTTCACCATTTTCATCTGTTTTATACATTTGAAAGATCCGGTTTGACGAGCAGTCTCCTGCTGCTTGGACAGTCAGATAACCGGTGATTTCTACAAGGCAAGGTTGAATGGCCTTAACCATAGGTGAAGAATCGTCATTCGTGCTGATGTCAACAATCTGACCAGTGATACATTGCAACGTATCATCGTCGAGCACGATGGGGCATGCAACAGCAGTAGTTGAGCTGCTCTTTACTGTATGCCCAAAAAAGAACTCAATATTCTGGCCACGTTGATACACGTACTCCGCAGAACTGGATGCGCCTGTTGGCGAATCGCTGGGGATTACATTTACGATATTCCGTAGGATATCAGCCATCATCGTAGGCGTAATGGACTTGGGTTGCGTTTGATTACCCAAGGCGGTAATCAGGGTTTGGATTTCGTTTTTCGTCATAGTATCATAATTTATTGATTCGCTCAAAGGTGTCGGCCATGATCCCGCAAAACTCCCGCCCTATGCTCTCGCTCAGAAAATCCCTGAGGTTAAGTACCGACGAATAGTATTTCTTGGAAAACCACGGGCGACGCTGGCGCATCTTGCGCCTGCCGAGGTCGCCGCTGTTCCCGCGGGGCGTTTCTTTACCCGTTCCATAGTCCTGCCATAAGCCATACTCCAAAAACGTTTCAGAGATAGTCATCTCATAGAAGCGGCCATCTGCGCGGATAGGCAATGCGGCAGGCGACTCCAAGAGCCGGTGCGTATCTATCACCTCCAGCAGCGTGATGCGTTCCTGCCAGATGCGGATCATCGTGTCGTTCCATGCCCTCACGTAGCGTTCGCGCTCAGCAAGGGCGTTTTGCTCCATCTCCTCCATCAGGCATACGTTTCATTAAAGGGTTCAGTAAAGATGGAGCTATCAAGGGTAAGCACATCATGCGCCCTCCTGCCATCCGCATACTGCCAACTGAATGACAGCTGGTGGGGTGCGCCCGCCGCATTCGACCGTTCATACCTATACTCCTTTATCAGCACGCGTTGCGCAGCATCGCCCTGACCATGCAGCACCTGAGAGGAACGAACAAACTGCTCCAACCAGCGCATCGCGTTCGGCACCAATGAGCACGACTCCAACTCATACCTGCGCGTGTGACGTACATCGTATGCCGACAACAATCCATCCACCTGCGACTCTGAATACGACGTTTCCAATACACAACGGCTCTCCGCCGGAAAAGAAACCGACTCCCAGCAGCCGAAGTTGTTCCTAAACATAAACAGCTCCGCTGAGGGGCAAGGCTGCACGTAGAACATACACCTCCGTTTGTCCACCGTCAGCTCGAAGGATAGCAAACGGCAGTCGGCATAAGCCGCACGAGCGTGCAGGAGCACATCCGGCACCGGCAGGCTGATACCTACCACCCCCACCCCTGCGCTGAGTTGCGTCTGGTACGTATGGCTCACCACTCTATTGTCCGGCAGACTGAGCCACATCTTTACCCGTAGCGTTATTGGGGCGCTGCCTGCGGAGTCCGGACGGTAGAGACTCAGATGCTCACAGCTTTGGGCGGTAGTGAACCGACTGACGTGGGTAGTGAGAAAATAATCCTGCAGAAACGTCTCCGCGGGTATGTCGATGATCGCATCGCGGCAGTACAGCACGAAGAACGCGCTCGACACGGCAGTCTCATCAGCTGCTGCCGCTGCTGCTTCAGCTGCTGCTATCGCTTTGACCGTAAAGCCAAGGAGCGACACTTCGCGCTCCTCCATCAGCGACTCGAAGAAAGACGACAGGTTGCGCACCTGCACCACCCCATCAGCATAATACATCGACGAAAAGACCGTCTCCTCGTTCACCTTCAGCTGCACCTGCACCGATGATGCAGTCGTGGAAATACGTATCTCATTGAGCGCGTTTGAATAAAACGTTTTGCCCGATAGTTGGGTATCAATTCTTATTGCCATAATCCTGCACGTTTTGTCGGCTGCAAAATTACCACTTTTCCCCTGCCCACCAAAAGACAACAAAAAAAACGGCCTTCCGCTATGAAATTACCGTTTACTCGACATCATAGACCAAAGGTCGTTGAGTTTTTTTTAATTTTGTTCTTTTAGATTTGGCTATGTCTAAAATTCTTTGTACCTTTGCATCGTCCTAATAAAGGACAAATTGGTGATGAAAAAGTTGTAATTATTTTCTAATAATTACAATGCTCCTTGCAACTTTTTTAAGTTGCAAGTGTTTCTCATATGAACTTTTAGATTTTAAAGGCATGGCCACTCGGGAGAGACGCCATGCCTATTTTTGTATCCTACAGACTCATCGATTCTCTAAAGACTTGCGCGTCTATTGCCCCCCAAAAAATCATCGTACCCTTATTTCCGCCATGGATTTACCGTCTACATAGATAATTTTTAAAATTTTGTTCAAAATATTTGGCTATGTAAAAAATTCTTTGTACCTTTGCAGCCTAGAAAAAGTAATTACATTCAAAAATTTTATAGGCATGGTCACTCGTGAGAGCCGCCATGCCTATTTTTGTATCCTACAGACTCCTCAAATCTCTAAAGACTTGCGCGTCTATTGCCCATCATGTCGTAGGTAACGCCGTTGAGGAGGATGAGGACAGCGATCGCGGTCTTGCTGCGGTCTTACATATTCTTATCCATGCAGGATTGTTCGTCTTTGGTGCCGTCTGCCTGGTAGGTGATGTCCTTGGGCTCGTTGGCAGCGGTGTGTTCCGCGTTCTTGATGACTGTTTGCAACATGAGCACGGTTTCCTGCTCTGTACCCCACCAATAGCCTTCTGTGGTCTTTCCATCGGAATAAACGATGGTATATGCCCAACATTTGGCGGTGGTGTTGTCTAACTTGGTAGCGTCCATGTCCTTCACACTTACACCATCGGGTTTGCAGGCAAAAAGCACTGCCACTACTGCGCACATAAGTGCTAACTGAATCTTTTTCATTGTTTTGTTTTTTAATTAGTTTTATAATAGCAAGAACTTGCGTTATTCTCCGCTTCGTCTCGGCTCCTTTTGCCGTCCTTTTGCCGTCCTTTTGCCGTCTTTTTACCGTAATTGTCGGCTTATCGTCCGTAAAGCGTCGGCATTTGGTTGTTTGGCGGTTATTAATCTTCTATTTCGTCCTTGTAGGTGTAGGTTGCTACTTTGACTTCGGGGTTGCCGCCAAATCGGTAATAAATGGCGATACTCAGGTGGGAGTACCTCTCTTGTACGCGAACGGGGTCGCCGTACTTCTCTTTCACCTCGGCATCGGCATCTTTGGCGGCTTGAATGACTGCTTGCTTCACATACTTCTCGTTGTTTTGGCGGCGGATAATCACATCGTTATCCCCAAACGACTCGCCCAACTCCAACATGTGAGCATTGAAAATCTTTCTCATCTCTTGACTGTTCAAACCCTCCGTTTCGGGGGTCAGTGCGCCGGCAAAACCCTCTCGGCAATAGACAATCGCATCACAGGTCTCAGACTTGAAACAGCCGGTCATTCCCAGCACTATGGCTACAACGGTAGCCGCAATGAAACATAGTTTCTTCATAATTGATTATTAGTTGATTATATTTGACCACTTCGTTGCCCGATGCTTGCATCCCGAACTGTCGGGACCGCTTTCGCTGAACGACCGCTATCGCTGTCTGACCGCTTTCGCTGAACGACCGCTCCGCTGTCAGACTTATTCACTATTTAATTGTATATCAGTCTTTCAGCGTCAGCGGTCGGACTGCGATAGCGGTCAATAATAAAGGTTATTCTGTTTCTTCTTTGTAGATATAGGTTACCACTTTTACTTCGGGGTTAT
>CAMGMU010000018.1 GCA_946059305.1 uncultured Bacteroidales bacterium | reverse complement strand
CTTAATGCCGGATAATGCCGGATAGTAACAGATAATGCCGGATAATGCCGGATAATAACGGATAAGCTGCTTTAAGCTGAATACCCTTTTATGGGGAAGCGTTCCACCACTGTTTCCGCAGTTTGCGCACTATGCGTAAGTAGTGCATATTGAGAAGCGTGCGTAAACTGCGTTTTCTGCGGAAAGGGTATGATTTCCGCACGGTGCGCAAACTGCGTTTTCTGCGTAAACGGGTGTGGCGGCTCCCACCTCTGGACCGCCCTCCGGCCTTTTGAACGCGCGAAGCGCTATTTTGTATTGTTCGTTGGCAGGAGATACTATCTCCGTCCTAATATCCATCGCTCAGCATATTCTGATTTTTGTGCCTTCTAATAGACCGGTTGCATACTTGTTGCAGACTTAATGCAGACTTAATGCATAGTTTGCGAAAAATCCACCTCCAAACTGCCTGCAATTATCGTGTCTGTGCTTTGTACTGAAAAAGGTTGACTCGTTTACGGATGTCGTTTCTTAATAATCGTACATTGTTAACACGTTTCCTGAAAAGGTTGACTCGTATTCTAAAATTGTTGATTTAGTCCTTATATCATATAGTATCGCATCAGAAGGAAATCGAAATTCGACAAGAACGGCTTATTCCATTCAAAAAAAATGACAAAGAAAAAAAGTTTTAAAAAAAGTAAAAAAATATTTTGTCATTTCGTAAATTTTTTGTACCTTTGCAGCACTCTTCTAACCGGAAGTCTCTTTTTGGCAATGACTCATGGCACACAAAACAGCTATGGGGGGGGTAAAATGCTGATTATCAATCTGCTAACACTTCGAAATAGTCCTCTCCCCCATCCATGAAACCACTTTTGATTTTATGTATTGCCAATTTTATTGTTTTTAATGGTATCAACGAAGAGTCAGTTAGTATGTTATACGAGTTTATTCTTTATTTGCCGGCCTCCGTTTGCATCCTGTTTGCAATCATGCTGGCGCTAAAATACAAAAAGAACCGCACGCAGCATCTGCTAATGTGGATACTAATCCTTGCGATTCCTGCATCGTTGGGCGATGCGCTTTATCTATGTCCAGCAAACAGCTTCAGAGCCAATTTCGTACTCGACCTGCTATCTGCCATGACGACCCCCATTATTCCTTTTTTGGGTTACGTGCTCCTACGTACGATCACCGGAGGCAATGCGCCAAATCGACTGATTGCTTTCGTAACCATCGTCATGTCGATTTATTCATCAATGTTATTGATGTCCATCGTACTTGCAGGAGTGAATAATTTAATGGAACTGCAAGGTATTCTGGTCAGTCAGCAAGAAACGTATAATTTCTTCACTGGGTTGGGAGGTCTTGACACTTTGCCTTTAGGATTCCGATCGGAAGTTTATCTTTTCCATATTATCTTATCTCGACCCATTTATTACGGACTGATTCTGTTTGGCATTGGATGGCTGACTATTTATGATATTCTCGAGTGCATTCGCAACAAAGTGCCAGTTGGCCAGTTCTTCCGATTCGTGTTTAAAGGAGAAACAATATCTTCTTTCTACTTGATGACGGTGCTCATAATTGGATATGCCATCTTAGGCGTTTTGCGCATCGTAATCGGCGTTGACCTTTTCCGCACTTATCCCATACTTGCCATTCTCTACAGCATATTGCTCGCGCAGGATTTTTATCTTTTTGGTACGGCGTCCAAACATTTCCCTACGCAAGTCTTCACCATCAAGTCGCTCTTCCAGCAGTACACGTTTGCAGAAAGAGGCACTACTAAAGAAGAGATGGATTCGGACATTGTTCCCAGCAATCCACTACCTCAGAAAGCCGCATCGGCAGGCCTTCCGGAAGACGCGGATAAGATGTTGCGCAGCCTGAAGAAACTCATGGAAGATGATTTATTATTCCTTAACCCCAATCTCACCATTGAAGATATAGCGTCAGAATTAGGCACAAATCGCGTATATATTTCCCGCGTGGTGAATCAGCTCATGCACGAGACTTTCCGCGATTACGTCAACCGTCTGCGTATCCGCTATGCCAAACAGTATATGCGGCAGAATCCAGCTCATAACCAAGAGGCAGTTGCTACATCATGTGGATATCAAGATGCTGCTTCTTTTAATCGCAAATTCCATCAACTGACGGGTATGACTCCCCGCGAATGGGCAGCTCATGAAGCACAACAAGCCGCTGAACATGCGCAACGCATGGCAGCTCGGGAGGCTGAAAGAGCGGCAGCCAAAAAGACTACAGGTGGGTTCTAAAAATTCCCACTTAAGAAAAACTATTCATTATTGTGTGTAACAAGTATTAAAGCTAATTTTTAGAACCCACCTACAGAATAAGACAGCCTATTCTTATTTGAGGTTACGATAGTCGTTATTGTTGGTATAGGATGAATTCTTCAAATAGCAATCTATAGCATTCCATACGTATCTATTTTATGTTGCATCATTTTATCACATTGCTCCCGTTTTCTTTTGCTTTTATCTATTTCATAGAGTTTTTGGTTAAGAAAGACAAAACGGAGACCCAAAATATTTTCACGTGGGCCATTTGCCTATCTCTGCTTTTTCTATACGCAGATGCGCTCTACGTAACCGAAGGGATGGTAGACTTCCGTGTCTTTGTCATTACGGATACCTTCAATCATTTCATTACGCCTCTTGTTCCGCTTGCTATCTTCATGATGCTATATTCTTACCGGCATAAGCGAGAAGAATATTCCCGCTATTACTGGCTTGGAACTATTGCTATCTTTTACGGCACAGCCTGCTTGAGCATCATGATGATTATTGGATTAGACAATACGGCTGCCTTCTTGGAGTCATATTACAATTTTCGCACTATTCTCCCTGAATATGACCATTCTTTCTATAAATTATTTTTGTTTCTCTATATCCCATTCTACTACGTTTTGCTTGCAGTAGAGCTACTGATAGTTACCACCTATATTATCTATTATCTGCGTAAGAAACGCTTTGGAATCGGATCGCTTATTCGATTTCTTTTCCGTGGTGGAGAAGCCACTCCACTCATTCTCCACTGCTGGGTTTCGTTGGTATTTTTCGTTTTAGTTATTCTGCGTATGGGTATGGGACGATTCTTCTGGATGGAACATCCCAATATGTCAGCATGCTTATCCGTATTCATGGCATCCCTTATTTTTGCATACGGTAATATTGGACTCATATCACACATGTATGAAGGTACTCTCCGCGAAATGACGCACCCACTTACTGTATCCCCATTAGTAGATGGCAGCAACTCCCAAGAGATACCAAAAGAAAGAAGAATCTTTGAACATGAAGACGAAGTAACGGATCAGATTATCGACTTGATGGAGGATAAGCAGTTGTATAAAAATCCCAACCTTACGATAGAGGATTTGGCGCTCCAACTGAATACATCGCCCACTTTACTCAATTCAATCCTCGAGAGACGCATGGGTTGTACGTTTAGAGAATACACAAATAAGTTGCGCCTACTTCACGCACAACGATACATGGTCTTGCATCCAAACGAGACACAGGATCGCATTGCCGCAGCTTGCGGATTTTCAGATGCATCATCTTTCAGCAAAAAATTCCGCCAATTTACCAATCAGACGCCCCGCGAATGGCTGAATGCTTCGCGTCAATCGTCAAACAATCAGGCATAACCTCATACGATTACTGCGCAGCCGCTTTTACGAAAGTGAAGCCGCTGCGCAGTTTGTTATGCGATAATCGCAGATACTGCCCGTATAAGGGGTTGCAGCATCGCAGAAGGGAAGCTGTGCTTCAACTGTTGCGATACATTTTAGGCGTGAGGCCGGTATGCGATTTGAAGAATCGGTTAAAGAAAGCCACATTCTCAAAGCCGAGGGAGAACGCAATCTCTTTCACTTGAAGATTCGTAATCTTGAGTTGTGCTTTGGCATCCGTGAGGATGGCATCCGTAATCATCTCTCCGGCCGTTTTACCACTATACGATTTAATGGTTGAGCAGATATGCGGTAGCGTCAAACGCATCGCCTCTGCATATTCAGAAACGTGATGCCACTCGCGATAGTGCTTCATCACCAAATCACTGTATTCATAATATATCTCAGCCTTGCGATCATTAATCTGCTCAGGTTCTTGCTGATGGCGCTGAACATAATCAACATATGCTGTGTGGAGCATATTATAGATATGCACCATTGTTGATGAATTGAGTAATGAAGGACGCGTATTGGATGCCTTGATGAGCAATTCCGTCATTTCTTTTAGTACTTCAGCATGCTCAGTAGTAAGGTCAAGAATAGGATTCTTCACATGAACTTGCGACATCGACACGCGCGAAGGATAGGTATTCTTCTCCAAAAACGCAGAGGAGAAAATGATATAATACACAAGCGCATCTTCCGTAAACTCGTGAATAAGCAGGAAACTGCCGGGCTTGAGCATAAGCGCTTGACCTTCGTGAAGTTCATATTGAGTTATATCCACAGTAGCGCGCGCACTACCCTTTACTACAAGCCCATATACACCACACAATATCTTACAGGGGAAGCGAGCATATTCATTCAGCACCTTACCTGTAGCATCCCCTATCAAATAATCAAAAGGACAGTCCAACAAAGGAATTTTATTCTCAGCCATATTACACATCTGCGGGAAAAACCCGGAATCTTACTAAAACGTTAGGTTAATAACCATGAAACACGAGGGCAAAGATAATGCTTTTTTTTGATATGGCCAAGAAAAATACTAAAAATATGCGATTTTTTTTTGAATATTCTATATAAACAGCAATAAAAAATTACAAAAATACATAATTTTTTAAGATTTCTATAAAGAAAGGTCAAAGCAGAAGCGAACTCCCCATCGAGCAGAATAAGGGTTCTGACGATCGGTTAGACGCCAAATACTATACACGTTTCCCACCCGCAGAATATTGCCTATTCCCACTCCAAATTCTACGTAGGGAATCCGTAGCGGTTGCATCAACTGCTCCCCAAAATATTCCTGATAATCTATCACTCGCCGATGTTTTTCAGAGAGGGAACCATACGCAATCTTCAATTCCAGCAGTTCATGCAAGCGCGCATATCGCACGCCCGGAATTTGATTGAAAAGAATGCCTCGTCCATCCCATTGCACGTGGGCTGCCAAGTACCTATCCGCAGCATATTGATAGTTGCTCATGAGCGTAAATCGGTCAGGAGAATAGGTGTAGCCGGCGTTTCCACTCATGATAGACAATAGCGGGTAAGGAACCGCTCCAATGACCATTCCTCCTTCTACCAAATATTGCAATCGCCCTCCCATTCCGAGCGACACATCCTGCCTTACCATCAGATTGAGCAATCCGTACATAGCGTATGAAGGCGCTTGCGGCATTCTGTAACTGCCTAATTCTGCACCCAGATAGACCACCGGATAATGCGAATACAAATGCCTACGACGCATATACAAATCGGCCGTTTTCTCTGCCCAACTCAAGCGAAGCAAACCGCGCACAGAGGCATACCCAAACATCGGAGCCTCACGATACCGATAGTCAGCCGCATCGCCATACCCCTGTCTGCCGAATTGGAGCGAGAAAGTAGTCTCCACAGTAGGTACAGCCCCTGAGCTGCCTAACCAATCGCTCTCCATCGCTATGCGAACTTCCTGCCTGCGGCCGAGTGATGAAAACGTAAATGCCTTATTGGTCATGCCATTGAACAATCGAGAGGTAAAGCGCAGATTATCTTCGCCAAGTCCGTTCTCATTTTTCAGCGCGCCGAAAGCCGACACATCCTGCTCCACATAATGATCTGAAATGGAAAAACGCAATTGTTGCCTTCTCTCCGTTGGAAGCAACCATTTGAAACCGGCATTGTATTTCAAGCCTCTATCTTTGATGCCCCAAGCGATATAGCCTTCCAGACTGAAACGCTCATGCATTCGAGCATTAGTACGCAGTGGCAGGCCCATGTGAAGGTGCTCCACGTTGTTGATGCGAAAAATCTCGTTGACTCCACCAATATCTACTGCTGTTCCCGTAGGCATATAACCGGTATAGAAAGTCGTAGTAAGCCATTTCACAACCCTGAACAATGGCGTCTCTTGCAACGCTTTTTGAGTTGCCCTTATGACCGAATCATCCGGCAAAACAACAGCATGTTTGGGCATTCTGCTTTGCAAATATGCAGTATAGGAAGAGTCGAAAGGCTGAATGGTATCGGGCGCAGACCCTACCCATTCAGGCTCTGAAAACCTATATGCCAATAGCGAAGGGAAAAGATGTGAAGAGTCGGTCTTTACCGCCATCTCCATAAGGGTCTGCAACTCTTCTCGACAGAGAGTACCATCGGGCATATATTGAGCATTATAGCGTAGGTCAGTAAGAAAATTCAAACCCACTTCACGAGGTACTCGAGCCGTCACTTCGCGCAGCCCATAAGTGGCGGAATCAATCGTAAGTACGCCCTCAAGCGTAGGATTAAAACTGTTTTTGGGGAAATAATGAACCCTATAATGCTTTTCGACCTTTCCATCGTAATGCACTGTTGCAGAATCCATTAGCGAGAAGTTATAAAAACCATTGGCTGCAGGCGACAATGGAGAAAGTAAGGTGGCCCCCATCAGCCGAAGGTGGCTTTCATAAAAATTAAACCGCTCGGGCATAGGAATCATATACTGCGAATAGCCCTCCTTAGGTAATGGAATTAGGAAAGTGCTGTCAGGCTGCATGTACATACCTTCTTCCATACCTTTCCATAACCGCCTTTTTAAGTATCGCGGATGAATATCAGAGATGAAATAATGAGTAGTAGCCGCTATCGGTTTTGCTACATCATTGACTTGTCGATTCGCTCTCACCGCTTCCATAAGAGGAATCGCTTGATTCGCACCAGGCAAAGCAAGCACTTCGCTAAGAGTGCTGATGCGTTCCTCAAGATAGACCTCCATACCAACCGCCTGCCCAGGCATGATATCATAATGCTGCTTCTTATACCCCACAAGCGAGACCTCAAGCCTATCCTTCTTAAGCAAGTCCACTCGCATGAAGAAAAACCCATTTACATCGGTCACAACTCCCTTTTTCAAACCGCGAAAATAGAGTTGTACATTCTGAAGCGGCTCTCCGGTGGCGGCATCATGCACATTGCCTACAAGCACCGTTTCAGCAGCCCACGCAGGAAACGCCAGCAGCATAATTAGCAATATGAAGAGCTTAGATTTCAATGATGTTGATTAGCTGGATGATACTTAAGAATAGCTTCACGCAAATCTGACACCTCAAGATGGGTGTAGATTTCCGTAGTAGTGATATCTTCATGGCCAAGCAACTGCTGAATAACGCGCAAATCCGCACCGTTTTGCAGCAGATGCGTAGCAAACGAATGGCGGAGCGTATGCGGGGATATATTTTTTTGGATACCAGCCGCAGCACATAGGCGTTTGATAATCGTAAAGATCATCACGCGGGTAAGCTGATGACCACGTCGGTTTAAAAACGCATAATCGCCCTGCCCTTCTTGCTCTATCACGGACGCTCGCCTGCATTCCATCCAAAGCAAAAACTGCTTTTTTGACTCATCTGAAATAGGTACCAGACGCTGCTTGGATCCCTTACCCAAAACACGCATAAAACCATCGTCGAGATACATATCCGATAGTTTCAGATTCACCAATTCGCTTACGCGCAACCCGGAGCCATACAGCATCTCGATGATAGCGCGGTTGCGTTGCCCCTCTGCAGTAGAAACGTCAATAGCATCCACCAGCGCATTGATTTCCTCCACGGTGAGCACCTCTGGCAGATACTGATTGAGCTTAGGCATTTCCAAAAGCTCAGAAGGATCGGCTTCAATCTTATGTGTATAAACGAGAAAACGATAAAAACTGTGCACGCCCGAAAGAATACGCGACTGCGTACGAGCATTGGTGATTTGCTTAAACGAGTCAAACACGAACGCTTGCAGGTCATCAAACGAAGCTTGAAGCGGGTCTATCCCGCGCATTGTGCAGTAGTCACGCAACTTCTTCAAGTCGCGCTCATACGCCATCACACTGTTCTCAGAGAGTGATTTCTCCAGCTTGAGATACATGTGATATTCCTTATAGACGGATGCTTCTGACATGCGTGGAAGCTTTCGATTTATCTTGAAAAACCATTACACCGCGAAAATCTGCCGTATAGGCTTGCTTTTGAGAATTAACAGCCTCCAAATGAATCACAGCAGTATCGCCTTCATAGCGCACCTGCATTTGTCCAGAGGTGAGAAGGGTATATTGCACGAGCTGATCGTCTTCTATGCGGAGCAGATATGCACCGGTAATCTGCCCTTCAAACGCTTTTCCGGGCAAGAAAGTCATCGGAAGACCCGATGAGTCGGCTACATACTCGCCCTCAGGGAGCATCGTTGCCCCTGGTGAGGAAGCAAATTCAGCCGGCAGAAAAATATCTGATATATACAGATTCGTACCGCTACCCTCGATTACGCCCTTCATCGTGAGTTTCAGGCCATCGGAATAGCAATCGAGCGCACAAACCACTTGCGGCAAACCTTCCTGAGCATAATACGCACCGAAATACTGCAAGTAAGTAGTATGCATATCTTTGGCATAGGTTGCAGCCTCCGGACGATTCGTTTGCGGCAGGCAACCCATCAGCAGGAGAGGGAGGAAAAAGAGCAACTTAATCTTCATTTCGCAAAATATTTCTTGTGGGATACCATGCTGCAGCAAATCCCATAACCAACACTATCAGCGCTATCACGGCAATATCCATTGGCTCAACGGCTACAGGATAAGCCGAGAGCACATATTCATAACCATTACCAAGCTTCAGCAAACCATACTCCTGCTGCAGCAGACAGAGCAGAAGGCCGATTATTAGTCCACAGAGCGCACCAAGAGCAGAAATCATCCATCCTTCAAAAAGGAAAATACGACGAACTTGCTTAGAGCTGGCACCCAAATGCCGAAACACTTGCATATCGGCCTGCTTCTCCAGCATCAGCATGGATAGCGAACCAATAATATTAAATGATGCAATCATCAGAATAAACGCTAATAGCAAGGTGCACAACAACTTCTCCATCAGCGCAATACGAAAGAAATCCGCCTGTTGCTCATAGCGGTCGAGCACACGGAAATCATTACCCAATGCAGCCGCAATCTGCTGCTTGACTGCTTTCTTGGAGCAGTCGTCAGAAAGACGAATAGCTACTGCCGTAGCCTCATTCTCTGCATACGCAAACAACCTTCGCGCACAAGATACAGATACAAGACAGAGATGATCATCATACTCCAACTGATTGACAGCAAACGTGCCGGCAATATAAGTCACTTCTTTGTTGAGTGCCTGATCGGGGCGCATCACATTAATCTTCGCCGTTCGCTTAGGTGCATATAGCCTCACGCCTCCTACAAAATGCGCATTGATACCTATCGTAGAAGCCAATCCGCGTCCCATCACGCAACGGTCGAAGCCACCATCCCATACCATAAACTCGCCATCCGTAATAATCGAATCGATATGCGTAAGGGTGCTGAAATTGTCGCTTACACCCATGATTCGGGCAGGCACCTGATGATTTTTATACTCTACCATAGCCGTTTCCTCCACGATGGGCGAAAACACAGCCACCTCTGGCATAGCGGCCACTTGCTCCATGGCTTCGGAATCCAACGAGAAGTACTTCCCTTCTGCCGGCTGAATGAGCAACTCCGGGTCGAAAGCAGAGAACAATTGCTCTATCACCCGGTTAAAGCCATTCATTACCGACAACACACACACCAACGCAGCCGTACTGACGCAAACGCCAGCAGCGCTTACACCAGATACGATATTGATGGCATTATGGCTCTTTCTGGCAAATAAATAACGCCATGCTATTTTGAGTTCGAACCGCACGACAGACGGGTTTATTTACCGAGCAACTGATCAATACGCTCCATATGGTCGAGCGTAGTGTCCAAATGGAAATTCAGCTCCGGAATAATGCGGAGCTGGTTATGCTCCAGATTGCCGAGCTCAAATCGGATAGTCTTCTGATCTTCCATGATATGCTGAAGCACATCCTCGGCACGATTAGAAGGAAAGATACTCAAATAGATATGTGCGATGCTCAAGTCAGGCGAAATGCGCACCTCGCTTACGGAGATGAGCAGATTGCCGATACGTTTGGCATAGCGCAAGAAGATATCGCCAAGGTCCTTCTGCATGAGGCGGGCGATTTTTTGTTGACGGGTTGCTTGCATAATAATTGATATTGATGGATACGCAAAATTAGGGAAAGGAGACGAAGCTCTTTTCCCTATTCTGCATATTTCTAATACGCTATTTATCTCCGCGGGGGAGTCAGACTATTAGAAAGAATATTTATGACGACCTTCGTCAGAAACAGTCAGTTTCTTGCGGCCTTTAGCGCGGCGAGCTGCGAGTACGCGGCGGCCGTTAGCGGTGGTCATACGTTCACGGAAACCGTGCTTGTTGCGGCGTTTGCGCTGAGATGGTTGAAATGTTCTTTTCATTTTTCTGATTCATTAGGCCCCTCGCGGGGTATGTTATTAACTCGTAATAATTGTTTTCTAAGTCAACGGAAAATGTGAGCTCTCACATTCCGGGCTGCAAAGGTACTACTTTTTTTTGAACCGACCAAATTTTTCGGCAATTTATTTCACTTTTTGGCCCGAAAGCGTGTATTTTTCTCCATTTTTAAGGATATAAATGGTGCCATCGTTATATAGATAGCCCACTTGACCATCTTCAGAGGGGATATTATAGATGCTCGTCTCCACCACCGGTACGGGTCGAGGAGCGGGTATCGGATCAGCCATTTCGCCCTCGCCCCCATTGAGGAAATATTCGAGGTTGGTGTACCCTGCGAGCGTAGAAAGCGTGGTGAGGTTGCCGTCAGCAGGATCAGCAGGATTGAGGCCATGCGCAGTCTCCCAAGCATCGGGCATACCATCGCGGTCAGTGTCGGTTGGGATGGTATCGCCTTCCTGCATACCGAGGAAAGGATACGATATAATGGTATCTGCGCCCACCATAAACGTATCGTTGCGCGTAAACTGAATATCCTCCTGCGAATCGATGATGCCAATCCACGTAGGTTCGGTCTTGCCTACGAATGCAGGCGCCTCCAATCCGGCAGCCTCAGCCAGCAGGCGGCTATCCTCCTCATCCAAACGCGGCAGTTGAGCTCCGGCTTGTTCAGTTACCGATACAAACGCCTCTGCTGCCGTTTGCATTCGGAGCTCCGACGATGCATATTGCTCCTCAAGCACGTAGCGATCGTAGGTTACCTGATTCGCAATGCTGCCATCGAGATTAAACGCACGAAAACCCGTACCCTCGCGGAAACCATAGAGATTATCAGCGTTCACAAGCGCAAGAATAGAATCGTTCCATAGCTTATACGAAGGATTATACGCATTGCCCGTTTCAAACATATTGCCGCTCAGATGCCAGCGACCATGATCTTTCTGCTTGCTTCCTTGAACGAAATAACGGGGACTGACTTCCTTAGCGAGCGTAGTCGGACCCGCACGGAAATAATTGTTAACCATATAGATATGGTCGTAACCAATTGCCTTGCCGATGCTGTCTTTATTGATGGTCGTATCGTTTTCACCGCCATAAAGGGAGTTTGTTTTGCCCCAGTTAAACACCACATTGTTTGCAAACTCTGAATCTACAAACGCATCGTGGTCGTGCTTGCCCTTATCGAGGTTGGCATTGGAGCGCACACCATTGAATCGCGGGGTACGGTTGTAGCAGTTGCTGATGAGGCAATGGTGCATGGTGCTATGTTCGCCACCCCATTGCGTAGCATACGAGCGCTGCCCTTTCTTGTGCTTCGAGTTATATAAGCCTTCTGCTATGATTGTCCACTGCACCGTAGTAGAGTCTGCATCGTAGAGCGTGAGGCATTCCTCCATCGACCATGTGATCGAACAATGGTCGATAATCACGTTACGCGTATTCTCCACTTGGAGCGCAGGATAAGCGCTCGAAGGGATATCACCTGCTCGGAAACGGATGTGGCGAATAATCACATTCGGCTGACATACATATATATTTGCACCTGCAATGCAGATGCCACCACCAGGAGCCGTTTGTCCGGCTATCGTAACGTTGGGGTACTGCATTTTCAGTTTGGTTTGAAGATAAATGGTGCCGCAAGTATCAAACACGATGGTTCGAGGCGTAGCATCGCCTGTACGAAGTGCCCAGCGGAGCGTACCTTCTACGAGTTCAGCATCCGTACAATCATCCAAGCGAGTAACGTGATACACTACTCCTCCGCGACCACCTGTAGTAAATTTGCCATAACCTTCAGCACCGGGGAAAGCGGTAAGGCGCTGTTGCGCGATCGCGCATGCGCATGCGCACAGGAGCGTAATAAATAAGGAATAAAATCTGCGCATAATTATCTGTTGGTGTACATTTCTTCGTAATATTTCACATAATCGCCGCTCGTGATCTTGTCCATCCATTCCTCGTTGTCAAGATACCAACGAACGGTTTTCTCTATACCTTCCTCAAACTGAAGCGAAGGTTCCCAGCCAAGTTCTTTCTGAAGTTTGGTAGAGTCAATGGCATAACGCATATCGTGTCCGGCACGGTCAGTAACAAAGGTGATAAGATCCATATCTTCTCCTTCCTTGCGTCCGAGTAGGCGGTCAACAGTAGCAATCACGCATTTGATGATATCGATATTTTTCCACTCGTTGAATCCGCCGATGTTGTACGTTTCGGCAATCGTACCCTTATGGAAAATCAAGTCGATTGCCCGCGCATGATCCTCTACATACAGCCAATCGCGCACGTTCTCGCCCTTGCCATATACGGGCAACGGCTTGCGATGACGGATATTATTGATAAACAGCGGAATGAGTTTTTCGGGGAACTGATACGGGCCGTAATTATTCGAGCAGTTAGTCACGATAGTAGGCATGCCGTAGGTGTCGTGAAAAGCGCGAACAAAATGATCCGATGAAGCCTTACTTGCGCTATACGGTGAATGCGGGTTGTACTTCGTTGTCTCATAGAAGAAATCCTTTCCGTATGCCAGATGATGCTCACCTGAGCTTGCCTTAGTAGTAAAAGGCGGTTCGATGCCTTCGGGATGGGTCATCTCGAGCGCACCATACACCTCATCGGTAGATATATGATAGAAACGGCAGGGAGCGGTGAGCTCTGAGCAGTGAGTAGTGAGCTGAGCGCCCATTGCTCGTAGCTCATCGCTATGGTCAACCACATAAGGAGTTGGCTGAGATTCCCAATAGAGCTTCGCTGCTTGCAGGAGAGAAAGAGTGCCCATCACGTTGGTGCGAGCAAAAGTGAAGGGGTCTTTGATGGAACGATCCACATGGCTCTCGGCCGCAAGATGAATGATACCATCGATATGTTTCTCTTGAAGGAGTGCTACTATCGTATCAAAATCGCAGATGTCGGCCTTTATGAAATGGTAGTTGGGCTTGTCTTCAACGTCCTTCAGATTGGCGAGATTACCTGCATAAGTAAGCTTATCGAGGTTGTAAATCTCGTAATCAGGATAGGTATTCACGAACAGTCTTACGACGTGCGAACCTATAAATCCGGCTCCACCGGTAATAAGAATATTGCGTTTCATGTTATCTGAAAATGATATATTTGATTTCTTTAAATGAGTAGGCATGAATCGAGCCATCGTCTTTCTTGAGCAGCAATTGCCCTTGCTCGCTGATGCCGGCAATCTGCGCGTAAAAAGCCGTATCGTCAGCTTCTCGGTCAATCATCATCGGAGCTTCAGAGGAGGGCACCTCGCGCCATAACCATCGTCCATCTCGCCGATAGAGCCTTTGCCAGTAGTTGCGCTCGAGTTCGTCGGTTGCCGCAATAGTCATCGGCCAAAGGCGCTCCATCTCCTGGAGAATACGCATCAATACCTCCTTCTTATCAAACGTGCGGCCGGTGATTAACTTCATCGACGTAGGGTTGGGCGCATTGCTCACGAACACCTCCTGATTAACGTTTACTCCTATCCCTGACAAGCTGCATCGGATGTGGTTGCCTTGAAGCACGTTCTCTATCAGCATGCCGCAGATTTTCAAGTCGCCCACGTAGATATCGTTGGGCCATTTGATGGTAGCCTCGATTCCGAAACTCCGGAGTGCTTCAGCCACAGCCAATGCAGAGAGCATACTCAGCCGCCATAGTTGCTCCGGCTTAAGCTGACGGCAGTCAAGCACCGTGGTGAACGAGATATTCATATCGGGCTCGCTCTCCCAGCTATTGCCGCGTTGCCCACGCCCAGCCGTTTGCCTGAACGTACAGAGCGTATATAGATGCGGCAGGTTCTCGCCCGCCTGCATCCGCTCCATCAACGCGGTGTTCGTACTGCGAACTTCTTCTGCAAACTCCACCATGGATCAGAGCTGTCCTTTCGTAAGTTCAAGAAGGTATTTCTCCATCACGCGTCGCACGGCAGTCGAGCTACCATTGCCGTTGTTCACCACAATGGAGAACGTCCAAACCCGACCTCCTGACAATTCAATATAGCCGCAGTAGCTTCGCAAATGCGCTATCGTACCGGACTTAGCGTGCACGCGTCCTTCCAATGGCGTCTTCTTTAGCATACCACTCAGTGTGCCCGACTTGCCGCTAACGGGCAATGATTCGTAGAAAACGCGATAGTTGGGTGAACGATACATATACTGCAGCATGCTCACAAACGTGCTGGGAGCGATTCCATTTTGCGGAGCAAGGCCCGAACCATCGACCATAAACACAGGGCTGAACTTCACTCCCCTGCTCTTCCAGCAGTCGGCCACCACTTTCCGCGCATCTTCCACCCCCGCAGGCAGAAATCCGCTTTCGAGCGCTACCGTACGGAAAATAGCCTCAGCATAGAGGTTGTTAGAATGGATATTGGTTTCGGCCACCACCTTCCCGAGCGGTGCCGACTGATGCGTGTAGAGGGCCGTGCGCGGCTTGCTCTCTGGCATGAGCATATACGTCACTTCGCCCGTTAATTCCGTACCCAAGCGCTTCAACTCATACGTCAACTCCTCTGCGAGCGTCAAACCCGGGTTGGGCATATCAGCGCGCACGCTGAACACATCTTTACCCGAAGGAATCTGACCGGTAACCGTACGGTTGTAGTTGAATGCCACACCATGTACCATCGCATCATCGTAGGTGATATTCGTGCAGCGGGCATAACTCGTAAAATGCAAACGTGGGTCGGCCGGTTCGGTACTGATTACCTCCGCCACATCGCCCATCTTACCCGAATGCAGGTTCACGTGCATCGTGTTCTCCAAATAATTGAGACTGAAAACGCCCATACCATAATAGTTTCCCATGTCGTCAAACGTCCAACCACCGTTCATCGCATCACCATTGTTAAACGCCGAGAGGTCAGCTACCACGTTGCCTTCAATCCGATGGATTCCCATAGCATGGAGCTTCTGTGCCCACGTAGTCATCAGTCCGCGCCCATCAAAGGCAGGCGAAGCCAATGTAGGGTCGCCAGTACCGCGGATATAGAGGTTGCCCAACAGCGTATTGCCTACCAGCTCACCATCGGTCTCAAGATAGGTATTCCAACGGTAATCAGCGCCCAGCAGCTCGAGAGCCGTACAGGTGCTCACCACTTTCATCGTGGAGGCCGACGGCAAGAGGTTGTCTGCACGATAGGCATCTATCGTATCACCGGTAGCAGCATCTACCACCAATACACCTACGTTGGCCGTACGCGTAACATCGTTGGATTCAAACATTTGTTTGGCCAATCTACTCGGTTGACCCACTGCGCTAAGAAGCGCACATAGCATAAATAGTCCTGTTTTAAACATAGCCGATTTTTTAAATTGCTCTGCAAAAATACGAAAAAAAAACCAATTCTGCAAAAAAACATGCGATTTTTCTTGTTTATTTCGTAAAAATGCAGTAATTTTGCATGCCAAACCAAATAATCACATGGTAAAGAAATACGATTTCCTCATTATCGGCGGCGGTGTAGCCGGCATGAGTTTCGCGCTGAAAGTGGCGCGTGAGAAGAAATACAGTATCGCTCTCTGCTGCAAAACGAGCCTCAGCGAAGCCAATACTGCCAAGGCGCAAGGCGGCATAGCCTCCGTAACCAACCTGCTCGTAGATGATTTTGAAAAGCACATCCACGATACCATGGTAGCAGGCGATTGGATATCCGACCCCGATGCCGTTCGGCAGGTCGTAACCCGAGCGCCGGAGGGCATTCGTGAACTGGTAGAATGGGGCGTGAATTTCGATAAGAAAGCCGATGGCAGCTTTGATTTGCATCGCGAAGGAGGCCATTCGGAGTTTCGCATTCTCCATCATGCTGACGACACCGGCTTTGAGATTCAGCGCGGATTGATGGAAGCTGTCCGAAGCAATCCGTATATCGATGTTTTGGAGAACCACTTCGCAGTGGAAATCATCACCCAGCACCATTTAGGCGTTCGCGTCACACGTCGTACGCCCGATATCGAATGTTATGGTGCGTATATCCTTAACCCGGATACGCATCGGGTAGATACCTATCTGGCCAAAGTCACGCTGATGGCTACCGGTGGCACCGGTTCGGTCTATGCCTCTACCACCAACCCGAACATCTCCACCGGCGATGGCATCGCGATGGTATATCGCGCCAAAGGCAAAGTAGAGGGAATGGAGTTCGTGCAATTCCACCCCACGGCATTGTATAACCCTGCTGAAACGCATCCTGCTTACCTCATCACCGAGGCGATGCGAGGTTATGGTGGCATCCTCCGATTACCCAATGGGGAGGAGTTTATGCATAAATACGACGAACGACTCTCGCTCGCACCGCGCGACATCGTTGCGCGCGCTATAGATAATGAGATGAAGCTTCATGGTATCGACCATGTCTGCCTCGATGTCACCCATAAAGATCCCGAGGAAACCAAGCACCATTTCCCGAATATCTATGCCAAGTGCCTCACCATTGGCATTGACATCACCAAAGACTATATCCCCGTTACGCCTTGCGCTCACTACATGTGCGGTGGCATCAAGGTCAACCTCGATGCCGAATCATCGATTCACAGACTATATGCCGTAGGCGAATGCAGTTGTACAGGCCTTCATGGCGGCAATCGCTTGGCCAGCAACTCGCTCATCGAGGCTGTGGTATATGCCGACGCGGCTGCTAAACACTCGCTTTCGGTAGTCGATCAATATTCGTTCAATGAAAACGTGCCGGAGTGGAATGATGAAGGAACGCTCTCAGTAGAGGAGAAAGTGCTGATTGCGCAAGACGTAAAAGAAGTAGGGCAAGTCATGTCCACCTATGTAGGTATCGTACGCTCGGATTTGCGTTTACGAAGAGCGTGGGAACGACTCGACCTGCTCTATGAAGAGACCGAGGACCTCTTCCGAAGAGTCAAACCTACCCGCGAGATTTGCGAGCTTCGCAACCTGATTAACGTAGGCTATTTGATTACCCGACAAGCACTCGAACGCAAAGAAAGCCGCGGATTGCATTATACTATCGATTACCCGCATCCACCTCGCGTTCAGCACTAAGAAGATTATGCCCTGCGGGCGTTCCAGACCCCTCTGACTCCCCTTAAAGGGGAGGACCGTTCCAGGCGTTCCAATGGTGCTGCGCACGTTCCAGATGGTTCCAATTGCCCTGCGGGCGTTCCAATGCCTGCGGCGTTCCAGATGGTTCTGGGCCGCAAGGCAATAGACGAAACACATAAAGCTCCCATTAGGGAGCTTTATGCTTTGATATATGGGGGGATGTTTTTATTCAACAACAGTAGTAGCCGAAACGTGCGAGCGTGCAAGCGATTTTCTTCGGATGAAGCAGTATGCAGCATAGAAGGATAGCATCAGCAGCAAGGGGAGAATGGCATCGCCAATGGGAGTCAATTCGCCCGGACGCAAATCCTTATCGGTTTCAACGCCCAAAGTATTGTCGGGAGTGTTGTTAGTGTTGTTACCCTCGGCTTGTTCGCGCATTATGGTCGTCGTATGAACCACATTGGCTACACCCAATCGATCAGCAGCACCACCCGTTGCGCTATAAGTAGCACCACGACGAGCCGTCGTGCTGCTATAAGAACCGCCACGAGAGTTGGTAGAAGCGCCCACAGAACGAACAGTATGCGTTCGTTTCGAAATCACGGTACCACCATACGAACCAGAAGAAGTATTGTGGGTATATTTGCCGCGGGAGCTTACTTTACGATTGAGCAGCGAATTGGTATTTGTAAAGCTGGGAGCACTAACCGCTGCCATCTGAAGGACGTGACCATCCGAAAAAGGCGCATATACAACCGCCTCACGAGTCGGAAGACCAGAAGCGGATGCATTCAGAGCTTGCATCTCAACGCTCATAGCCGAGAAGGCGCAGAGCAAGAGTAGAAGTATCCTGAAAAACCTTGACATACGTGTTAGTAAAGTTAGTGTTAGCAGAAATAGTGTGTAGTAAGAAAGGGTATTGCAAATTTTCATTTGCGGCGCAAAATTACTACAAAAATCTTAAAAACACGTTAGCAAATCCTAAAAAAAGTCCTCTTTTTACAAAATTGCAAAGATTTTTTGCTGAAATTACAAGATTTTCCACAGTTTGCGACTATTTTTCCACATCCATGCACCCTTCTCCACGGATAAACCGGATGCACACTTAATGCACATGTATGCAGAATGCATGCAGAATTTGTGAAAATTGTCTTATCCTGAAATAAATAGACAGGTTTACAACCCTTACTCTAAAATGTGTAACGCTCATCGTGTCTTTTCCTAAAAAAAGTAGACAGGTTAATACTATTTTTCCTAAGAAAGTAGACAGTTTCCGCAAACATAGACACTTTCCTAAGAAAATAGACAGCAGAATAGCGAGCTAAAGCGAGCGTTACAAGCGTTACAAACGTTACACATTCGAGAGTAAGGAATCATCAAGTCCCGCTTTTTCGGCCATTACTACTTACTTTTGACCACTTTACTCCCTACTTTTCGGTATTTTATATGCAATTTTTCCATGTGTTTAAATGATAAATTTGGGGGGGATGTATCGAAGGGGGGAGTATTATATTATACTAATATGCGCACACGTGCCTGAAACTCAAAAATGTGTAACGTTTGTAACGCTTGTAACGCTTTGACAAATATGTCAACATGAGATAATTGTAAATATGCAACTCCTCTGTATTTTTACAGAGTTAATCGCATTTTTTTCGGATTTCGTGCATTTTACCTTTTTTTTATCCAAATTTTTGCAGTAATTTTGCACCGCAATTCAAAATCACCGCACGCTCATCGCACGTTCATCGCGTTACCATCGCACACACGTACGTGAGTAGCCGCAATGAGCCCTGCGGGCGTTCCAGTAGCGCTAAAGCGCGCGTTCCAGTAGCCTGCGGCTGTTCCAAAGGTTCCAGATGGTTCCAGAGCCATTGCTCTTTAATTCTTTTTGTTTAACCCTGCGAGGTTTATTCCTAACCCTCTCGTCCCCGCACCTCGCAGTTATCTATCAGGCGGACATGGAGGGAATTGATTATGGGTATTGTTCATGGTAACTGGCTCACCGGCACGCACAGCGGCCGAGCATGCAAGCACGAGAAGGTGTACACTCGCGTCAACAAGACACCTCGTTACAAACAGCGAGCGAAGCGATGCAGCTCGAAGAGCGTTACACATTTTAGAGTACCTTCAATAGCTACAGCCCTATTTGGAGTACACGTGACTCAAGGGTGGCTCGTGATTCGGTGGCGCGGTTGCGTACTGCAGCACGGTAGTTATGAACGGTTTTTGGGGAAAGACGAAGGAATCGGGCTATGTCATCGGAGTCAGAAATGCCGAGGCGTATGAGCGCGAAGATTCGGAGTTCGGTGGAAAGTTTACCGGTAGATGGGATAGGAAATTGTGCATCGGGGCGGAGGAACTGATTGAAGTCCTCTACGAAATGTGGGAAGAGCGAGAGAAACGTCTCATCGAAATGGAGATAGAATGTGCGGAGGTTTTCATCGATGAAATCGGTGGATTTCACAGCTGCGAGCAGGGCTTCGTAGTTGCTGGATAGTGCTGTGCGAAGCAGTTGCTTATGATAGAGTCCGAGTTTCTCGATGGTGTCAGAGCATTCTTTCATATATTGGGTAACGTATGCAGAACGAATGCGATTACTATCTTGAAGTGAAAGGTTGGAGTCTTCGAGTTGTGTCTGCCGTTGCCTGAGTTGATCGTTGGCCACGAGTAGTTGCTCGGATGCTAACGTCACCTTTTCGTTAGCTCGATGTAGCTTGATAATAACGAACACGACTATCATCACCACCAATAGCAGGAGCACAATGCCGGAGATGAGGAGTGTATTCACCACGCGAAGGTGCTCTTGTTGCTCACGGATAGTGCGTTTGTATGTCTCGAGTATAACGGGCATATCTCCTGCCATCTCGATAGTACGTAATCGCGCCTTGCAGTATTCGGCATCTTCAATGCAGCATTGCATGTAGCGGTACGCTCGTTTGGTGTCGCCTTGACGAAAAAGAATCAGAGCCACTTCGCGCAAGGATGCATGCTCCATCACGCCGTGGTGGATATCAGAGATGGCGGAGATAGCGTAGTAATGTAGCGCTGAGTCGGTTTGGTTGAGCCGGGCGTAAAACGAGCCGAGACTATTAGCGAGGAACCGCACTTGGTCGGACTCGGGTGGTAAGGCTTGAAAGACGGGTAAGAGTGTAGCAATAGCCTGCTCCGGGGTGGAGAGCTCTGCTTGCAGGATGGCTTCTTCTTGTGCGCGCCACACGGGGTCGGGTTCGAGTTCCATGATGCGTTTGCGGTATTCAGGTACTTTTCGCCAATCGGCTTCTCTTTCTGCTTGAATAGTGCTGAATTCTGACTCCCAAATACAGAGCGAGCAGCATGCTTTATAGAACAACAGTTGGTTGCTTTCGTAGAGTTCTGGTTCTATCTGCTGCAGGATAACACGCGCTCTGTCAAAAAGGCAGTTGATGCTCATGCATTGCGCTTGATAGATAAGCGCACGTTGGATAAGTTCGGGCGAGCGCAAGTCACGTGCTGCCTCAGCGGCATAAAGCGCATAAGCATAGGCCGAGTCCGTGTTCAAACCATTATAAAGGAGGTAAATCTCTGATGCAAGGTCAAAACGGGTTTGCCCCGTTGCATTACGCCATATAGCCCGTATGTTTTCGAGATTATCCTCTTTTTGGGATACAAAATCTTGCTTGCGGTCGAGCGCCAAGTCGAGCTGATGGAGGTAGGGACAATCTTGATCGTGGGGCGTAGCTGCCCATGCCACAACAGATGGCATCCATACAAATACAGATATAAGCACTTTACGCGAAAGCAGTGATAGCATCGTTAGCGGCTTTAGTGGCGATTCGAGGGTTCGGACTTCCTTACGATCAAAGAAGAAGATATGTTTCATGGCGATAATGATTTGAGGCTGCAAAGGTACAAAAAAAGAATGAATTATGCAAGTTTTTAGAAAAAAAAATATCATTGCCACTCCCAATTTAACTCCTTATTTACTTTTAAATAATTATTTAAGTAACTGATAATCAGTATATATAAATGAAATAATGTACTCCCAATATTATCCCAACGCTTGCGAATGCGCGTGAAAAGCAGTAATTTTGCTGCCGGAATCGAAAAGCAGTACAAATAGAAACACAATCATAATAACCCATTAAAACCAATTCTATCATGAAAAAGAGTATCCTCTTAAGTATTCTTAGTGTAGTAGCCATGGCAGTTATGGCTCAGTATCCGACTCGCGTGTATCTTTGTGGTCCCGGCACTCCTTCAGATTGGAACACGGAGCGAAATCCTATGTACACGTATGTAGATGACAACAATGTACCCACGGGCATGTACGAGTGGGTAGGAGAACTCAACAATGGTCAACTTAAGTTCCTCTATGGCAGCAGTTGGGAGCCCGCTTATATTGCGGTAACCGATGGTGAAGCTTTCAGCATTGGTGTACATCAGTTTGCAGAGCGCCTTACCGGCTCTGACCCAGACAACAAATGGGTAGCTACCGCAGGTCGCTATAAGATTGAACTCAACCTGATTGACTCAACCATTACGGTATCCGATGGTACGGGTTTGGCTGACAAAAACGGCAATGACCAATCGTTCGCAGTTGCTATTCCTTCGCAGATTTTCCCTGTAGGCGATGGTACTTCGTTTGGATGGAATCCCGGCTCTTCAGAGGCTATTGATCAGGTAGGCGAAACGGGCGTTTTCGATGGTATTGTATTGCTCAAGAATGGTGAGTTTAAGCTCCTCCACCAGCAGGATTGGGGTGCTCATTATGGCCCTATCGAGAATGGCGAAATCATCTCCGGTGCAGGAACCTATACACTCTGCAAACCTTCTGGCGATAATAAGTGGGTAGTAGACAGCGTTGAGAACCTCACTGCATATCACCTTATTGCTGACGTAAATGCTGGCACGCTCGTGTTGCGCGATACCGTTTTTGAGCTTCCGCCCCTCACCACTCTGTATATGTGCGGTGACGCAGTAGGAGGTTGGGATTTTGAAACGAATGCTATTGAACTTCAATCTGAAGACTCGGTATTCCATTATGAAGGCATGCTGAGCGATGGCGAGTTTAAATTCTTTGAGAAGAAAGATTTTGGCAGCCAGGCATGGGGTGCAGCAGCTGCTGGTACGCCCGTAACGGGCAGCGGCCAGTTTGAGCTCGTTCGCCTTACGGAAGACAATAAATTCTACATGACTGCAGGCAAGTATAAACTCACCGCTGACTTGAAGAACGGCTTGATGACAGTAGAATATGAAGCTCCTTCGGCCGTTGAAAACACGCAGGCTGATCGTGCAGAGAAAGTGCTGCTTAATGGTAAAGTTGTTATTATCCGCAACGGCGAGCAGTATAGCGTTCTCGGCCAAAAATTATAATTTCATTTGCTTTTTGCATTATCCAGAGTTTGCACTACTGCTTGACAGTTATGCATTCTCTACAGAAAAGAAAAAACTGGTTATACCGCGGCAGCATAGTCTGCCGTGGTAGTGACCTTTCAATGCTTATTCTAAAAAAAAATGAAACGAATTTTAGTATTTATATTGAGTCTGCTCCTCGTTCCCGCGATGTTGCTGGCTCAGGCTCAGGTAACGGGTGAGGTGCTCGATGAGCAAGGTGAACCCGTGATAGGCGCCAATGTGGTAGTATCCGGTACGAGTACGGGTACGATCACGGACTTCGATGGCCGTTTCGCCCTCTCATGCGATAGCAAGGCTACGTTAGAGATCAGCTATATGGGAATGAAGACGCAGACGATAGCGCTTGGCGGCAAGACCCATATTACTGTTACGATGCACGATGATACCGAACTGCTGGAAGAAGTGGTTGTGGTAGGTTATGGTACCATGCGCAAAGCCGACCTTACCGGATCGGTTGGTTCGATGGGCAAAAAGGATATGGAAGCCCCAGTAGCCAATATCGGTCAGGCGCTGCAAGGTAAAGTGAGTGGCGTGCAAGTAATCGATGCCGGCAGTCCGGGCGATAACGTAAGCATCAAGATTCGCGGTTTGGGCAGTATCAATAACTGCGACCCGCTCGTGGTGATTGATGGTATTCCTACCGATTTGGGAATCAACGCTATCAATATGAACGACGTAGAGCGCTTAGACGTACTCAAAGATGCATCTGCTACGGCAATCTATGGTAGCCGTGGCGCCAATGGTGTAGTGATGATTACTACGAAGAGTGGTGCGAGCGGCAAGGGCAAGCTGACGCTGAATGCCGGCGTAGGTATGCAGACAGGCATGAATATCCCTACGATGCTGACTTCTGCTCAGTATGCAAAACTCAACAACGAGATGATGTATAACGCGCAGCAGAACGCCAACCCTGACTGGGTTGACCCCTCGGAGTTGACGCAATCAACGGATTGGATGAAGGAGATGATGCAGATGGGTCTTTTGCAGAATTATAATCTCAACTACTCGGGCGGTTCTGACAAAAACCATTACTATGTATCGTTTGGCTATCAACAGCATAAAGGTTTGATTAAAACCTCTGACTATAAGCGCTTTACCCTTCAAGAGAAGAGCGATGCTCAAGTGCTCAAATGGCTTCGTTTTGACCATGCTCTTACGTTCTCTCATGACATCAAGAGCGGTGGTGCATACAGCATCAGTGATGGTCTTCGGGCGCTGCCTATTTACAGTATCAAAGATGCTTCGGGCGAATGGACAGGACCGGAAGGCAACTCGATGTGGTATGGTTCTACTCGTAACCCGATTGGACCGATGGAGGTGTATCAATCCACTACTAAAGGTTACAACCTGCTCACCAGCCTCGCTGCTGAGATTACGTTCTGCAAGCAGCTGAAGTTCAAGACGATGTTTGCTTTTGATGGCAAATTCTGGTTTACTGACAGCTTCAGCCCTGCCTACGATTGGAAACCCTCGCCTACTGAGATTTCGAGTCGTTATCAGTCAAATAACCGTTCGTTTACCTATACTTGGGATAACTATTTCACGTATAATCAGACCTTTAAGAAAGACCACCATCTGAACGTGATGGCGGGTATGTCGATGCAATGGAATGATTTTATGTGGAGCAACATGACCAAGGAAGGGTTTATGTTTGATAATGTCAATCAGTTCGACAATGGTCAGGAACCTGCCAAGATCGGTGGTAGCCGCAGCGAATGGGCGCTGATGTCGTTTATGGGCCGCGCCAATTATAACTATGCCGACCGATATATGCTTACGTTTACCGTACGAGGTGATGGTTCGTCTCGCTTTGGTAAGAACCACCGTTGGGGTTGCTTCCCGTCTGGTGCAATAGCATGGCGCATATCCGAGGAGGAGTTTTTCCCCGAGCAAGACGCTGTAAACGACCTTAAGCTTCGCGCTGGTTATGGTATGACGGGTAGTCAGGCTTCCGTAAGCAATTATGGCTATTTGGCTACGTATGAGACGTCCGTTTATCCGTTTGGTAAGTTCTCTTCTGATCCTGAAGAGATGAATAAATACGCGCTCATTTCCACTACGCTGGCCAACCCGGATATCCATTGGGAAACGGTGAGCCAAGCCAACGTAGGTTTTGATATGACGTTAGCTTATAACCGCCTGACACTGGGCTTTGACTGGTATTGGAAAAACACTACTGACATGCTCGTAAAAGCCAGTGTACCAATCACTTCGGGATTTGAAGATACCTCTGTAACCTACGCGAATGCCGGTAAGGTTCGCAACACGGGTTTTGAGATTTCCGTTAACTCACTCAACATCAAGAACGGCCCTGTACAGTGGGAGACCTCACTCAATGTGACCTTCAACCGCAACCGCATTCTTGACCTCAATTCGGATGTTCCGTATTATATCAATCAGATCGGTAACTCATACCTGACCATTCTGCAGGAAGGTCTTCCAATCAACTGCTTCTACGGCTACGTGACCGATGGTATCTTCCAGAGCGAAGAAGAGGTGGCTATGCATGCATTCCAAACAAGTGATACTAAGCCGGGCGATATCCGTTTCCGCGACTTGAACAACGACGGCCGCATCACGGATGATGACCGAACCGTAATCGGCAACCCCAACCCGCAGTGGATGTTCTCCATGGGCAATACGCTCACTACGAAGTTCGGTTTGGAATTCTCCTTCTATCTGCAGGGAGTGGCAGGAAACGATATTTATAATGCCAACGATATCGACTTGACGGGTATGTCGGCCGCTTACAATCAGACCACCAAAGTGCTGGACCGCTGGACGCCGGATAACCCCAACGCAACGCTTCCTCGCGCTGTATATGGCGACCCGAATGGAAACACCCGCGTGAGCGATCGCTACGTAGAAGATGGCTCTTATCTCCGCCTCAAAAACATCACGCTGGCTTATAATTTCCCGAGCAGACTGATTAAGAAGGCCACGATGGAGCAACTCCGTCTTTCCTTCAGCTGCGAGAATGTAGCTACTGCTACCCGCTATACCGGTTTTGATCCGGAAGTGGCACAAAACGGTATTGATCTGAACCGTTATCCATTGGCTCGCACGTATAATTTCACTCTCAATATTGGATTCTAAGCACATACGATTATGAAAATCAATCATATCTTTCAGCGTTCAATGCGCATGGCGGCTGCAGTAGCGGCTGCGCTTACGATGACGTTTCAGTCATGCGATTTTCTGGAGCGTCAGCCTTATGATAAGGTCGATCCTACGGTAGAGGTGACCGATGATATAGCTTTGGCAATGGCAAATGCTTGCTATCGTACGCTTCAGTCATCGAATATGTATAACCAGCGTCTATGGTGTTTGGATATCGTAGCTGGTAACTCTAATGTAGGAGCAGGTGGCGGAAATGACGGTCTTGAGACCGTACAGGCTGCCAATTTCACTACCCTTTCTGACAACGGTATGGCGCTCTATATGTGGCGCTCGCCATGGGTTGGTATTGGGCAATGCAATATCCTCATTCAGAGTATGGAGACTGCCGAGGGACTTACGGAGGCCATCCGTAATCAATGCCTTGGCGAGGCGCTCTTCTTGCGTGCGCATTATTATTTTGTGCTCGTTCGCCTCTATGGTGCTGTACCTACACGCTTGACTCCTTATGAGCCGGGAACGAGTACGGCTATCGCACGTGACGCTATTGAGAACAACTATAAGAATATCATCTCCGACTTGCAACGTGCTGCAGAGCTGCTCCCGATGAAGCAGGAATATGCCCCCGCTGACCTCGGTCGCGCCACCAAAGATGCCTGCTATACGGAGCTTGCGAATGTTTATCTTACATTGGCTGGACATAACCTCTCCATCAATGGTATGAACAATACGCAATACTACGAAGCAGTAGTTGACCTCTGCAACGATGTGGAGAACATGGGGTATGACCTCGAATCCTGCAATTACGAAGACAATTTCTGCGCGACTATCCATAATGGTCCGGAATCGATTTTCGAAGTGCAATTCTCCGGCGATAAGGAGTATGACTTCTGGGGTAATAACCCGCAATCGAGTTGGCTGAGCACATTCATGGGACCGCGTAACTCGGATTTCGTAGCCGGTTCATGGGGCTGGAATCTACCTACGGAGGAGTTCGTTAGCCAGTATGAGCCAGGCGACAAGCGCAAAGATATCACCATCTTCTATGCCGGTTGCCCCACGTGGGATCCTGAAGGTGTTAACAAAGAGTATAAGGCCAGCTATTCCAATACGGGCTATAACGTACGTAAGTTCCTCGTAACAAAAGCCGTTTCTCCGGATTTCAACACTTCCCCTGCAAATTTCGTAGTGTATCGATTTGCTGATGTACTGCTGATGAAAGCCGAGGCGCTCAACGAGATACGTCCGTCAGAGGCTTATAATTCCATCAACCGAGTGCGCAGTCGTGCCGGCCTGCCCGCACTCTCTGGGCTCACTCAGGAAGAGATGCGCGAAGCTATCATCCATGAGCGACGAATAGAGCTTGCGTTTGAAGGCCACCGCTGGTTTGACATGATCCGCATCAACGATGGTGAATATGCGGTGAAGTTCCTCCATTCGATTGGTAAAACCAATGCTACGCGTGAGCGTCTGCTTTTCCCCATTCCGCAGACCGAGCGTGATGCCAACCCGCTCATGGGGCAGAATCCAGGTTATTAAGGAAATGGTGGGCACTAATTATTTTCGTATAATTTGTTATGAAAAAATATCTGTTTATTCTTATGGCGGCTGTAGCCTGCTTGGCCACAAGCTGCCGCGAGGATCTCAAAGAGCTCGATAAAGGCTCTACTCCTCTTGCTATTTCCGCCAATGCTGATACGCTCGTGCTTGATCAGACCGAGTACAGCAACACCGGCCTGACGCTCAGTTGGACCTCCGGCACCAATGAAGGTACCGGTCATCGCATCTATTACAGTTTGGAGCTTGTTTTAGCAGGCGAGAGTTGGGAGAATGCGAAACTCATTTTTAATGGCCAAACGCAGAAATACGAGCAGACGTGGACCGTAGAAGATATTTGCCAAATGGCTATCGACAATGGTTGCAAGCCCGGAGAGACTATCGGTTTTACGGCTCGTATCACCGCTTCTGGTGAAGGGTTTGAGACGCAGACTGCCACCTGCGATTTTGTGGTTATCCCCTATGAACCGATTACGAAGACGCTCTATATCGTAGGCAACGCCACCCCCGGCGGATGGACCCTCTCTGAGGCCACCGAGATGGAAATGAAAGAGGTGGGCTACTTTAAGACTACTCTTCGTCTGAAGAAGGGATTCTTTAAGTTCGTTTGCAATAAAGATAGCATGCTTCCGGGCTATATGCCGGGCGAGACAAGTGAAGATTTGTTGCCCCGCACGGATGCTGCTCAGCAGGATAAGATGTGGACGGTTGAGACGGATCACCTGTATGAGGTGAGCGTCAACCTTATCACCCTCAAGATGCAGATGCGCGAGGTGGCAGCCGTGATGCCCGACTACGAGCAACTCTATCTTATCGGGGAAGAGACGAAATGGAATTTCTGGGAGATGGATCGCGACCCGCTCGATCCGTTCCTCTTCCGCATTGGCCATTTCTGGACGCTTGGAAAGGACTTTAAGTTCGGTACTGCATCCGGCGCTTGGGAGAACAACTTCAAGGCTACCTCCAAAGATGCGCCTTACACCCAAGAGAGCATGGTATTCGTTAAAGGATATGATCCCGATAATAAGTGGGTGCTGAATGCCGACGAATGCAATAAGATGTATAAGATTTGCGTGGATATCCACACTGCGCAAGAACGTATGATCATGCGCGAGTATGTGCCGTTCACTGAGATGTACATGGTGGGTAGCGCTGCACCCTCTGGTTGGGATCTGAGCAATGCTACTGCGCTTACGCTCGTTGACGACAGCCTCTTTACCTGGACGGGTACACTCAATGCTGGCGAGTTGAAGTTCAGCTGCGATAAGCAGGCAGATTGGAACGGCGCATGGTTCATGCCCGCTGTAGAGGACCAAGTGCCTACCGGTCAACCCGAGCAGTTGCTCTTTATCGATAAGAACGAAGAGTCACTCACGCGTTATCAGTATGCTCAAAGCGAGAATGTCAACGTGAGTGATATCGACTTGAAGTGGATAATTGAAGAAGCTGGTACCTACACCATCACGCTCGACCAACTCCACGATCGTGTAACCATCATTAAGCAATAAAAGGTATGAAATACAAATATTTGTTGTTTGCTCTGTTTCTCTCCGCTTGCACCAGCTGCGAGCGCAATAATCAGCAGAATCCGGACAATGGTGATGATAATGGCGATGGCGGCAAGGTGACGTCTGTTGTAAACGTGACGTCGGACTTGTGTTGGGAACTGACTACAGACAAGGCCATGTACGCACCGGGCGAGACCGTGCGTATCACGGCTACCGGTACCCCAACGGACAACACGTTCGTGCGTTACCGCTGCGGCGATCAGATTATTCAATCGGACCCTGTCCACTCTACGGAGTGGACTTGGGCCGCTCCTTCGGAAGACGGACGAGGCTACTTGGTAGAGGTGTATAGGCAGAAAGATGACACCACCGAGCAGATTGTGGGCACGATAGGTGTGGATGTCTCTTCCGACTGGCGACTCTATCCCCGTTATGGATTCGTGGCTACGTTTGATAAAAGCAAGACCAATGAAGTAATCGCCAGCGAGATGGCGTTCCTCAACCGATGCCATATCAACGGTGTACAGTTCCAAGACTGGCATTGGAAGCATCATTATCCGGCTCCCGTAAAAAACGGGCAGTTGCTCTCTGAGTTCACCGACATTGCCAATCGCATGAACAGCACCGCTGTAATCAAGGAGTATATCCGTGTACAGCATGCTTATGGCATGAAGAGCATTTTCTACAACCTTTGCTTCGGTGCGCTCGATGATGCGGAGCAAGATGGTGTAAAGATGAAAGAGTGGGGACTATACAACGACCCTAACCACGGCTATCAAGACCGCCATGGGCTGCCCAGCAGTTGGAAAAGCGATATCTACTTGCTCGACCCTGGCAATGAGGAATGGCTCAATTATTTGGCTGACAGAAACGAAGAGGTGTATCAGCATTTTGACTTCGATGGTTATCAGATTGACCAACTCGGATGGCGTGGCGGAGACCGCTACACCTATAGCGGGCAGACGGTGAATTTCAATAATGCATACGCGAAATTCGTAAACGCCATGCACGATCGTCACCCTAACAAAGACCTCATCATGAACTCGGTAGGCAGTTTCGGAAGCCAGGCTATCTTAGGCACTGGACACCCCGTTCTGGCATACAACGAGTGCTGGGATTATGAGAAGAACTTCTCCGACCTGAGGAATATCGTTAAGGCTAACGATGTTTATTCCGGTGGTAAGGCCAAGACCGTTTTCGCCGCTTACATGAACTACTCCATGGACAACTGCGAGTTTAACACCCCAGGCGTACTCCTCACCGATGCGGTGATGTTCGCTCTTGGAGGCGGTCACCTCGAGCTTGGCGACCACATGCTCTGCCGAGAGTATTTCCCCTACACGGGTGTGAGGATGTCAGAGGGCTTGCGTACGCAGATTATCCGTTATTATGATTTCCATACTGCCTATGAGAATTGGCTTCGCGGCGGTGGTAAGGAGGAGCAGCTGAACGTGACTGTAGGCGAGGGAAAGAACGTAGGGCTGGTGGCATGGCCGCCGAAAATGGGTAAACTCATCACCTTCAGCCGTAAGCAGGATGACGCTTATGTGCTCCATCTGCTCAATTTCCTCAACGCTGACTCCGAGAGTTGGCGCGACATGAACGGCACGATGCCCGCTCCGAGAGTGGTGACGAAACTGCCGCTCGAGGTGCAGATTGCTGATAAGGTAAGCCATGTATATGTGGCATCGCCTGACTACCACGCTGGCGCACTTGTGGAACTGCCGTTTGTGCAGCAAAACGGAGTAGTCAAATTCACCTTGCCGCAACTTAAATATTGGGATATGATTGTAATAAAATAATTGTTATGAAGAAAGTTCTGTTTATCATGCTCTTCGGGCTGGCAACCGCAGGGGCATTCGCGGTGGAGACCCTCCGTTCGCCCGATGGTAAGCTCGAGATGCATTTCCAAATAGAAGATGGCCGCCCGATGTACGACCTCACGTATGCCGACGTTCCGGTTATCCTCCCATCGCATTTGGGTATCGAACTCAAAGGCGAACAAGCGCAATATGATTATCAGTCGTTGAGCATCGGCCATCAGTCGGCTGCTGTGCAGGCTCCCGCCGGCTTGATGACAGGTTTCAGCATCGAGCAGGTAGATACGTGCTCGTTTGCTGAAGAATGGACGCCCGTATGGGGCGAAGAGAGCCGTATCACCAACCACTACCGCGAGCTTTGCGTAACCCTCCGGCAGTCGCCGCAAAACCGCTTTATCCGCATCCGTTTTCGCCTATACAACGATGGCCTCGGTTTCCGATATGAGTTTCCCCAACTCGGACTCAACTACTTCACCATCCGCGAGGAACATACGGAATTCACCATGCCGGGCGACCTCACTGCTTACTGGATCTCCGGCGACTACGACACGCAGGAGTATGAATACACGCGCAGTCGGCTGAGCGAGATACGTGCTATCTCGGAGCGCACCCGCGTAGGCAATCTTGCGCAGACTGCATTCTCACCCGTGGGCGTACAGACGCCGGTGTTGCTCAAGACCGATGCTCCTAAGGGAGATAGCGAGGCGCTGTGGATACTCATTCACGAGGCAGCGCTGGTGGATTACGCGTGCATGCACCTCGACCTTACCGATACCGACCAATCAGCGCATCCGGTGTTCACCTCTCATCTCACCCCCGATGCCCAGGGCGATAAGGGACATCTGCAGTCTCCGTGTGTGTCGCCATGGCGCACCATCACCGTGGTCGATGATGCACGTAAGTTGCTCGCCTCTCGTTTGACACTCAATCTCAACGAGCCTTGTAAGATAACCGACACCTCGTGGATTCGACCGTGTAAATACGTAGGCGTTTGGTGGGAGATGATCAACGGAATGAGTGAGTGGTCTTACACCTCCGACCTGCCCTCCGTGAAGATTGGCGAGACCGATTATTCGAAAGTGAAGCCGCATGGGCGGCATGGTGCCAACACCGCCAACGTGAAGCGTTACATCGATTTTGCAGCCAAACACGGCTTCGATGGCGTGCTCGTAGAGGGTTGGAACATCGGCTGGGAAGATTGGTTTGGCAATCAGAAAGATTACGTATATGATTTCGTTACGCCCTACCCCGATTTCGATGTAGAGGCTATCCATCAGTACGCCAAAGAACGGGGCGTTTATATGATTATGCACCATGAGACATCGTCGTCGGTGCGTAACTACGAGCGCCATCTCGACACTGCCTACCGGTTTATGAACCATTACGACTACCCCGCTGTGAAGTCAGGCTACGTTGGCCCTATCCTCCAAGGCGAGACGCATTATTCGCAATGGATAAACAACCACTATGCGTTTTGTATTCAGAAAGCCGCTCAATATCATATTATGGTCAACGCCCATGAGGCAGTGCGGCCTACCGGCCTCTGCCGCACGTGGCCGAACATGATCGGCAATGAGTCGGCTATGGGCACCGAGTATCAAGCTACTAAGGGGATTGCACCCGGACACACCTGCATCCTGCCCTTTACCCGTCTCGTGGGCGGACCTATGGATTATACGCCCGGCATCTTCGAGATGGACATGAGCAAGATGAACCCGCGTAACACCAACCATTGTAACACCACCATCTGTAACCAACTGGCGCTCTACGTGACGATGTACAGCCCGCTGCAGATGGCCGCTGACCTGCCCGAGAACTACGAGCGTTTCATCGACGCGTTTCAGTTCATCAAGGATGTGGCGCTCGACTGGGATCAGTCGTGGTACCTCGAAGCCGAACCAATGGAGTACATCACCATCGCCCGCAAGACCAAGGGAAAGGACGAGTATTTCGTGGGAGGCGTAACTGGAGCTGAGGCGCGCGTGTCAGAGATAACGCTAGATTTCCTTCCCGCAGGAAAGAAATACGTAGCCACCATCTATCAAGACGCCAAGGATGCGCATTACCTCACCAACCCGCAAGCCTATGTAATCACTGAGAAGACCGTCACCTCCAAGACCCGACTCAAGCTCTACGAAGCTCCCTCCGGCGGCTACGCCATCACCCTGCGCCCAAAGGCCAATTGATTGTTGAGCGGATGCTCAAGCGATTGGAACGTAATAAGCTCATGATAGAAAAAAGCAGCCAATTGGCTGCTTTTTTCTTTCTTGCTGAGAAGACGCACTGCGGATATATGCGAATAATTCGCGACCAACTACTATATGTCCTTACGCACAATTGCACTCCGAATGAAGACACGTTTTCGGCGTAGCAGATGTCCCAACAGGCGAATCTCCCGCTTGGAGGTTATCTGCTCTTTATTTATGGGGCTCC
>CAMGMU010000017.1 GCA_946059305.1 uncultured Bacteroidales bacterium | reverse complement strand
CAAGATTGCTTACTGTAATCATATGTTATTTTTGAAAAACGGCTACAAAGGTACTACTTTTTTTTGAGATACGCAAATTTGCGCGCCTTTTGCCACAAAAATTGTCTTATACTGAATAAGGTTACTCATAAAACGAACAAATCGCCCTCGTATTTTTCATTCTTCGCCCCGTTCATCGTTCTGCATCCTCCGTTCTTCATTCATTCTTCGCCCATTCATCGCTCAACCATCCTCCGTTCATTACACGTGCATCTAGCTTACATCTAGCTTACAGCGCACGTAAATGTAAGCTAGATGTAAGCTAGATGTAAGCTATATGCACTATGGCTGCTTGAATGCTGAGTGCAGCGACAAAGCAGCAAGCGTTGCGAGCGTTGCAAACAGTGCAGTAACGTGTTGGCATTTATGTCAAAGCGTTACAAACAGTGCAGTAACGTGTTGGCATTTATGTCAAAACGTTACAAACGTTACAAGCGTTACACATTTTTGAGTAAGATATTAGAGGGTTTGAAGGGATTTTTGGCGGTAAAGGATGGCATAAGCGAGTTGCATACCGCAGCCGTAGGTTTCCAACTTGAGAGGCAAACCATTGATTGTAAGAATCAGGAATGGGTTGTACGCACTTTTATATACGTTGAACTCAAAACGAACATCCGTGATAGCCTCCAATGGGATATTCATATCGCCTGCAATACGGTCGTTGCGGATAATCAGCAAATCCTCTTGCACAATGTAATACGACTGCAACTGCTTACGTATTCTGCTTACATTGATGGGCATAAAGATGATACCAAGAAACAGAAATAAGGATAAATCTCCCCAAAAATTAGACCAAGTGATTTCTTCAACCTTAAAGAAATAGCAGGGTGTAACAAGAAAGAATGCCAATATTAGTCCCTTTACAACTTCTTCAGTTGTGTATTTCTTGTTGAATTGATTTTTGAATTGGATGGTTTCGTCTTCGTTGCCTGCATAATCATTGGGCAGTTGTGCCTTAACAGGGTGGCGTTGTAGATATATACTCGGCAGCGTAATCGTTATACAAGCAATACAGAGGAAAGGAATAAGTAGCCAAAAGTGTTCTTCAAAGGGAATTAGACTGGCTACATAGAAATATACAATAACCAAAATGATATCGAGGAAATAGATAAAATGCACTTTTTTCATATTAGAAAGAATTATGTGGATTCGAAATTTCTACAATAGAATTAATTTAGGTGGGTCCGCAAATTCGCTATAATACGTTTACCCACAATAATGAATAGTTTTTCTTAAGTGGGAATTATTAGAACCCACCTATATTGATAAGTCATTTTTTTCTCCCAACCATTGACAGGCAAAGCTATTGATATTGGCAGCGGGAATATCCGTGCGCTCGGAAATGAGTTGCCTGCGGCGGTAGTAACTGCGTTTGTTCATATCCATAAACGCTACCACCTCCTGATTGCTTAATCCGATGCCGAGGAGCAGGAGAATATCGATATCGTTGCTCGTCAGTCGGGGGTATTTCTTCTGCAAGGATGCCACTTCTTTGGCGTAGGAAGCGCGGAGCTCTTGGCATGCCAACACTTGTTCGCGCGAACGAATATGCTTGCGTATCTGATCCATCAACATTTGTTGCTTTTCCGTCAGCTGCGTTTTGTGAAGCGATTCGACCACGAGCAGACGCTTGATTTCATCTTTCTGATCTTGGTATTTCAGCTCGTGATACAAACCTATGCAACCATAGATGAGAAGCAGAATAAGAAACGTCAAGATAATCTCAAAATCTATGTTCATACGAATAGTGGGTTAAACGATGTCCTAATAAAGACGATTAATATTATGAGTTGACTCGTTCTCGAAAAAGTGGCCACTCGATTGAGAATCGGTGCAAAATTACTGCTTTTTTCTTGATTGTGCAATACTTTTTCAGGGTTGTATCACATTTTTTAGCATGTTGTTTTTTATAATATATTGATATTCAATGTTTTGCAAAATTACCAATATCGGTTTTGTGTCACATTTTTTGCGCAATTGGTAACTTGTATTTCGTAATGTTTGCAACAAAATTGTACGTTTTTCCTCTTTTCTTTCTATGTGCTATGAGTTGTAATGCATAAAAAATCCCGCCCTTTTGAGAGCGGGATTTTGGTAGTATTCGTACAGATGAATAGTTGATTAGAAGTAGAGCAGTTTAGCTTTCGGCTCGCCTTCAGCCATCATCATATAGAGGGGCTTGATCTGCATAGGTGCTTTCTGCGGAGCAGCAGTTGTAGCTAAATTGATGTTGCCTACGTACGAACCATGGAAGGCACTGCCATTCTTCGTAGTGATATCAATCGTTACACCTTCAGCCGTTACGGTAATCGTACCTGCTGCTACGAACCAAACGGAATTTAAATATACCTCGGATTTATAGGTGAAGCAAGTATAGAGGCAAGAGCCGCCGTAAGAGATCTTCTCATCATCGCGATAACCAGCATAAACAGTGGTTGGCGTGAGCTCCGATGATACGGTATACGTGCCGTACGCAATGCCATTATCATTGGATCCAATGTAGAGAACCATATACGGGAAGAGGTTACCGTAATTGTTCCTGCCAATCACAGTATCACTCTCCAGCTCGAGCACTACATATCCATCCTTTGGCGTTAATTCATGGGTCTTGAAGTTGATATTGCTTACAGGAGCACCATTTTCAGGATATGTATCCGGTACAGGAACCATCGTTACGCCACCGTGCTTGATGTCTTCGCCACCCTTCGTGCCTTCTACAACCGGCAGTTTAGCGGCATTGAGTACGGGATAGTAGGTGTCGATTTCGGTAATCCATGCTACGATCTCGCAGTTGTCTGCTACCCAGTTCTCATCTAATTCGATGTCGTATTCAGCAACTGCTGTACGATTCTTCAGCGTGATGGTATCGCCGAGTGCAGCCGTAGCATACACGCGGATGGCATGCGTGTGCGTAAACTCTGTCCATCCTTTCCATGAGCCAGTGTAATCTGCCTGCGCACCAAGCATACCGCTTTCGGTAACGCCCAGGGTAAGCATAAAGCCGGCCACTGCTTCGTCGGTGGTCTTCATAGTGGCTTTTACGTGAAGATTACGGGTAGCTGCATCATAGGTGCGCTCAAGCTCTACGCAGCTCGTAGCAGTCGTTTCCTGCTTCTTCAGCACGGCACTGGTATTGGACGGATGGTAGTTGATTTCGTTTTTGATACCCGCGCTTGTGTTGGTGTATTTATAGCGGTTGATAGAGATACTAGGTGCACCACCAACGCCCAATTTCTTACAAATAGTTTTAGAGCCTGTGATGGTATACTCATCGGGGTCGTAGCCAGAATGGTTGCTTACCCAAACCATATTATCCGGATCTTTACTATATTCCTCATAGATATAATCCATACCCATCGGGCAATAACCGCATGTTGCACCCGTGAAGTGCTCAATGAGCTGCATGCGCGGATAAGTTTGTCCAACAGGATCGGGTTCAACGCCCGTTCCCGGTTCGCAAGAAGAGAGAATCATGCTTGCCGAGAAAGCAGCAAGCAAAAGATAGCAATACTTTTTCATAATGCAAGTGATTTATTATTTGAAATTATAATTTACGGTAAGTGTAATCGAGCGATTATAGTTTTGGAACTGATAAGCGATCGTGTAAGTGCCCTCTTTTGCAGGGGTGAAATGTGCATACCAGTCTGCTTCGGTCTGACCGCTCGGCAGCTTGTAATCGAAATCCTGTTTCTTTTCGCCATCTCCGGGCACGCATTGGATACCAGCACAGAGTTCATCTTTCAAACCTGCTTCCGAACGAGTAACCGTTACGCGGAAACCATTGACATTTCTTACGAAACCGCGGATTTCCATTACCTGTGCGCCAGTGAGCGGATTCTCTTCGTACTCCGAGATGTCGATGGTGGTGTCTTTCGTAATAGGCACTACGCCAAGCGTAATCTCCATATTGGACTGCTTGGTTTGATCAAGATACTCCGGCTTCTCATCTTCGGGAGGTTCTGGTTTGTTTGGATCACCGCATGCGGTAAACAAGCAAAGCGCTGCTGCGCTCATCATTACATAAAAAAACTTTTTCATATCGATATGTATTAACGTTAATTATTCATTGTTTAAATGTACAACCTGTACGTCATGCACTTGCATGGTTTTAGCATCTGCCAAAACGCCTACGATAGCGCAATGCTGCATGCGGATGGTTTGCCCATTATTCATCTCCGGCACGGTATATACAATGGGGTGCATCGAGTTGTCCGGCTGGTTGATGATATACGATGCTTTTTCTCCGAAGATGGATGGCAAAACAGAGCCTCGCAATACGTGATTATGAACATAGTTCATATTTTGGCTGCCATCGGGCATCATCTGCGGCCCTACAATGCTGTCTTCAATCAGCCAAAGCATCGTTACCAATTCGATTTCCTTGCCTGCCGATTGTTCATTAGCGCTGGTGGCTTCAGCATGCCAACTCAATACCACGTTGCGGCCATCGATTTGTGGCGTTGTGAGCTGCAACTTACCCAACGTCTCTTTGCTGATAGCCGATAATACTTGTGCCGGCCATTCCAGATAATCCACCAATCCGGATATGAGGTTTACTGAGCCGGTAGGGAAGCCGGTAGTAGCTGTTCCTCCGAGCCATAGATATAAGCTATCTGCCTCAGGGCAGGTAAAATCATATTCGGGTTTACCCGTCTGACAAAAGGTATTGGTCTTAGGATGAATCTCTACCACAACCAAATTGTCAGGATACGTCTCAAGCAACTGATGGGCTGCTTCAGCCGCTCTGGGGCAGTTCACGCAGAGGAAACCGGTGCATTCCGTAATGAGCGCACGGCTAACCGGTTCTTTTGCTTCAATCTCTATCCAGCGGTCTTCCTCTTTAATCACCTGGCAGCTTATGAGCATACAGGCAGAGAATAAGAAAAACAGTATTTTTTTCATACGGATTACCAAGTGAAGTTATACGTGATATTTACGCCTTCCTGCTTCGGTACATAGCGGCAAACGCCTCCCGAGCAGTTATATCCGGCGCGCGTTTTGGTGTAACTGAGCATTACGCGATGGGCTCCCTTAGCATAGGTGGCACCTGCGGTGTAGAAATGCTCATTGTTTGCCTCCGGTGCATAGCCGATATTATACATCCATTGGCCGGAAATCATCAGTTGTTTCCAAAGGCTCAACTCGTAAAGAGCGAAAATCCACTGTCCTTCGTCTTGCTTGGTGAAGAGGTATTGCAGCTCTGCGCGCATCTGAATGTTTTTGTTTACTGCATATTTGGCTTCCACAACGCCAATTCCGGAGCGAATCAAGTCTCCGTGACCTTCTACCACCGCTTTGTTGTAGGTTTGATACATAAGCATTGCGCCAATATACCATTTCTTATTGATCTTCTTATTGAGCTCCAAATTGACGTCGGTATAGTAAGTCTCTTTGCTGGCGAGCCATGTGTTGGTTTCTTGCAGCCCGCGTACATGTGAAGCATTGAGCTTGAGCGTAGTGCCGTATTTGCCGCCCATCTTTGTGCCGCGTTTCCAGGTGTAACGAATCTCTCCTTGGAACGCCCATTCGCCTGCCATTTGGGTGGCATATGGATGGAGTGCAGCGAGTGCATAGGTGTGCTGATTGGCGAAGGCGGGAAGATGGTTGAGATAGCCGGCAATGCCGCGGAGCTGCCTATCCGAGCGGAAAAACATATTCTCTGAGCGTTTCACCTGCGCGATGACCGACATGCCCTTCTGCGAGTAACTGAGCGAAGCGAGCAGGGTCTGCCCCGGTTTATAACTCATGTTGTTGTCAGAACAGGGATCGTTGGCTTTATACGCATACTCTACGAGTGCGTTCCACCCTTTCATTTGAAACTTCGCGCGTATATCGCCTGCGCCCACCCACTCGGGCACGTTGTACATGAGTGTAGGATTATCCGGGCTCATGATGGTATCAAACGCTTCGTATTTGCTTACGTAACTACCGCCAATCAGCAGGTTGGCTCCTGCATTGCGCATCGCTTCTGACCAATCGGATATCTGCAACTCAAGGTTGGCACCGAGCGCAGCATCTTGCGTGTAATTCCATCCGCCTGCCCCATCGGTGTAGCAGTTCCAATAGCGGCGTTGCTTACCGCCGAGGAACTCCAAGCGGATACCGGTGTAGGGGGTGAGCTCAAATTTGGCTCCTCGGAGCGCGTTATCAATACCGAGGCTGCGCTCTTCGTATAAACGCAGAATCAGTCCGCTGCCGAATTGCCCATAGACGTCACCAATGGTGATTTTGCCCCAATCGAACTGCGTGCTGACATGGAGGTGGCTGAGGCCGTAACCTTTAAAACCGGCTTCAAAACCGAGGAGCGGCCACTCCATCAATTCGCCTCGAAGCGCTGCTTCCATGCCTCGAAAACCGATTTTGTTCTCCGAATTGCGATCCCATCGTACGCCCAAATCGAGATAGGTATTGCTCAAGTGATCGATTTTTGCCCAATCTTTCTTGGGCTCAGTGCGGTCTTGATCAACCGATCGGGTAGGGAACAAACTCTCGTGCTGCAAGCTGCCTACTACATAAACGGTATCTCCCGCCCATGCGAGCGGGGAGATTATGCTTACGCACAAGAAAATAATAAGGAATAAAACGGACCGATTACTTTGCATTCGTTATAAGTTCGTAAAGTTCTTCTTCAGCACCATCCGTGTAGCCGGCATGGTTATGGATAATATTGCCCTTGCCATCGATGACAAAAACGTGAGGAACCATCTGAACGTTCATAGCACGCTTGAAATCGCCATTCGGATCGAGCAGCACGTCGAATTCCCAACCAAAGCCATCTACGAGGGGCTTCACCTTATTAGCATCTTGCGCTTGGTCGATGGATACAATCACGATTTTCACGCCTGTCTCTTCCTGCCAATCAGCATATAGCTCATGAAGCGCTTTCAGCTCGCGCATGCAGGGCTTGCACCAAGTAGCCCAAAAAGAGATAATCATTGGCTTTCCGCCATTGGTGAGTTCTGCAGTGTTAACGGACTTACCATCCATGTTCTGAAGCGTTACGGCTGGCAACTCTGCTTGGATGGCCACTACGCTCAAAAGCGCAATCATAATGGCAAAAAATTTCTTCATATTGAGAAATGTTGTTGGTTATGTTAATAATTTGTCCTTGACGCCATCGCGGTGTCATATGTGGTTATATCATGGGTGCAAACACTATGCCAAATTAATAGCAATTTGTAATAGCAGCCGCAAAATTACTACAAAAATTCTATATACGCAAGAAAAATCCTAACAAAATGATACCTTAAAGAGCGTTTTTACTATTTTTCTGCGTTTTTCTTGCATATTTCGATAAAAATTGTTACCTTTGCAACCAAATTCATAAAAGGTGGATTATGGAAATTTATGAAGAATAGATTTTGTTAATCTGCAATTATTAATCTTCTCGATAGTGGGGCATTTCGCCCCCTCCTAAGGTATATGCAAAGCTTAAGTCAACTTTTTTATCAATACGCAGGCATGCAGCCTGATAAAGTAGAACAACTCACAGCCTCCGGCAGTAACAGGCGTTATTATCGCCTTACTTCACCCGGGATCAGTTTGATTGGCGTGCAGGGGACTTCTTGTGAAGAGAATGGTGCGTTTCTATATATGGCCGACCATTTTCTCTCGAAGGGTCTCAACGTGCCGAAGGTGGTAGCTCGCTCCGATGATGGGATGAACTACCTGCAAGAAGACCTCGGGAATACACTGCTCTTCGATTTTATCGCGGAAGGCCGGAAGACTGGTGTGTTTTGCGAAGCAGAAAAAGAGATGCTGCGCAAGACCATGCGAGCTATTGCTCGATTGCAAGTAGTAGGATCGGAAGATTTTGATTTCAATGTATGTTACCCACAGCCGGAGTTTAATCTTCGTAGCATCAATTGGGACCTCAATTACTTCAAATATTGCTTTTTAAAGGCTACTGGGCTCGATTTTCAGGAGGACCGACTTGAGTCGGATTTTGAGCGTTTGGCATATATCCTGCTTAAGCGCAGGATGAGCACGTTCATGTATCGGGATTTTCAGTCGCGAAACGTGATGGTGAAAGATGGTGAACCGTATTTCATCGATTTTCAAGGCGGTAGAAAAGGTCCGGTATATTACGATGTAGCTTCTTTTCTCTGGCAGGCTCGAGCAAATTTCCATCAAGAGTTGCGTGAAGAGTTGATTAATGTGTATCTGGATGAATTGCAGAACTATATGCCGGTGGATCGTGAGGCATTTTTGGATACACTTCAGCATTTTGTGCTTTTCCGCACATTGCAGGTATTGGGTGCTTATGGTTTTCGCGGTTATTTCGAGAAGAAACCGCACTTTCTCCAATCCATACCGCCTGCTATTGAGAACCTGCGTCAGTTGCTCAAACGCTGCTCCGATGACTATCCCTACCTGATAGAGGTGCTGCACAACATGACCGAACTGAAGCAGTTTAAGGAAATTTCCGTAAGGAAACCGCTCATCGTTCGCGTTTATTCTTTCTCTTATAAAAAAGGTATTCCTAATGATGAATCGGGCAATGGCGGCGGCTTCGTATTCGATTGCCGTGCAGTTAACAACCCGGGCAAGTATGAGCGCAACCGTTTCCTTACCGGACTCGATGAGCCTATCATCAAGTTCCTCGAAGACGATGGAGAGATTTTCCCCTTCCTTGAAGCTGCTTATTCGCTGGTTGACGCTTCCGTAAAACGCTATATCGACCGCGGATTCAGTAACCTGATGGTCTGCTTCGGGTGCACGGGTGGACAGCACAGGTCGGTGTATTCGGCTGAGAGAATGGCGCGGCATATCAACGATAAATTCGGTGTAGAAGTGCAGCTTATTCATCGCGAGCAAAACATTGCCACCACCCTGCCCGCTAAAGAGATAGAATTGGTGAAAAAGGGTTGATTGGCATCTCGTTTCACGTCAGGTGAGAATTTATTTGAGCCTTCTTTATTCATAATCGCTATAATTCTTTCGCTCAGTCATGAAGAAAGCTATGATTTTTGCGGCCGGTCTCGGCACTCGTCTTAAACCTATCACGGATAGCATTCCTAAGGCTATGCTACCGATTGCAGGCAAACCGCTGCTGCAACATCAGTTGGAGAAACTGCGTGATGCGGGATTGGAGGAGATTGTTATCAATGTTCACCATTTCCCTGAGCAAATCGTGAGTTTCTGCAGGGAACATCACGATTTTGGGCTCCAAATTCATTTCTCAGATGAGACGGCTCAGTTGCTCGAAACAGGCGGAGGACTACGGAAGGCTAAGGACTTGCTAAGGCCGGATGAGGAGCCGATTCTTGTATGCAACGTGGATATTCTGTCAAATATTGATATAGCTGCGCTCATTCGTTCTCATACTCCTGAGCGTTTGGCTACTATCGTTGTTTCCGCGCGCAATACGCAACGCTATTTTCTTTTTAATCGTAATGGTGAACTTCGCGGTTGGACGAATATCGCGTCAGGTGAACTGCGTCCGGCATCGCTCCGGTTAGAGAATCCTCTCCCGCCATCGGCTAACGTGCATTTTCCTCTTACGGACGTTTGCGATACAGAGCTCTTCCCGCTTGCTTTCAGTGGCATGCAAATCGTTTCACCCCGCATCTTTGATGTGATGGCGCCCTATCCGGAGAAGTTCTCGATCACAGATTTCTACTTAGATCAATCCGCATCCGCTGCCATCCATGCGTTTGTACCCACAGACTACCGCATGATGGATATTGGCAAAATCGACCATCTGCAAGAAGCTGAGGCTTTTGCACTTTCGCTTTAACAAACTAACCATCCATAAAAACGCAACACAAAATTTGTAGAGCAATGTTCATTGGTGAATTATTGGCTTTCTTAGTAGCCATTCTTTGGACCATTTCTTCTCTTGCATCCGAAAAAGCATCGCGACATTATGGCGCGACTACGCTCAACATCATCCGAATGGCGCAAGCTATTCTGTTTATTGGTCTCACGCTACTCGTGATTTCAGGTTCGCCGCTTCCGTTATCCACTACGCCAACGATTTGGGTGTGGCTTACGCTATCGGCTATTATTGGTTACGTAATCAGTGACTATTATTTCCTTAAATGTTTTATCATGATTGGTGCCCGTTGGGGAGAATTGTTCATGACTGTGGCACCTATTTCTGCAGCCCTTACTGGTTGGCTGCTGCTGGGTGACAAAATGGGGCCCTTGGCCATCTTAGGTATGATGGTCACTATTGTAGGTATCTGTCTGTCAGTTTTATCGAAAAAAGAAGATAGTAAAAAACTGCAAGTTAAGCTGCCGCTCAATGCGGTCATCTACGGCTTGATTGGCGGTATCGGGCAAGGTATGGGATTGGTTTTCAGCAAGAAGGGCATGCTCATTTATCAAGACCAAATCCAAGATATGTTTACGAGTGAGGCGATGGGCAGCTTCTATATGTCGTTTTCATCTACGATGATTCGCTGCATCATTACTTTCCTTGGTTTCGTTGTGATATACCTATTTCAAAGCCGCACAAAAGAACTCAGAATGGCTATGCCGGAGAGCAATCGATTGAAGAATTTCTATCAAAACAAACGCCTTTTCTGGTGCGCTACACTATCTACTATTACCGGCCCATTCCTCGGTGTTGCGCTCTCGCTTGCTTCCTCACTGTATACCTCTACGGGCGTAACGCAAACCATCATGTCCACAACGCCCGTGTTAATTCTCTACCCCAGTTACCTGCTCTTCAAGACTAAAATTACTTTCCTCGAGGTGGTGGGTGCTGTCATTTGTGTAATCGGCGTGGCGCTGTTCTTCTTCTGATGCGGCAGCAGTATGCCGAGAATCGAGGCTTTTCTGAAGTGAATCCTTTGGCAGGTCGGCTGTTGCAGAGAGCGAATCTTGGGATGTTGTTTTAAGAAGCGAATCCGGCTGCGCAATTGTTTCTGCGGGTCGTGGCGTATAAGTCACGGCCCCGCTTTGTGTAAGAAAGTTCATGTATTGGCGGCCGCCTTGGAACGCCTTAAATACATTGTTGGCAAACACGATGTCCGTTATTCCGTATTGGCTCACGTAAGCTACCATGTTCTTTGTGAAATAACGTCCATCAATCACGTGTACTTCCTCAAAACTGCCGAAGAGATAGCCAGGGAGCGCATTGCCGAAACTATCTTTTAGAATAAGCACTCTACGGCCATTTTTGGTAGATGTGACAACGCGCGTAATCTTGCAGTCGCCGCCCATAAACGTGCTGTAAGCGGCTCCACTACCATCGCGATAATGGAAGAAGAACTTGCCAGTATATGGCTTATGCTCGGCCGTTACGCGGTAATTTTCATCTATAGAATAATTCGTATAGGTAGTGGTGTATTCCACATTCTTGGGCTCATAATACACAAAATCTTCGGGCGAACGCTTGATCGATACGTCTTGCGTAAATCCATACATCGTACCTACAAACGAATGGGTAACTCGCTCTTCAAACTCGCTCAAGTCGGGTACGTGAACGCCTGCCACTTTGCAAAATTCACGAGCAGCGTAGTATGCTCCAAGCGGCGACCAATGGTGGTCGGTTCGCAGGTAAATGGCTTCCTCTGTATGTTGTTTTAGTTCAGGAATGAGACGAATAGGTTTCACCTCCGGCATGAGGTGTGCATACAAATTTTCGATGGTTGCTTCTTCGGATTGCACACGCGATTTGACCTTTTCCGGGCAGTAAAATTCCACGGCAGTAGGTACAATCATGCAATAAACCTGAACATCGGTAAATTTTTCTTGGTATGTGTTTACAACCTTGGCATACTGCTCACCGCCGTTTTTACCGAAGTACATCATCAATGCGCGCGCTGAAGGAGCTGCACCTACAATGATGATACCCTGGTTGGTGATTTTTCCATTAGCGGCAGCCGCATTTTGGGCGATGTTTTCGCTCTCAGCAACCTTTTCTGCACCATCAGCAGTTACTGATGCGCTATCAGCAGTTACTGATGCACTCTCGTAATCGCTATCGCTAATCATTTCAAAATCTTCGGCTAATTCAGCATCGGGCATATCGTCGCCTGCTATAAAAGCAATCTGCTCTTCAGCAGGAGCGATTTGCAGCGCACGCGCTTTTTTGAGGTCCATCGACATGGCCATCCAATAATCGCGGTAAGGCTCCGTATCGCTATACCATGAGCTGACCGAAGTGGTGTATTCGCCCGAGCGAAGCGCCTCCGGGCTGAACGTAGGAAACGACTTCAGTTCGCGCTTTTCAAGCGAAGAAACGGTAGAGCGTGGGAGGAAGTTCAGAAAAACAAACATTCCCACTGCCGTAAGCAAAATCGCTATCAGATAAATCGTATGTTTCATAATCAGAACCTCGTATAGATGAACGCGTTATTCGTAGCGCCCACCAGTAGCGCCACACTCAAAACAATAACCATGATGCCGAAAGCAATCTTAAAAATTGTTTCTGCAGAAACAGCCAAAACAGGCACTTTGCCCAATACGCGCGTGTTTAGTTTGGAGAGCCATTCGCCTACTGGCAAACAAAGAACGATACCGATGATCCACAGCCAGAAATTGTTCCACCAACCGCTTTCTGCTATAAAATCGCAACCAATAGCACCGCCAAATAATACCTTATAAAAGGCAAATACCTGGTCTAAATCATCGAAATAAAACAGCACACGGCCGATTATTACAATCATTAGTGCATATACGTGCTGCAGTGGCCGCCAAAGATGTGGTTGAATCTTTTTCAGGTAGAAGTATTTTTCAAACAGCACTACCAACGCGAAATAAATACCCCACATCGCAAATGTCCAATCGGCGCCATGCCAAAGGCCGGTGAGAAACCATACCACGCAAATATTCAGCACCTGATGACGGCGGTTTCCGCCTAACGGAATATATACATAATCGCGGAAGAAAGAGCAAAGAGAGATATGCCATCTGCGCCAAAAGTCGGTGATGGAGGTGCAAACGTATGGGTGGTTGAAGTTTTCGTTGAAATGGAAACCGAGGCATCGCCCAATACCGATAGCCATGTCAGAGTAACCGGAGAAATCAAAGTAAATTTGCAGGGAAAATGCTATCACACCCATCCATGCGCCAGCTACTGTAGGGTCGTTACCTACAGTGGCGTGCATAAATTGTCCGGCTAATTCGGAGAATTGATTGGCGAGAATCACTTTCTTACCCAATCCCATCAAAAAGCGCTGAATACCCTCTGCCAAATCCTGCTGCGTCACGTGTCTGTCTTCAAGCTCCTCTGCTACACGTCCATAGCGCACAATTGGGCCTGCAATCAGCTGTGGGAACATCGAGATATAGAGAAGCAGGCGTCCAAAATTCTTCTGCACTGGGTTGTCTCCCCGATATACATCTACTAAATAAGAAATGGATTGAAACACGTAGAAACTGATACCTATCGGCAGTGAAATCTTCGGATCGGGCACGTGTAAGCCAAACTGATTAAGTGTTTCTACGAGCATGCTCGTATATTTGAAAATCGAGAGGATGCCGATATTCACTACCAATCCCAATACCAGCCCCAACTTATGTGTAGAGGGCTTCCAAGCCATCAACCTTCCGCATAGATAGGTGAGGGCTACGCATACGAGCATCAATAGCACATATACCGGTTCGCCCCATGCGTAAAACAGCAATGAAAATAGCACAAGAACAGCATTTCGGAGTGTGAAACTCTTTTTAAGCTGCCCTTTGCTCAACCATTGTATATCTGCCAAATAAGCCAATAGATAGCAGCATGCTACCGATGGCAGAAACACAAAAAGGAAAAATAAATCAGAAAATACCATTTTAGCAAATTATCTTGAGCGCATGATGCATACACGTAATTTTATAAGGTGTACATGCCTGCACCAAAATACCATCTGCTTCACACACCAGATGATTGAGCTTCTGACCCGATTTCTCATCTATTGTATCTACATCTATCAGCACTTCAGAGGCTGTATAGGAATGTACAAAATCCAATTTGGTCAGCGGGTTGCCTACCAACAAATGCGGGATAGCTCGCATGATTTGCCATACGGTAGGCGGTTTAACGAACATTGAATGGAAGATACCGTCTGTAGGGTCGGCTTCCGGATTTTGCCGAATGCCACCACCAGAGTATGGCCCCACGCCAATGTTCATCGTAAAGAGCTTCTCGTTGATGGTAAGCCCTTCGTTGGTCCGCACGCGCAAGGGCGAAGACTTATGCGTCCAAGCTGCGCAAATAAGTGCTACCAAATACGACCAGGAGTGCGAACCAATGTAATACTTCAAGGTCGATGCCCATAAGCAAGTCTTGGCATCTATACCAAAACCTACGGAATTGATGAAATAATGATGATGCTCGTTGCCGTTTCTATAATACGTCACGCAACCTACGTCTACCGGCCGCGGTTTGCCGTGGAAAAAGCGGTCGAGCGAATCTTTATAGTCTTTTGTAAGCCCCCAGTAGCGACCATAGTCGTTGCCTGTTCCGCGGGGCATAAATCCAAATTCCAACTGATCTTTATCAGGAATATGCGCCTCCATCAGGCCGTTGATGGTTTCGCTTATCGTGCCATCGCCACCCAAAATTAGAAATCTGCGGATGCCCTGTTCTTCTGCCAATTCGCGAGCCAATTCTCGAGCATGGTTAGGGTATTGGGTAATGCGATAAACGTAGTCTTCACCACGAGCCTTCAAGAGATCAAACAGGTAATAGCGCTGCATCAAATACGACTTCTTACCCGATTTGGTATTGATAATAATGCCTAACATGATATATGGATGGTTGGAAAAATATTTACGCCCCTCCCCTATGTCAGGAGAGGGGCGCAATTCATTACGCCCTTATATTAGTGAGCGAAGAACTCCTTAACGTTGTCGTTTTGAACGATTTCCTCTTGGAAGATGTAAGCGCCAGTCTTAGGCGACTTTACCATCTTAATGCACTTCGAGTGGTTACGTCCTGCGTTACCCGTTTGGAGGGTTGCGACTGCTTTCTTTGCCATTGTCTCTTGTCCTTTCTAAATAAGATGGTTATTACTTAATCTCCTTGTGGATAGTGTAGCGCTTGAGGATCGGGTTGTATTTCTTCAACTCAAGACGATCAGGAGTGTTCTTGCGGTTCTTCGTCGTCACGTAGCGAGACGTTCCCGGCAGACCGCTGGCCTTCATTTCGGTGCATTCAAGGATAACCTGAACGCGCGCTTCTTTGGATTTTTTTGCCATTGTAGTCTCCTCCTAATTATTTGTAAAGGTAACCTTTTTCAGCGGCCTGCTTGAGTGCTGCATCCAGGCCCATCTTGTTAATAGTTTTCAGACCAGCTGCACTCACGTTTAAGCTGATCCAGCAATCCTGTTCTACCCAGTAGAACTTTTTGTGGAAGAGGTTCACGTCGAACGTCCTCTTTGTGTGACGCTTCGAGTGAGACACATTGCATCCACCCATGGCTTTCTTGCCGGTAATTTGACAAATCTTTGACATTTTAGTATATATTTTAATTTTAGTTTCATTTCGGAGCGAACTCGTTGTTCGCAATACTATGCGTATGAGTGATTTACATCCCTCATCTACACATATAAATTCCTGATTTTCAGGTACTTATATATTATACCCATACGAAAAGGGCATAATACTCCATCCCAAAAAGCTTGCAAAATTACTACTTTTTTCTGACATTACCAAATTTTTTTACGTTTTTTTTTGAAAAATGCATTTTTTTTAGCTTTTTGCGATTTTCTAACTTGTTGGAAAACCACAAAAAATCTCTGCCACTCATATGAGCAGCAGAGAAGCATTTAGAGGATAGAATCGTAAATTTGAGCCTTCCTCTTATTGTCTTTGAGCCTTATCCTTAATTACATCATACCCGGGTTCATAGGCATTTGTGGTGCAGGATTCTCCTCTTTCTTATCGGTAATCACGCACTCGGTAGTGAGGAACATGCCAGCGATGGAAGCTGCATTCTCAAGCGCTACGCGTGCAACCTTGGCAGGATCTACCACGCCAGCGGCTTTTAAGTGCTCGTATTCGTCTTTGCGTGCATTGTATCCGAAGTCGCCTTCGCCTGCGCGAACCTTATCCACAACTACCGCACCTTCCTTACCAGCATTGTACACAATCTGACGGAGCGGCTCTTCGATAGCACGACGGATTATTTCGATACCGGTCTTCTCGTCTTCGTTTTCTGCAACTACGAGATCCAGCACTTTCTGTGCGCGGATATACGCTACACCACCACCTGCTACGATACCTTCTTCAATAGCGGCACGGGTAGCAGAAAGGGCATCATCAACGCGATCTTTCTTCTCTTTCATCTCTACCTCGCTGGCAGCACCAACATACAATACAGCTACGCCACCTGCAATCTTAGCCAAACGTTCTTGCAGTTTCTCTTTGTCATATTGGCTCTTGGTAGCGGCAATCTGAGCCTTAATTTGATTAGCGCGAGCAGCGATAGCCTCTTTATTGCCTGCTCCGTTTACAATTGTAGTATTATCTTTATTAACCACTACCTTCTCTGCGGTGCCGAGCATATCGAGGGTTGCCTGCTCAAGCTTGATGCCGCGTTCTTCTGCAATCACCTGTCCGCCCGTGAGTATAGCAATATCCTCGAGCATCTCTTTGCGGCGGTCGCCAAAGCCCGGAGCCTTCACAGCGCAAATCTTGAGGTTAGCGCGCAGACGGTTGACTACCAAAGCGGTCAATGCGTCGGATTCTACGTCCTCAGCGATGATAAGCAACGGACGCCCGCTTTGTACTGCTGGTTCGAGCACAGGCATGAGCTCCTTGAGGTTGGTAATCTTCTTATCGTGAATAAGGATATATGGGTTGTCCATCTCTACTTCCATCGTCTCAGTGTTGGTAGCAAAGTAAGGGCTGATGAAGCCGCGGTCAAACTGCATACCTTCCACTACACTGATGGTAGTATCCGTGCCTTTAGCCTCTTCGATGGTGATAACGCCATCCTTGGTAACCTTACGCATAGCATCTGCAATGAGTTTACCGATAGCGGCATCGTTGTTGGCAGAGATTGTGGCAACCTGCTCGATTTTTTCGTAGTTGTCGCCTACGACTTCAGCTTGGCTCTTGATATGATCAACCACAGCACTTACGGCCTTGTCCATACCGCGCTTGAGATCCATCGGATTAGCACCGGCTGTCACGTTCTTCAAACCAACCGAAACAATAGCCTGTGTGAGGAGAGTAGCGGTAGTCGTACCGTCACCAGCCTGGTCGCCGGTCTTGGACGCCACTTCCTTTACGAGTTGTGCTCCGAGATTTTCTTGAGCATCTTCAAGCTCAATCTCTTTTGCCACCGTTACGCCATCTTTGGTAATGTGCGGAGCGCCATATTTCTTCTCGATAATTACGTTACGGCCCTTCGGACCGAGAGTTACTTTTACGGCATTTGCCAATTTATCAACGCCATTTTTGAGACTTTCACGTGCCTCAATATTGAATGTAATATCTTTAGCCATAATAAATAATAATGATTTATGCAGCAAGCTGCGGTCTTACAAAATAACGGCCAATACGTCTGATTGGCGCATGATGAGGTATTTCTCGCCGTCGAGTTCGAGTTCGGTGCCAGCGTATTTTCCATACAGCACTTTGTCGCCTACTTTGAGAATCATGGCTTCGTCTTTGGTTCCTTCGCCGGCAGCGAGGATTTCTCCGCGGAGTGGTTTCTCCTTAGCGGAATCGGGGATGATAATGCCAGCAACTGTTTTTTCTTCTGCGGCTTCAGGTTTAATAACAACCCTGTCAGCCAATGGTTTGATGTGTAACATATCTTTTTTATATTTATTAGTGCAAACGCAATGTACGGACGCCCCTTTGCTAAAGCTTGTCCGTTTCTCATTAAACAAAACCTATGCCATTTTGAAAAGGGAGGAAATAATATGACAAAAAGGCTGATGAGCGACATTTTGTCAGTCATCAGCCTCTGTATCATGCATTCGTCTCCGCTTGTGGACGCTTGTTCGTGAGTCGTTCGATGGCGGCAGGCAAGATTGTGTTTCCCGTGGCATTGAGCAGAGTTGCCGGCATGTCGATGATGGTGGAGAGTACAATCAGCACACCAACCACGCTCGGGTCTGCGCCCAAGATGGAGCATATCAGCAGTTCGCCGCTGCCTGCACCTACCGGCACGGCTCCTACTACCACAGAAGATAAGATACTGATCCCCATCAGCACTACAAAACTCTCAATCGTAAAGAGATGTTGCCCCATCAGCAACATCACGAAGGCCGTTTTCATTACACATCCGATAAACGACCCCATCTTAAAGAGTTGTGTGCCCAGCGGCACGATGGACTCAGCCATGGCTGGCTGCACGCCCAATTGTTGGCAGCTTCGGATATTCACCGGCATGGTGGCCGAACTGGAGAGGGTAGAGACAGCCATCAGCGAGGGAGGCAGGATGGCCTTTATGTATTGCTTCATTCCTTTCCCGCCTACAGAGAAAAGGCTCATCAGGGGGAGGATAAGCAAATAGACAATCAGCGCGAGCACTACGTAGAGCAACATGAATCGACCATATCCTGCCAGCATGGCTCCGCTTCCTTCAGCCATCACGCCTGCGAAATAGCACCCCAAACCGACGGGCGCAAAAAACATCAGCCCGTCCATCATCTGCATCACTACGGCTGCACCTTGCTCGAGGAATCGGCTCACACCCTTATTCGGCAGTTTGGACGCAGCATAGCCCAGCAGTAGCGCAATCACCATCAGTGGAAGGATATGGCTGGTAGAGAACAACATCCCGAAATCAGGAACAGAAACGGCATCCACAAAAAGCTGACTGACAGACTGCTGCTCTTGCCTTACGCTGCTAACGCTGCCCAACAGTTCTTCGCTTACGGGCGAGTAGATGCGCATGCCGGCAAAGGTTAGCATGCCGCCCAATAGTAACATGGCCAGCATGACGCCAATCACCGAAAGCAGCGTCTTGCCCAATAGCCGTTGCTCCGAGAGATTGCATATCGAAGATGCTACAGAGAAAAGTACCATGGGAACAATCAGCACAAAGAGGATGTTCATGAAGATGTCGCCTATTGGCTTCAGATAAGCTGCCGATGCAGGCAAGAGGCCGCCAATCACACCACCGAGCACAACGCCCAGTAGCATAATAATGGTGGATTTGTAGTTGTTCCAAAGTTGTTTCATATTCGTATTATGCGCGTGCGCGCAAATATATAAGGTTAAGCTTTTGCTTTCGCGCTACAAAGGTAGTAAGAATTTTTTAAATATGCAAATATTGTTGCTTTTTTTGAATAAAAAACAGCGTGTTGCAATAGACCGGACACATACTTGTTACATACTTAATGCAGACCGTATGCAGCGTTTGTGAAAAAATAGCTACGAAAAGTAATCGAATAAATTATCAAAAAAGAAAAGAGGGTGTGCAGAATTGGCACACCCTCTTAGGATTATTCTTCTACTTCGTGAACGAGGAGGTTCTTAAACTCCCAAGTTGCGCAAGTAGCGCCTTCTACTGCATTGTAGCAGAAACCGATATAGATTGTTTGGTCGTTCCATTCGGAGAGGTCCATATCGCCGGTGTTGTAGAATGTCCAGCTGTTGGTCTCGGGGAAACCGATGGAGGTTTCTTCGTTGAACACATTCCACGGCAGCTCAGTCCAAGTGGCGGTCGTAACGTCGCCTGCATAATCGGTAGAAACACGTACCGACATCTGCTCAGCGCGGGCTTTGAACGTGTCAGGGCCGTAGTTGATGGCTTGGTCGAATTGCAGCGCGGGCTTCTTGGAGTTCTTCAAGCGAATAGCCGGAGTAACCACCCACGACTCAGCCACGTGTGCACCGCTCTTATATGAAGTGCCCTTCATGCCGTAAGTCGAAGAGTAGGTCCAAACGTAGGTGATGCCCTCCGAGAGGTTCACGTCTTGGATAACGAGCTTGCCCTGACCTTCGTCAGCAATCGCCTGCTTGTAATAAACCGACATGTTGGCGAGCCATTCTTCTGTAAGCGCAAACTGAAGCGTTTCCGTTACGATACCCTGATTTTCCACCCAAGTGATACCATTGAAGATAAACTCCTTAGCGGAATAACCCTTGTTGTTATACACAAGCACCACTTTGTCGTCTTTGTCAGCATATGGGAAATTGATTTCGAGGAAACGAACAGCCTTTTCGATATCCTGCTCCATCAAAACGGTAGCCGTAACCTTGTCGTTTTTGTATTCGCTCCACTTGCTCGAACGCACATAGATAGCGGTGCGGTTATTGTTGGCAGCTGCCATACGCATAGCGGGAGCTGAGGCTGAAGGAACGACTGCTTTCTCCGTGAAATAGCAACCTTGCTTGAGCTCATACGTAGTGTTGAATTTGGTGATTGCACCTTTGGCAACAACGTAATTGCCAATAGCGTACGTGTTGCCCGAGCGGTCGGTAACGGAGGTAACATCGATATTCGTAGCGGGATCCGGATCCGCCACATCGGTCGTGTAGCTGGCAAGGGTATCGCCATTAAGACCATAGCAGTTGTAGAGTTCAAACACTTTAGCCGTACCGCCCACCGTGTCGTTGAGCCAAACGGATACCGAGCCGTATTTGTTGAAGTTATTGATCTTGAGGAACATCGAAACGATATAACCGGCTACCGTCACTTCATCACCATCGGCAATGGTGCCTGCATCGTAATCAGCAATTATCTGCAGGAGTGTGGGGTAGGAGGGCGCTTCGGGCTCATCGCCACCTCCGAATACAGGCTCATACTCTTGATAAGCATACGAAACCACGTACATCGAGTCGGTCTCGGCAGCTACGGCATTGAGCACATCAGAGAGTTTGCTGAGGGTTGCCGGCGTGAGGTACTCCACATAATTGGTTTCCGACCCCCATGCGAGATGGTAATCAGCGGTAGTGAGCACATAGCTCTTCGCATTGTCGAAATCGGTCAAATAAGCAGGTTTGCCTTCCATCAAGTCGTAGGTTACATTGCAGATGGAGCCCATCGACAGCTGCGGGAACTTGGCATAAATAAACGCGGGCAGATAGAGGTCAGCCGTAGCGATATCGTTGAATGCCTTATCCTTAGCAATCTGCAGGAAGCTGGTGTAAGCCGAAGAATCTTCGGGGGTGCAAAGCGCAAGTGCAGCTGCTTGATTCTTGGAGTTGGAGGTCACGGACTTGTAGTCATCAGCCGTGAGTGTATATTCGATGGTGCGCACATCGGTAGGCTTATAGTCGTTACCAATCTGCTTATCGTCGAAGAAGTTTTCGCAGGATGCGAGAGTCAATGCAGCGAGCGAAACAGTAAAGATAGTTTTAAGACTTTTCATTGTCGTAATGTTTTGAGGGTGCATTGATTAGAAATTGATTTTGAGTCGGAGATTCCATTGACGTCCCTTGTTGTAGAAGAAGTAGATATTGTCAATGGTGTTTTCAGAAACGCCGGAAGAAGCGGTGTTAGCTGACCAAGCTTTCTCGATATAATGCTGGTTGAGCACGTTGGTCACATTGCCGGTGAGCGTTGCTCTGCACTTGCCGAAATCGAAGGTGTAGCTTGCGCGAAGGTCCATCGAGCCGCCCACGGGACACTTATATGGTGCTACGATATTCATCGTCTTGCCGAGGCTGAGGTTGGAGCCGGAGAAGCTATAGTAGGAGTAGTTGCGCGCGTAGAGCGTGTATTCGCCACCAATACGGAATCCCTTAAACGGCTTGAAGGTAATGCCGAGGTTGGCCGTAGTCTGAGCCTGACCGCCCACCTTGATGCCCTTCATGTTGATGATTGCCCAGGCGTGGTCTTCCGCACCCGGGGTAGTGATGGCGCCCGCAGCGGTGAGTGCCTGACCCTGCTCATCGTAAGCATAACCGATTACGGAATCCGAATCCCATTGCCAATCGCCCATAGAGAACATCGCATTGATTTCGAGCCATTTGGTCGGACGAGCTTTGAGTTCGGCCTCAACACCCATGTGGCGAGCATTTACGCCGGTCATGTTCATGTAATAGCTTGTTTGATCCTGGTTAGAGAGCGTGCCTGACTTGGTCATCGTCTTGTCTATCCACTCGGTGAAATAGGCATTCACGTTGAGCGCTACATATTCGTTGTGGAAACCATAACCGATTTCTACGGAAGCAATCTTCTCATTCTTGGCGTTGTAATTGAGCGCGTGACTCACGGTCGATGACATGAAGAGGCTGTTGAATTTCGGCTGACGAGCGATGAAACCGGCGTTGACGAAGAGGTTGTTATAACGATTGAAATTGTAGTTTACACCACCCTTAACCGTACCGCCGAGTTTGTTTGCCGTCTCAGAGCGTTGGTTGTTTTCGTCATAATAGAAACGATCCACGCGCCAATTGTGGTTGCAAGAAGCTGATGCATTGATGAAGGCTGAGAGCTTATCCATGCTGTATTCGAGTGAAGCAAAGATACCCTCTTGCATCACGTGACCGGTGTAGTCACGATAAGCAATATCGCCAATACCGAGTTTCTCATACACCCAAGCATCATCGCCGCGATGATAGTTGTTTTCTTCCTTAACGGAGGTCAAACGGGTAGCATCGATGAAGTATTCGCCACCCATCAAATCGCTGATGACAGCGGTGTGGATACCCTGATAGTAGCGGAGGTCAATACCTGCCGTGAGTTCCAATCCGTTTATCCATTTCTTATCATAGGTAGAAACGAGTCCCACCCAGTTGTGGTAGTTTCGATTCTCGCAAAGCACGAGCTCTGAGCCATACTCACTTGCGCGGTTGATGTCTTCTACAGCCTCGTAATCAAACATACCATTCTCTTTGCGGAAGGTAGTCGTAAGCTTACCGTTGTTGGCGCCCTTGGTGAGGTCAGAGTAGGAATACGACGACCAAGGGTTAGGCTCTGCCGTTCCGCCCCAACCACGGCCGATAGAAACGTAAGCCGTAGTGGAGAGCGAACTGAGTTCGTCGATTTGCCAAATATGGTTGAGGCTGATTTGCGGCTTGTGGTACGTATTGAAGTTTGTACCCGTCTGTTCGCCACGACTGTTCACGCCATAGGAGGGGTTGAAACGGCGATAATCCATGCCGCCGGTCATGTATTTTTTCACGTTGTTCCACTCGGCCAACGTGAGTGCACCCGATGAACCGGACGGACGCGTCCAGTGCTGTTGCGGAGCACCGAAGCCGGTGAGCGAAAGCTGATGATTGGCGTTGATTCGCTTAGCGATATTGGCGAAATAGCTGTAACCGCTGAAGCCAGTGCCTTGAATATAACCATCGCCCCACGTCTTGCTGGCCATTACGGTAACGGCCCAACCATTGTCCATCAGACCGGTGCTCACGCTCATCGCGATCTTGTTGTAACCATCATTGCCCATCGCATAGCTGATGTTGCCGCCACGCTTAGCGTCGATGCCGCGGGTAACGATATTGATCGTACCACCTACAGAGGGAGCCGAAAGCTTGGAAGCACCCATACCGCGCTGGGTCTGCATCACCGAAGTAACGTCAGAGAGGCCCTGCCAGTTCGACCAATATACGGTACCGCCTTCCATATCGTTCATCGGTACACCATTGATCATGGTAGCTACGTTGGTATTATCAAAACCGCGCATCCAAATCTCGGAGTCGCCCCAGCCGCCACCTTGTCCGTTAGCGTGTACACCCGGGGTGTTCTTGAGCACTTCGGGGAACTCAGCCGCACCGAGGCGCTCTTCGATTTCGAGGGCCGACACTTGGCTGACAGCCACGGGCGTCTTCTGCTGTTGCGCAATCTGGCCCATAATCGTCACGTCTTGAAGCGCGATAGCCTCACCTTCAAGGGTGATTACACCGAGGTTGCCGCCTTTGCGAACGGTTATCTCGCGGAGTTTATAGCCTACATACGAAAGCTGCAGCGTAGCGCCCAGCTCAACGTTGAGGGTAAAGTTGCCATCTACGTCGGTTACTACGCCATTGGTAGTGCCAACCTCAAATACGCTCACGCCAATCAGCGGGTCAGCGTTTTGCGCATCCTGCACATTACCCGTAATCTTCACGCTCACTGCCATCATGCTCGCGCATGCACACAAGAGCGTAAATAAAGAAAGGAGTTTCTTCATACGAATACAGTAAATTTGTGTTATTAATAATGAAATTCGATTACGTGCTATAATCTGCTGCAAAGATACTACATTTTTTTGATATGGCCAAATATAGCGCCTAAAAAAGCTAAAAAAAGCCGCTCCTCTATAGGAACGGCTTATTTTCTTACGAAGCGACGGCTTATTTTACCTTCTCAACGATAGCCTTGAATGCTTCGGGCTGATTCATAGCGAGGTCAGCGAGCACTTTGCGGTTGATAACGATACCTGCTTTGTGGAGCGCACCCATAAGTTGGCTGTAGCTCATGCCTTCGAGGCGAGCAGCAGCGTTGATACGCTGAATCCAAAGAGCACGGAAATTGCGCTTCTTGTTCTTACGATCGCGATAAGCATAGGTGAGACCCTTCTCCCAAGTGTTCTTGGCTACGGTCCATACATTAGCACGACCACCGAAATTGCCTCTGGTGAGGCTCATGATCTTTTTACGACGGTTGCGGGAAGCAACGTGATTGACTGATCTTGGCATAAAAAATGTTGTTTTTGACTGTTAGCGACGTCCCTTGCGGAAACGTTCTTGTGTGCTAAACATTCGTTAATAAATAAAGTTAGATTGGCCGCTCTACTTAACGGAGAAGGAGCATTTCCTTTACGGATTTCAAGTTAGCTTCGTTAACCAAACCCATGTGCGTCAGGTTACGCTTCTGCTTCTTGGTTTTCTTGGTCAGGATGTGACTCTTGTACGCATGTTTGCGACGAATCTTACCAGATCCGGTAAGCGTAAAACGCTTCTTGGCACCGGAGTTAGTCTTTACTTTTGGCATTTTAGTTAAATTTTAATTGTTATTGATAATGTCCCCCTCAGGCAGCCTTAGCCCAGGGAGATGCGTTGTTGCGAAGGGCGAAAGAAGGATAATCAGCCGCAAAATGCTTCGCCGAATGCGAATCACATTCGAGCAAGCAGCATTTCTATGTGCAAAAAATCACTTCTTAGGCGAGAGGTTCACGATCATTCGCTTGCCCTCGAGCGTGGGTACGCGGTCGGGCTTGCCGTATTCCTCTAAATCTTGGCAGAAGCGCGCGAGAAGCAGTTCGCCCTGCTCCTTGAAGAGGATAGAGCGACCTTTGAAGAACACGTAGGCCTTCACTTTCGAGCCTTCTTTCAAGAATTCGATGGCATGCTTGAGCTTGAAACTGTAATCATGCTCATCGGTTTGAGGTCCGAAGCGGATCTCTTTAATAACAACCTTGGCGGAGTTGGCTTTCTGCTCCTTCTGACGCTTTTTCTGCTGATACAGATACTTCTGATAGTCGAGAATGCGACATACAGGAGGGTTGGCAGACGCGCTGATTTCTACGAGATCGAGTTCTTGTTCGTCGGCAATGCGCATGGCTTCCTGATACGAGTAGATTCCCTGCTCTACATTATCGCCTACAAGTCGAACTTCTTTTACGCCGCGAATCTTATCGTTGATTCGGTTCGGCATCTCTTTTTCGCGGGGGCGACGACTGTCGCGCGGACCGCTGGTTTGCGGATTTGCTATAGCTTGTTTCCTCCTATATTGGGTTGATATTAAATAATTGAGAGCTTTCGCGGAGCCCCGACCGGAAATATAAAAACGGGCACAATTCGCCCTTTTCACATTTCAGCCGACAAAATTACTGCTTTTTTCTGAATTGGCCAAATTTTTTAGCAAAAAAGCATAAAAAAACCTGCATTTTTTCAATTTTCTTGCTCAATTGAATAGAAAAGTGTACCTTTGCAAAGAATTTGGGGCAATGTGCGTGTCTTTCGCTGAATCCCTCTCTATCCGTTTCATACCTCGGTGTTTCGTTTAAATTAATAAATAAATTTTACGTATGAAAATTCAGAAATTTTTCTCAGCTTTGATGCTGATTGGCGCAGTAGCTTTTGCTGCTTGCGAACACATCCCTGAAGATCCGGACGGTCCGGGTCCTGGCGGTAATGACACCACTTCTGTAGTAACGGGTGACACCCTCACGGTTGCTCAGGCAATTGCCAAACAAGACAACTCTACCGCTTATGTAAAAGGCTATATCGTAGGTTGGTACAGCAATCATAACAACGACAAGAAAGTCATCTTCTCTGCTGATGCAACAGCAGACACTACCGTTATCGCTACGAATATCGTGATTGCTGATGCTGTGGCTGAGACGGATCAGGCTAAATGTGTATGCGTTCAGCTTCCCGCTGGTGCACTTCGTAGTGCGCTCAACCTCAAGGATCATCCGGAGAACTTCCACGCAGCTACTGTTTTGAAGGGCGAACTTACCGCCTACAACACTATGGCAGGATTGAAGAATATCAGCGAGGCTTCGCTCAATGGTAACCCCATTTCTACTGAAATCGATGTGAATAGCGCTATTGTGGCTACCTGTGCTGAGGCTGCTGCTGCTGCTTCCAAACTCGCTCCAGGCGCTTCTTCTACCGAATATTATAAGGTGAGTGGCACGGTTGGTTCGGTAGCTACCTCGGCTGCTAACCTCGTTAGCTACGGTAATATCAACTTCACCCTCCAAGACGAGACGGGCGCTATCGGTTGCTATTATATCAACTACCTCAACAACGAGAAGTTCACTTCTGCCGACCAGATTCTCAACCCCGGCGACAAAGTGACGGTTGTAAGCCAACTCAAGAATTATGAGAAAAACGGCAATACGACTCCCGAGCTTGCCAACGGTTTCCTCCTCTCTATCGAGAAGGGAGAGGTTGTTATTGAAGTGACGACCCTCAGCTTTGCTGACGTATATGATTTAGGTTCGAAACTCGCTGCTGGCGTAACCACGATGGAGCAATACCGCACTACCGGTATTATCAGTCAAGTGAATACGGCAGCCGATAAACTCGTAGGTTACGGCAACTGCAACTTCATTATTACCGACCCGACTGGTGCTTGCACCAGCACCATCACGTGCTATTACACCAATTGGCTCGACAATAAGCCGTTCACCTCGGTGGAGGATATCCCTGTAGCAGGCGATACCGTTACGGTGGTTGGCCCACTCATGAACTACAACGGCACCACCGTGGAGTTCTACAAAGGTTATATTGAGGCTATCAAACGTGGCGCCAACACCGGTGAGAATCCTGGTGAAAACCCCGGCACGGACGTGAACCTTCCGGAAGGAACGCGTGATACCATCAATTTCACCACCAACTGCTTCAATCTCGACGATGAAGTGACTATCAAGGAAACTGCTTCCTATACCTTAGGCGATTACACCTTCCTCTTTGATGGTAGCGGCAACCCCTCGTCTGGCACGAAGATTATGACCAATGAGTTCCGCATGTACAAGAGCACAACGCTCACTATCACCTCCACCCACAACATCAAGGCTATCTATTTCGATACGCCCGCTTCGGGTGCCAATAAACATGGTGCCGACCTCCTCACTAGCAACGTTGGTTCAATCGTTGTGGATGCCAAATACGATGGCCTTTGGTCGGCTCCTGCTGATGCTAACACCACTTCGGTTGTCTTCGGAAATACCGGTCAAGTTCGTATCAGTCAGTTGATTATCATTTACTAATCCCTCTAAAGGAAAGACTTTTTTCTCTAAAAATAGTCTTCCCTTTCCGGAATTAATTTTCCTTATCAGAAAAAACTTTCTTTTGGAAACTTATTTTCGTACATGCGCAGGCGCTCACGAGCGCTTGCGCTTTTTTTAGGTAGGTTCTAATAATTCCCATATTCGAAAAGATAATGATTAATTGTGGGTAAACGTATTAAAGCGAATTTGCGAACCCATCTTTATTGTCTTTTCTTCCCATTCGCCACTTTACGTTTTCCCGAATTAACCACTCTCTTTTTAAAGGTGGGTTCTAAAAATTAGCTGTTTAGATTTTGGATTTATTTTCGAGGAAAAATTGGAAGTAAAAGAGGGAGCGTAGCGAGCTACGTGACTGATTTTACTTACGATTTGGGCCGAAAAGAAACCAAAAGATGACAAATAATGCATTTTTGTTACCCACAATAATGAATAGTTTTTCTTAAGTGGGAATTTTTAGAACCCACCTAAAATCGCCCTACTTTTTCCCTGTCTTCCTCCACTCAGCCTTCGTGCATCTAGCTTACATCTAGCTTACAGCGCACGTACATGTAAGCTAGATGTAAGCTAGATGTAAGCTAGATGCACGTGCGCTGAACGAACAATGCTTAATTAATACGTGGGTAATCTGGGGGGATAAATGGACGGTAACAGTAGAAAAAATGCCTACAAATTGGTGAAAAAGCGATACGGATTGTTCCTTGTGTGTTTTTTTTATGATGGAGCGATAACAAATATGCATAACCTTAGCATAAAAATGCTGCTAATTAAGATTTTTTTAAAAAAAATGCAAAAAGATTTGCATATATCAAATAATTGTAGTATCTTTGCAGCGTCAAATAGCATTCACTAAATATTTTTATAATATGAAGAAATTATTTGCAGTGGCCATTTTGGCCCTCGTAAGCATCGCTTACGTTAGCGCACAGCCGCGAGCTGTAGGTGTGAACCTCGGTTATGGTGCATCGGTCTCTTATCAGCACAATCTTGGTGAAGCCAACATGATTGACCTCGCTGTTGAGTTCCCCGGTTTTTTGGGTATTGGTGCTACTTGCACCTATGATTGGATCAACCCGTTCAATACCCAGATTCCTTGGGATGAGAAAGGTGAGTGGAATTGGTTCCTTGGCGTGGGTGCCGGTGCTGGTTATTGGTTTGGTAATTCTGGATATGCCGGTGTAGTTGGTCACGTAGGTGTGGCTTACGATTTCTGGTTCCCGCTTGAGCTCTCTGTTGACTGGCGCCCGAATATTGGTGCGTATTTCGGATCGGGCTATGCAGGTTTTAATGGCATTGGTCTCTACACGGGTCTCAACATAGGTGTGCGCTACAAATTCTAATAGCGTAATAGCATTTTCCTCCATACGGATTTTCCTCTGGGGAAACAATCAAACTGCTTGGCTGCGGTCAGGCAGTTTTTTTATGTCAGTAACATGTCAGTTATGCAAAAAGGCAGAAAATTGCAATCTGTATCTATCAAAATAGGAAAAATACGACAATTTACATTAAAAAAATCACAAATGAGCAAGATATAACTATTTTGGCACGGATTTTGATACCGCAAATCGTCGCACTAAGGTAACTGCGAAACTTTTTTTGTGAAGAAAGTTTCCAAAATATTTGGTCAATTCAAATAAATGTAGTAATTTTGCAGCCGTTTTTGAAAAATGGACAAATTCGTCATAACGAAAGCAAAATTATTCATACACATTATAAATAATATATAAACAACCCAGACAATGTCAATAGATACGCAAGAAAAAATACTGCGAACCGCGAGCGAAGAGTTTTATCAATTCGGCATCCGGAGCGTGAGCATCGACGACATCTGCAAGAAGTTGGGTATGTCAAAGAAAACGTTTTACACGTACTACCCTACGAAAGATGATCTCGTTTCTGCCATTCTCGACCGAGCTGTAAATGAGATGGACAAAGCTGCGAACTTCATGCTGGATGCTGAAAACCTCCGAGCGAGCTTGCATCGGTATGCTGCCAACCAAGCGCGAGACAAAAGCGATGTAAGGAAGGTGCCTCTCCTGCTGCGCGACTTGAAAAAGTATTATCCGCAGCTCTTTGAAGACTATCAAAAGCGCATTTTTATTTCGCAATACGAGAAAATCAAGCAAGCGCTGCAAGTGGGCATTGAAGACCACCTCGTGAGGAGCGACATCAACGTAGATCTCACCAGCCTCCTCTTTGCCAAAATGCATGCCGATACCGTTAGGCATATCGAACTGCTCAAAGAAAACAAAATCAGCTTGAGTTCTTATCTCAGCAACACGATGGCCATTCTCATCAGAGGCATCCTCTCGCCAGAAGGGCTAACCATTCTTGAGCAACATGAGTAAGATGCATACACGGGCTTCATCTCAAATGGCCCTAAAAAAGAAATAACGAACAATAAATACACATTAAACTGATGAAAACGAAAATTTTAACATTGCTCATGGCTGTTCTCGCAATAGCAGGTACAGCCCAGGCAGAAGACCACGTAATGGCCGCTACGAAGTCAATGCCGGCACGCGAAGTGCCCGCTTCGCTCAGCTTGAGTCTGGAAGAGGCGCAGGATTATGCGGTCAACGCCAACCGCAGTCTCCGAAATGCGGAGATTGCCGTTCAGCAAGCATACGCACAACGTTGGCAGACGATAGCAGCTATGCTGCCGCAAGCCGACCTTAGCTGGGGTTATCAGCACTTGCGCGACTCCGCTTTCAATCCGTATAAACTCGATTTCGGCCCCATGCAGATGACCATGCCGGATAACACCACCTCCATTAGTGTGTCAGTTGGTCTCAACGGACAGGCTATCGTAGGTGCCCTGCTGCAAAACGTAGCTATCGACATGCAGAAGCTGCAGTTTGAGCAGAGCGAAAACGACATCCGCGCCAATATCATCAGCTCTTACGCCAGCGTGCTCGTGCTCCAGGATATCGTAGGCTTGCTCAATACTTCGCTCGACAATATCAACAAGCTTTACGAGATGACGCTTCGTTCGGTAGAAGTAGGTGCTGCTGAGCAAACGGCTGCCGATCAAATTCGCGTTCGCGTAAACACCTTGCGCAACAATATCAACGCCAACAAGCGCTCTATCCAGCTTGCCGAAAGCGCGCTCAAGGTGCTGCTGGATGTGCCTGTAACGACCGAACTCACGCTCACCACTTCCCTCAAGGACATGCTCTCAGTAGAGGCCATCATGAACCTCCTCGGTGAAGACTTCATCATTCAAAACAACCTCAACTACCAACTCCTTGAGAAGAACGTGGATCTCGCTAAGAAGAACGTACACATGGCTGCTTGGGCATACGGCCCGACCGTTGGTTTTGGCTACCAATACTCCCAGCCCGGCTGCTTGAACGGCGAGAAGCCCTTCTCGATGAGCCCTCCTCACGCTTTTGCAGTCAGCCTATCGATGCCCCTTTGGTCGAGCGGCAAACGTGCTGCTGGCGTGGTAGAGAAGAAGATCGCGCTCGAAGAGGCACGCAATACGTTTGCTGAAACGGCCGACAACCTCGGCATTCAGAATCAGCAACTCCGCTACAATCTTCAGAATGCGTATGAAACCTACCTTAATGAACAAGATAATATCGAAGTGACCGGACGCGTATTTGAGTCTGTGACCAACAAATACAACTACGGTTCGGCTTCCAACCTCGAGCTCGTAAACGCATCCAACGACCTCATTTCGGCCCAATCTACGTATGTACAAGCCGTGTTGAGCCTCGTGAATGCGCAAGCAGAACTGAAGAAATTCCTCAATATCCGATAAACAATTTTGATAACAGATTATAGAAAAGATATGAAAAAAATGGTATTATTCGCAGCCGTAGCATCGATGATGCTCGTGGGCTGCAAGAAGCAGGACGCAGCTATCGTAACCGAAGAGGAGCAGGCAGCTGAACCCGTAGAAGTAACTGTACTTCAGTCACGCGAAATCCAGCGCGAAATCTCCCTCTCTTCCAATCTTCAGGGCTATGAGACGGTGAATATTGCGCCCTCTCTCACGGGTAAAATCGAACATATTTATACTGAAGTAGGAACGCGTGTGCGTAAAGGCGATTCGCTCGTTAGAATGGATCAGCAGCAGTATAACACCACCAAGCTCGTTTATTCCAACCTGCTTGTAGAGATGAAGCGCGTGGAGGGTCTTATCCAGACCGGAAGCGTCAGCCAGCAGACGTATGACCAGACCAAGCTCCAGCTTGATCAAACGAAGGAAAACCTCGATTTCCTCACCAAGAACACCTTTGTTCGCGCTCCTTTCAGTGGCGTTATTTCAGCTAAGAACTACGAAGATGGCGAGCTTTACAGCGGTCAGCCTATCCTCGTGCTCACGCAGATTGACCGCCTCAAGGCCCTTATCGCTATCCCTGAGTCGTATATCCCGCAAGTGAAGACCGGTATGAAGCTCACCCTCCGCTCTGACGTTTATCCCGATAAGGAGTTCCCCGCAACGATTGAGATCGTTTATCCAACGGTAGATGCTACCAGCCATACGTTCCAAGCTAAGGTCGTAATGCAGAACAACGGCGGTTTGCTTCGTCCGGGTATGTACGTGACCGCTAACCTTGCTCTCGGTACGGAAGCCGTTATTACTGCTCCCTATAGCGCTGTGCTCAAGCTTATTGGCGCAAACGACCGTTATGTATTCGTAAACGATAATGGTGTAGCTCGCCGCGTAACCGTTGAGATGGGTCAGCGTTTTGGCGACGATGTAGAGATCTTCGGTGAAGGCATTGAGCCCGGTGTGGAGCTCGTAACCAAAGGTGAAGCACGCTTGATAGATGGCGTTAAACTCGATGTTAAAAACAAATAATTTCTAAGCAATTTTAACTATGGCTATTTATAAAACAGCGGTCCAAAAACCGATTACTACAGCGCTCATCTTCGTGGCTGTGATCGTCATCGGTGTGTTCAGCTACATGCAGCTGCCGATTGACCAGTTCCCCGAGATGGACCCGCCTTATGTGACGGTCATGACCACCTATCCGGGTGCTTCGGCTTCCGAGGTGGAATCGAATGTCACCAAGATAATGGAGAACAGCCTCAACTCTGTGGATCACCTCAAGGAGTTGACTTCTCAATCCAAAGATAATATCTCATCCGTAACGCTTGAGTTCGAGTGGGGTACGAACCTCGATGAGGTGCTCAACGATGTCCGCACCTATGTGGACGCCAGCAAGAACCGCCTCCCAGATGGTTGCTCCAGCCCGATTATCTTCCGTCTTTCCACCTCAATGATGCCGGTTATCCAATATTCGGTTACGGCTAACGAAAGTTACGCTGGTTTGCAGAAGATGCTTGACGATGAGATTATCCCGCAGCTCAACCGTATTGACGGTATCGGTAATATCTCCGCAGCAGGTGCGCCCGACCGTTATGTATATATCTATCTGAATCAGCAGAAACTTGATGCTTACGGCTTGACCGTGGAGTCGGTTGGTCAGATGGTGCAGGCGCAGAACCTCAATATGTCGTCAGGTACGGTGAAGCTCCAGAAAGAGCAGTATCAGATGGAGGTGCGCTCCGAATATCAATCGTCGGATGACATCAATAATATCGTAGTTACGACCACCCGCGACGGCCGTCAGATTTTCCTCCGCGATATCGCTACCGTAAAGGATACCATCAAGGAGCTCTCGCTCGATGAGAAGGCCAACGGAAAAGACTGTGCTCGAATCATCGTAACGAAGCAGAGTGGCGGCAACACAGTGCAGATCTGTAAAGATGTGCGCAAGGAAGTGGCTAAACTGCAGAAAACGCTCCCCGCTGACGTGAAGTTGGAGGTTATCTACGACTCTTCGGAAAACATCCAGAACTCCATCGATTCGCTGAAGGAATCCATTGGTTACGCACTTCTGTTTGTGATCCTCGTAGTGCTCTTCTTCTTGGGTCGCTGGCGTGCAGCACTTATCGTGGGCCTCACCATTCCTATCTCCCTCGTGGTGGCATTTATCTA
>CAMGMU010000016.1 GCA_946059305.1 uncultured Bacteroidales bacterium | reverse complement strand
TCAGGTGGGAGAGCATGTGAAGAATCCAGGCATAATTGGCATTGCTCTCAGGAGGAGTAGCATAGTCTGTCCAACGAGGGTCGTTCTTCAAATCGTCATTATACCAGGTTTTATAATTAAAAGGTGGATTGGCCATAATATAGTCGAAATACAGCCCCTTATGCAGGTCCTTGGTGAAAGTGGATTCACTTTCCGACCCCAGATGGTGGCTGATGCCACGCAGAGCGAGGTTCATCTTCGCCAAACGATAGGTGGCGGCCTCCTTCTCCTGTCCATACACATTGATACGACTGATGTCGCCCTGTTTGGCTTTCACTAGGTCGGAGCTTTGAATGAACATGCCGCCGGAGCCACAACATGGGTCATACAATGTGCCATCGAAAGGTTCGATAACAGTAGCGATGAGCTGCACAACATCATGTGGCGTATAGAACTCACCCTCCTCCTTCGTGGCATTTACGGCAAACTCCTTTAGGAAATATTCATATACGCGGCCTATCAGGTCTTTCTCCTCGCCAAACTTCTTATGGCTGATTTTGTTGACCTCATCCACAATCTTCTTCATGTCGTTACCGCCAAGATTGCGTTGGGTAAATGTACCCTCCACGAAACAGCCTTTTAGCGTAGGATTAGATTCGCCTATTCTACGTAAAGCTATATCAAGGGCCACATTCAACTGGGATGCAGCCGTATTGATAATGGTCGACCAACGAGCCTCTATTGGCAAATCGAAAGTGCCATCTGCAAAAGTAGCATCATCAAAGAACGCCTTGATAATTTGTTCGTTATCAGGGTCTAAGCCTTCCTCGATGAGCTTTTTACGAAGCGCAGCCACTCCATCCTCGTATTTCTCGCCAATAAAGCGAAGGAACACGAGAGTAAGCATCATGTCGCGTTTCTCAAAGAACGACCCCGAGTTCTTCGCCTGCCTTAAAATATTCCGACACCTGAACAATATATTCTCAAGATTCAGAGTCTCATCTTTTTTACTTATTTTCTTTGCCATAAGTTGAATTGTTTTCTATTAAGTAATAGTTTAAAAATTTTATCTGAAGAAAAGTAATAACCTCTTGTAAGTAAAAATAAACCGAAAAATCAGATACACAAACCACTAATGGTAGATTCCACGATAGACTTTATCAACAAAATGCAATGCTGACGATTTATTCATCAACTAAGACTTGAGTATTTGTGCTGTGTTTATACATTATATCTATCATTTTGTGCAGCAGCAATTTTAGCGAATTCGTCGCGTAAAAACTGAGGAGTAAGTACCTCTACTTCTTCACTGCGAGAAAGTAGTTCCAGTTTAAATTCTTTATTGGGTGCTAAGAAATACTCAAAAACGGAATATTCATCCGTAGTTTCAATTTCCTCCTGCGACTTATGCAAAGGTAGTGTTCGAAGATATGGTACTCCTGTTTTAGCTACTCGAATATGAATGCGTTCTACAGGGCCGATATTGCCAACTGTAACACCATAGCACTTTGAGAAATATTCCTCGGCATCGAAATCAGCCGGCATCGAAAAATGTTCCTTGGTGAGTTTGAGGCTCAATATTCGGTCGAATGCATAAACACGTACCTCGTCTTCCGGATGAGCTGAGCTGTATCCTACCGCATACCAACGTTGCTTGAACACCTTGATAGCATATGGATGGAAGAAAAATTCGCGAGCTTCCCTAACAAAACTACCATAACACATTGAAAGTACCAAGTTGTTTTGCATACCATCTACCATAGTTGGAAGAAACTGTGTACCACCAGGAATATTCTCAAAGAGGATTCGCCCTCGCAAGTTCTCACATTCTTTCAGCGTATTGCCAATAGCGAGACCGGAAAGATACCATTGATGTTGCTGTCCGATTTCAGACTCCGACTCTTTGATGTAATACTCATAAACATTTGATTTTTTATTACACTCGACAGTAACGCCAAAAATCTTCTCTATTGCTCTAAGATGACGATGAAAGCGGCTATCAACAATTGTTGAGACACCATTTTCATTGAGTGCAGAACGAGACCAACGAGAATCAATTTCGCGTTTGGTAATTGGTCCGGACTGGAGAACTTGCAGCATCCAGAAATATTCCTTTATTTGTTGGGAACTAGACATATACTAATTGTTTATTGCCACTATAAGCCATAAAGTCATGCCGAGAGTTTGGTAACCACCTGTTGCGATGCGCGCATAGGCGCAACATTGGCTGTACACTAAAGATCATCAATAGCGTTTTGAATTGTTTGAGCTTGATTCTGTTTATCGAAATATGACAGCGTAATATAGCATAGATTGTTATTATGAGAAATTGTCAATTCAATATCTCCATTCTCAGTCTCCCATTTAGAAACGTATTTACAACGATCCATTTGCACTCTATACATACGTTCCCTATCGTCTGACGGTTGATAAGTACCATCCCATTTTTCAACGGAATTTGAGCACTTACCATATTTCATAATCAGCATATCCTTAATATTCGAATAGTTATTATAAAGCAATGACCAAGTAGTTTGATACGGAAATTTAACATCAACTTTAACCACATTATCATTGTTATTAGCTATAACGACAATAGTACAATCATGGTAAGAAGCAAAGTCACCGGATAGCTTAGCAATATTTCCTTCTGCATATGACTCCTTCAATCCTTTAGATTGTAACTGAGATACAAAAGAATTCAAAGAACCATTCATTTCTATTCCTTTAAATCTCATATGCTCCTGTGCGGTAGCAAAGTTGAATGCGATAACGGTAATAATCAAAAGCAAAAACTTCTTCATGGTTCAATATTTTATTTAATAAAATTCTTTTTGGGTTCCAATTAGATGTTATATAAAAAAGGTGTGGGGTTCGTTGCCATGAAGAGGGCAAAGTTTTGGGAACCGGCCCCAAGCTGAATACAACGAAACGCCCACACCAAGAGGCATGAGCAGTTGTCGAGTACGTATTCAGCATCATATTTGGTTCCCATTCCTTCATGACCGAACTGCGAAACTGCAACTTCTTTACTAATATGTCAAAGCTCTAACTCTACACACGTTTAGCTAAAGCTGTGCAAAGTTACACTTTATTTTTGAAATATGCAAGAAAAATGCAATAAATTTAAAAATTTATGCATTCTAAGGCTATTTGGGGCACTTTAGTTGCACAAACAGAGCCATTCATGCCTCTTCTGTGTCAAAATCAGCGGCTACGATATATCTGAGTTAGCCAATTTTGAGAGTTCATCTAGGAGCTGTCGCACTTGCCTGATCAACTCGTTGGTTTGACACTTAAGACGTTCTTGCGCCTCCAATCGCTGCAGGTGACGCTGACATCGACGAAGCCGACGTTCGTAGGTCTTCCTGCTGAGGGCAGAATCACTAGTTCCTACCCTCTTTTTTTAAGTTTTTCCATATTTTTTCATTGACGGACATCCCGCTCAACAAAAGCAGAATGGCTCGCACTTTTGCGAGCATAGTTCCGTTTCAATGTGCAAAGATAATGTTCAGGTCTCCTAATATTCGCAAGAACGCATAAAAAATAGGGAAATTTTCTTTCTTTTTTCTCAAAACTTGATTTATAAAACAATAACAGTCTGAAAATTATCCCACTCCAGAAACAAAAATATCGGTAGAACTGACCTCCTGAGGAAATTTCTCACAGCCGATGTAGAGGGTATCAAATGCGTCGGTGCCATCGGTACGATGCTGAAGCAGATCCTCCTCGGTTTCGGCAAGTTTCTCGCCGGACTTATTCTTTCGGAAGCCGAGTCGGCCTCGGCTGACACCTGCCGTTTGGATGGCGAGAATCAGGTCATCGTTGTTCTGACGATTGAAGAAAGGCATGAGGTTTTGCAGGCCCTTGAAAGCGTTATTGATGAGCAGGTACTTCTCATCATGACGCATCGGTTGGCCGAGATAGACGTCTATCACGCGCCATCCCTGCTGCTCGAACTGTGTTTTGATCACCCAATGGAAGTCTTGGGTGTTCACAGCGTAGTTCGAACCAAGTGCCGTAGCATCGTAATAAAATATGACTGTTTTGTTTCTTTGCCCTTTATAGTAGTGGCAGAAATCAGCAATCAATTCCGGAATCTTGCGCTCAAATTTTACGTAGAAGGACTTGATGACATTAAGCCTTCTTCCTGAAATTTGACCGGCAACAATCCAGTTGATGTTGGCATTATAGTCCATGCCGATACAGATAGGTGCATCGGGATTGACATCTCGGTCAGCATCCGAGGTGAAAGCAGTTGTTGGAGCAACGTGCGACTGCTCGATATTCTGCCACACTTTATCCAAATACTCAAAGTTGGAAGCATCATATTTGTGCGATTCCCTCATCGAAGAATAGAAGCCATCCTTGGCAATACCAATCTTCTTGCAGAGGATAGAAGTCTGAAACGTAAGAGGCGTTAAATCGCGCTTCATCTGCTTAATGTAGTTTTCCCCAAGAAGTTGCAGGTTTTCAATAGAACTATATTCTTGATAATAGACAGCTACTGAGCGCATCTGATTGAGCTGGCGGTCGAGTTTACGTAGCCGAGAGCGTAGATAATCCGGACTCTTGAGGCCTGCCGCTTTGTCAGAGCGTATGCGCTCCTTGATTTTCCATATTTCATAAACAGTAGCCTCAATGGTGCGGATAAGCTCCGCATCCATTTTCTCCTTATAATGCAAGAACCATGAGCCTTTCTTGGTTTGCGGCATGTCGGAGAGTATCATTATTGAGTGGTTGAAAGAGTGCTTGCCGAAGTACGATTTGATACCACCATTAGCCGGAAGGGTTTCATCCTTCAATTTCTCGAAATCGATAAATTTTGCCTCATCGATGAGTAGCCAGCTCAGCGTGAGTGAGTTGGAAGAACCCGGACGGTCTTGCGAAATGATGATGGCTCGTGAACCATTATAAAACGATATCACGTGCTCATAATCGGTAGGCTCGATAATAGCAGACTTAAAGGACTTGGGCGGTTTCCGTCCGACCACATAATGCACACCGGGGAGAAGCCCCCATCGGCGCCACGCTGAGAGTAAACCAGGAATAGTATTAGTAAGACCATGCTTGAAGGTAGGCACGACTATACCACCGGTTGAACCAGCCATCCGTTGCATATTCCGGAAAACGAAAGGCGATGCGATAGAATCCGTCTTTCCTGTACGGCGGCCAGCTACTATGACTGTAGTGTTTGCGCCAATAAGTTGCGTGCGCAACTGCGGTTTATTGAAGTAAATTTCTTTTTGCATAGTCAGACAATAAAGGGTTCATCAGGAGTGCTGTCCGGCTCGGCGAAAAGCTCCTGTTCGTCGAGGTCGGCTTCTTCATATTCTACATCTTCTATATCCATGGATTCCTTGGAATAACGTGCAATCATAGCTGCAATCTTATCGTCTATGTTCGGAATAGGCTTCAGGTTAAGAACAGTAGGATCCATGGTAGCACGGAACGGCTGGATAACGATATCATCGTAAGGCATCACCTGCTCATCTTCAATATCCACACGATTGTACTTGGCATAAGCCGAAGCTGCTTTCTCCATGGTTTTGGTATCTTTACGAGCTTTGGCCATACGGTAGGTTTCCAGCAGCATCTCGTTGGCTTTCCAGCGATGGAAATCTCGGGAAGACTGCGACAGTGCAGGAAGAAGCTTCTTGATAAGCGCAAGGTCTTCGTAGGCTTGCGACTTACCAAGAGAATAACGCGAACGGCATTGATCCACAAACTGGCGGTCATGCGCATCAGGGTTGGAGAGATACCAATTGTACATATCACGAAGCCGCAGGATGTGCGTAACTTGCACCTCTTGGTACTTCTTACGAAGCGTGGCCTCATCGGTAAAGAGGTCAGCTGTGGCAACTGTAATAATTGCAGGTAATGGCATAGTTAAGGTTTGGTTTAATGTTATTCATCATCCTCCATGGCGAGCAGGTTATCGCGAGCATTCTGCAAAGCAAGCGGTGAGCCCACCTTGGCAAGCGTCATCTCTTGCTGGTGGAGCTGCACCTTGGAGAGAGCCTTGCCTTTGCGGTAGTGGAAAGAGGCTGGATTTTGGCTGTCATGGATATCCTCACGGAGTTGCTCCGGAGTGATTTCCAAAATCACGGCTATATCCGATATTGGGAGATAGATGGATGCATATTGCTCAATCATATTGAGTTGTTCGACGGTATAATTCATAGTTACATTATTTTGCGGATGACCACTCTGACGGATTAAGACGAAGATCGGTATAAATATCAACAGCTATCTGAAAGTATGCGCAAGCGCATCCTGATGCAAAATACTGAGGTATCTCAGTAAAACGGACTCGCGGGTCGAGGTAGATATTATCCTCCTGCAGCTTGGTCTTCTCAAGAATAAGCACCGACATAAACTGCCGAAACAGTTCCCGCATCGTATAGATGCACTCTAATCGTGCATCTTGGCTATCGAGTGCATGGCGCATTGCCATGAACACGGTTTTAATACGACGCGTATGAGGCGAGTTGTTGATGTCAGTATAACCATCAGAGTTATCTGCTACGCATACAAATGCAGTAGTGCTGCCCATGGCGGCCAACGCTTCCTCAAACCCCTGCAATCCGCTGACACTGCAGAAGCGGAAATGCTCCTGCTGTGCCAAGCGGTTGGTTTCCGTCAGTTTCTCGAAAAAAGCGGTTGCGTTCCAGTTCATGATTTGGCAGATTTTTTGAGTTCTTCGTAATCTTTAGCTTGGGCATTAAGTTCCGTCAACGCCCGATGCACATCCATCGAGAGCACCTCAGGTTCCTTGGTGATATCGCCTTTGGTTAGCGCACGAATCTGAGTGTCCATCAGGTTCTGCAGATGAGCTTCCATATTCATATGCTGCTCCCCACCCGTGGGTTTGAAGAAGTGATTCCATCGGCGGGCAAACACTTGTTTTACAGATGAGAGCCAATAGAAGACACTCACTTGCTCCTCCGGAAGCAGTTTGAGCTGCGTACCATAGAGGATTTCCGTAGTATCATCAAACAAGGAAAGGTTCTTGGTGACGAGATAGCCCTGGAAGAGGTTTTCGAGGATGAGGTACTGCTCAAAGCTGACGCCCTGTAGGTCGGCTCGTGCAGCTGCGTGGCCCTGAATCTCAGAGAGACGTACCGGCACAAAAGGAAGTTGCAGTAGCCAGTCAACGTGCGATAATACTTCTGCCACTTGAAGAGCCGTTACATGATGGCGAGCGAAGTTGTGGCGTACGCTGTAGCCATCTCCTTCCGGACAAAGAATTTCGAGGCCGGACCACCGGCAGAGGCAATGCGTTTGAAGGGCTTCTTTGGAGTAGCCCTCTGCGAGCAAGTAGTACACATAACGAAGTTGTTTTTGATTGAGTTCCTGCCAACAGGTAGGCACGGTTAGATTTAAGTTCATAATCATTGGCGGCTAAAACCAGTAACCGCCGGACTGTTTAGAATTGTGAAACGATTGATCCGAAAAATGAGTGGCAGTTTCAGAAGCTACCCACTCTGGAAAATCCGCTGGATTCTTACGGATATAGGTTACGATGGCATGAAGGGCCTGCATATCGAGCGGCTTCCCCTTGAGGAGAGCGAGTTCGATGGCACGCAGGCGATTCACGAGGTCGAGTTCAACGATGTCGCACGAGTCCTCGATGAAGCGTTGACGCAATCGGGCATAGACCTCTGAAGAGATAAACTTATCAGCGAGTTCAGCTTCGATAAGTTTCAGTTGTGCCCAATACTGCTGATACCGTTCCCACAGTTTATCGGTATAACCAAGGAGCGATGGCAGGTCGAGGTATGGGAAGAGCGTTGCAGCGAAATACTTCCCCGCCTCCGACTGAAGCCATTCCGAGGTGGCCGCCTTGGGGAGCAGATAGAGCAGCTGCTGCAGAGAGCGGTCGCGAACGAGTTCAAGGTTCGAAAGGAGACGGTCCACACGATCCTTGGATGCAGGTGCGACATTTTGGTTGGACACGATACCGAAGCCGTTGGGGGTAAGAACGAGGTCTAGCGAGGGAATAGCCCGAAGGAGTGCGTCGGCCACGACGGCACGACAGCATATGTTTGCGGCTTCATTATGTTCTTTCTCCAAGGCAATCTTTCCTAAAAGAGAAGCATCCACAAAATGGATGGTAAGCCACTGCTCGGAAAGCGCCAAATCAGTACGCATCTTATCGAAGAGAGACATCTCACCCGTCACGGTGACCAGCGCATTGGGTACATACGAACGCAGCTGCGCATCATTGGTTATCAGTATCATTGTTGTCTTGGTTTGTGGTTACAAGTTTGGCATCACGATGCTCGTCGAGCGTGGTGAGCTGAATGAATGGACAATCTACATGCACTCCATCCCATCCGTTGTAGCGGATAATTATCCGATGCGGCATGAAAAGAATATCATGGTATGGCTTCTGTAGGGCCTGCGCGATGGTGTACAGCTCGCGCTTGTCAGAACCGGAGTTGTTGGTTTGTGCTTTTCCCGGAACGGAGCCTACGAGATTAGAGTGAACGCGCAGGGTGAAGCACATGATGTTGATAGCCTCTTGGATGTCCGTTTCCCAGTCCCCACCCTCTTTGCCGGTGGCAATGGTGGTGATGCGAACTTCCTGCTGCTCCTTGCCATCGGGCGTTTGGTAGAACTCCGAAAAGAGCACCTTGCCCGAGTTCTCTGCGCGGGTAAGGAAATCAATCATCTGCTGCTTGGATTCATTGACAGCAACGCGTTTATCCTCAATGGACGTGATACCCTTAGAGATAAACAGTTTCTCCCAATAGCGAGCGGAAATCTCAATCTGATATTTAATGGGAGCCGAGTTCTCGAGCTTGGCTTTCTTGGCCGTTGTAATCAGCTGCTTGATATCGTACCAGCGAGACCTGAAAATCGAAGCGTAATAAGGGATAGGATAATACGTGTTGCGCGCTGTAGGGATGCGTGAAACCACAGCAAACTTTCGATGCTTATCGCCGTTCTGCATTCGTGATTGCAGATCGCGCCACGGATTGATGAGGGAGAGCAAGGGCATATGCTCTATCTGACTTAAATCCGTAGATTCCCAATTAGCAAAGAGCACCTCTTTGGAAACGCCATGCCCGTCAGCGGGCGTGAAGCGACAATTGGCAGCCTCTTTGCGGATAATATTCGTGATGCGCGTACCATCCTTTGAGAGAATCAGAAGTGATACACAAAAACCAAAGTGCTTGAAGTCGAGGCAAGCACCGAGGTAGTAATCTGCCATATTATTCTCAAAAAGGAAGTCCTCCACTTCCTGCTTCGTCTGCTTACTTGCATCTCTCGTACAATAGTTGATGCCACCACCATAACAGACTTCAGCATTGAAGGTCTGGCAGGTGGTGAGCGTTTCGTCGGCCTCTATCTTATTCAGGATGTCGTAAGGCATGAGGTTGTCTGCGCCCCAAGGTACGATGGATGTCTTGTCGTTGATAACAAGATTCGGAATATCAATAGACTCCTTAAAGAGCGTTGTGGTATCTGGTGTAAAAACCACCTTGGCATTAACGCCAGGGATGGTTTCAACGGAGGGAGTAAAATAGGTTTGCATAGCGACTTTACTGATTATGCTGCAAAGTTACTGCTACGCACACGCACACGAAAAGACAGCAGAAGCGCCCACCCTATTGGGATGAGCGCTTGTTGTACTTTACACTTCTTCCTCAAAAGCTCTGATGCCACAGACAGGACAATCGCCAGAAGTGTTGTAAAGGATGGTGCGGAACTTGATTTCAGCCGCTTCGAGACTGGTGAAACAGCCGTATTGGTAGAGGACTTCTCTATGACGGTTACACAGGTAATAACGAATTTCTTTAGCCATAATTAGTGAAGTGTTAATGGTTATACTTATGCTCTTTCAGGCCTTTCGCGCGATTGCGAATTTCATCAAAAGCGCTTATCTGAACAAGGTTAGCATAAAAATACGCGCGGCTTTCAATCATCAATTGGGTACTATCCATATCCGCGTTGAGAAGAAGGGTTTCCGTGATGGTGCACGATGCAGAAAACAATTTATCGAGCTCCTCATCGGTGCAGTTCTGTAAGATGGATTCAATCGTTATCATAATGTGGAGATTTGAAGCCCCCTTGCTTTACGGCTCGGGGGCAATTAAACATTAGTGAGCTACGTGAACTTGCTCTTGTGAGAAGAGATATTTCACTGGACAGTAGCGATAACCGGCTTCTGTTTCTACAGGTGCGCCCCAGAAGAGGTAGGCGCGCTGACCTCTGCGGATGTTGGCGCCTTCGGCCTGCCAAGCTTCGAAGGTTTTAAGCTGCTTACCTACGAGCTGATATGCTTCTCTCAAAAGCTCATTGATGGATACATCCGTACGACCTTCGGCCTTAGCGAGTTCCATGAGGCTGTTCGAGAGACTCTTGAGCTGCTTACGTGCGCTCTGCTTTGCGGTTTCAACTGCGGTGTTCTGTACGTTAGAATTTTGCTTTTTCATAACTGTAAAATTTTGAATGTTAAACTTATAGGATGAATGATGTTTCGGTGTTTTTGTTATTTTTACAATGCTATATCAGTTAGCGAAGCGGGGTGACCCACGACGTGAACAGCAAGACTTCCGGAAGAAATACGCTTTTCCGGCTCAACAGGAAAAAGGAAGATTTCTTAGCTTGCGGTACGGAACTCGCCTTGGCCTTGCCATACGGAGAGAACCAACTAACTTTGCATTGCTAAAAAGAACGACAAAAAACGCCGGACTACATCATAATCCGGCTATAAGTAAAACGATTCGAAAAATATGAAAGTTAATAAAAAAAGCAACGATACTACAGAATCACCTGCATACCGTTAAGCTTATAGATGCACACATCACGCACCAAGCGAATTTCGCCCGAACGCAAGAACTTGATATGCCGAGTACCCTTGTAGAAATCATAAGAGATTGAGATAACATTCTCGTAGGTAACGAGCGAACCATCGCGCTTCCAGACGACAAGTGAAACAGGGTCAGGCTGCGCGAGCAGATGCTTGGCGGTAGAAATATGAATGTAAGGTAGAGCGGCTGACTTCATTGTGCAATCTTCTGTTTGAACAACTCCGAGAGCGGCACGGAGTGATTAATGATAATATCCTCGAGCGAGGCATGGAAGGTATCAAACACATGCGAATCGGTTGAAACCACTGCACCCTCCATACGGTTACCTCGGGTGAGGTTCTGTGAGGTGATAATGGAGACCTTATCACCCGCGTCGGATTGGATGAGTATCACTTTGGAATGATTGTCCGCAAGGTAGGTATGCTCAATAACCTTGGTGAGAAAGGGCCAAAGTTTGAGCGTTTTCTGCGTGGCCTTGAAATCGAGTATAAGGTGGATGGTATTCACACGACCACTTTTTTCGATAAAGTAAAGGCGACGGAGGAACTCCTCGGAGATAGAGAAGGATGTCTGCCAAACCGTTGATTTGCCGACCTGCTTCAATACCCACTCAAGCACGTCAGCCACCTGCAGCACATTCGTGAGATAGCACTGCGTGGGGTGGCTGGACAGCGGCTTGAGAAGGTCGTCAATGCCTACACCTCTTTTCATACGTTACTACGTAATTTATGAATGAAATGCTGCACCGAGTTGCCAATGCAAGCATACATCGGGCGGCTATTCCATTCATGCCTTTTTAGTGGATTTAGAGGTGGAGGATTGGCGCTTGCCTTTCTTCTTCGGTTCTGCCGGAGCAGGAGCAGGCTCGGGCGCGGAAGTTGCAGGCGCTTTCTCAGAATCAGCGGGCTCGGAAGCTGGGCAAGTCTCACCAGGCACAGTCTCAGAAACTTGCTCCGGCAAAGAGGCTGCTTCCTCATCGATCTTCACCTCCACGGGAGCAGGTGCACCGGAGAGCACGTAGTGGTCATAGGTGTTCCAATTCTCGTGGTACTGCTTATCGAGCGCGATTAGCTCTTTCAAGAATGGATAGCGCTCAGAGTCAGGACAGGTGGCATGTTCCACCGACAGCAATTCCAATTTGGCATGGAGATTACGCATACGCTGGATGATATGGAGGTTCTCAATATAGAGTGCCTGAATATCCTCCGGCAAGGCATCGTGGTCAACGCGCCTTCCTTTGCGAATCGCTGCCACCAGTTCCGGGGATGGATTATCTCCGGCTGCCTTGGATTCGTTTTCAGACGAGGTTGGAATGGCCTGAAGATTATCCTTTTCTGCAATCTTCTTGACCTGAGCAGTCATCTCAGCCACTTCCTGATGCGTGAGGTCCTTCACACGGAAGTTGTAATACTTCTGCAGTTGGTAGGCAATCATCTTGGCAGAACGCTTGAGATTTCGCATAAAGCCCTGATACATAATGCGGTTATTGGAGAGTTGGAGGACGAAGAGTGCGCCCTCTTCGAGGTCGCGCTGCTCTTCAGGAGTTTCGAGCCATGCGCGCATTTTTTTAGTAAGTTCGTGATCCATAGTATAGAGAGTTTAGAAATTACATGTTGTTATTGATGCCGACAACAAAAAAGAGGTTCTTGCCCAATGGGTCGAGCAATCTTTTCATGGCGGCAATGGTGGAGCCGGTTGTAACAAAATCATCAAAGATGATGAGGTTCGGCTCTTTGGGCAAGATGCCAAGATCGAAATCCACCGCTACACGCTGACGAGAGTGAGCAATAGCCACATCTTCGTAGTAGGGGATTTGCAGCCGGCGGCCTATCTCAGCAGCTATTCGGCATGCAAAGTTTTGGGTGAGATGCCTTCGCTTTGGGGTGGCACAGATAGCCCAATGCCCTTCTCTAAGGTAGTTACCGAGCACACGCTGGATAACGGGCGTAAGATGGTCAGCAAAATAGACAACCATCGAGTCGTCGGCTTTGATGTCCGTAAGTTTACGTCCTTTGATGGACTTTTTCCAAATGGAAACAACTGGCACAGAAGCATGGGGTGACATAGTCAGCCGCTCAATTGAAAGGTCACATCGGGCCTCCATCGTATCGGGCTTATGCCACCCCTTGCGAGACTCTTCGGCAAAGAGGTCTTTGACGGGAGCAGGCGATGAAGACAAAGAGGAACTGGCGGAGCTGTTTGCCTCGCCAATTCCAACTTCAGATAAATCGAATAGTGCCATTCGTAAAGAACATTAATAATAATCCATTCCGCAGCTATTGGTGAAGTTCAGACACGGATTAATCATAGCCCGGAAAGTCATCTGGAACACTTCCGCTGCCGCCAGTGTTAGACGATCCACTACCAGTAATGGTAGAGCCACTTCCGCTGCCGCCAGTGTTAGACGATCCACTACCAGTATTGGTAGAGCCACTTCCGCTGCCGCCAGTATTCGTTGAGCCACTACCGGTGTTGGTTGAACCCGACTGAGAACCGGATGCTTCAATAGTACCATCTTCGGTAACGATTTCACCTTCATAGAAGGGAGCTGGAACAACGTCGGTTGCTTCCACATTGATGGTAGTGGAGGTGGTTCCTGTAGCACCTTGGCCAAGGTCCTGGCTAACGGTGGTTTTGGTGTTCCACATATCCGAACCAACGACACGATACTTACCCTTCATATCCTCAATGATGAAGACGTTGTCAGAGTTGTTAAGGTAAGCCGATGCGGCAGTTGCATCAGGGCCTACTGCCGGATGCACAGCGGTGAGCTTGTTGAGCTGCGTCTGCGATGGTACTTCACCCTGTGCTTCAGAAGTAAGCTGCGACTTTTCCGAGAGAATGTCGATGTACTTCCAATTAGCATCGGCAACCAGCACAAACGAACCTTGATAGACGGCCCCAGTAGGACGGCCAGCAGCATCGGTGGGAAGCGTCGGCCACTTGGCGATACTCGCCTTTGAGATGTAATACAAACGGCGCTTGATGCCGGGGAACTCGGGAGTGCCTTGGCACCACGCGAGTGATTTCTGTAAAGAAGAACAATTAGGCATAATTTAATAGGTTTTAATGGTTTAAAGATTTAATACTGTTGAGCGGTGTTTAACCGCTCAATCATTGCGTTACTCAACTACAAGCTCGATGGCCTTGAAGCGACGCTTGTCGATAGACTCAAACTGCACACCGAAGAACATCGTAGCGATGTAAGAGAGGATGAACGGTTCGTACTCCTTGACCATAACGGACTCGGTGTCAGACATCTGGTCGTAGCCAACGAGCATGTTCGACTTGGGGCAGACGTGAATGAACTTGGAATCTGCCTTGTTGAAGAGCGGAATGATGTGAAGACGGTTGTTAGACCCCTCTACAGCCACCTGATCGAACTGCGAGTTGTACACGTAGCCCGAGTGCGTAAGCTGGTAGGCATCGTTGTACTTGTCGGCGAAGTCCTGCGAGCAGAACAGGTAGCAATCCTGAGCACGCAGACGAGGGTCGAGCGAATAGAGGATTTGCTTAGCCAGATCATAGGCATTTTCAGAGGTGACGGCCTCAGTAAGTTTGAGGTAGTTACCCTTTTCCAAAGAGATATTGCCCTCGGTAATCTCCTTCTCGGTGATGGTGTCGAAGCCATCGAAGAGGTCCATGGACGTGTTGCCATTCGGGTTACGTTTACCCTTCCAAATGGCGTTGTTGAGATTCTCCGACGATGACTTGGCAATGAGCGAGAGCACATGCTTGGCGGTGGGAGCGGTGAGTTGACCATCGCCCTTGGCTTGTGCCGCGATCGTACCAAGGAGCGTAGAGATAGCCGAGTTAGGTTCAAACTTGGCATGCACGTTACCAAAGAAGGTTTCGAGCGTGCGGAAGTTGAGGTTAAGGTAGAAGTCATCGCTTCGGCTCGGCTTGTAGGGTGCAAACTGTGCTGCACCGGACATATCACCTACTGATTCCTTGTAGCGGATACCGGGACGCGGAGTCATAAATTGAAGCGTGTCGTTAATGCCGATAATCGGCAGCATCAAGAGTTCCTTGCGGAACTGATGAGCGGCTTTCTGAAAATCATCCAGAGTAAATTGAAGTTTTCCTGCCATAATGAATAAGTTTAGGATTAGCGTTTAATGTTAATGGTTACATGGTCAGACCATGTCGTAGAGAGCCTTGGCAGCCTGAAGCCGCTGGAAGAAGTCATCCATCGGCGACTCAACCCCTTCACCGGCATTGTTATGCACCTGTTGTGTAGTGTCACCCGGCTGCTTACCGAGCTCCTCCGCTTTAGCCTGGAGCTGCTGGATTTCGAGGTTCTTAGCCTCTACCGACTGGCGCAGGGTTGCTGCTTCGGCGGCTTTGGTGTTAGCTTCTAAGAGTTGGGACTCCAACTCCGAAACACGGGTTTGAGCAGCCTTGAGTGCTTCGGCATTCTCGCTGGCCTCCTTGAGGGCATCTTCGAGCGTGCCTAGCTGCTGTTCATCCAGGGAGAACTTGCCCTCTATGAGAGCAATCTGCGCGTCTGCCATCAGCAAGACCGCAGCAAGGAATGGAAATTTCTTCATAGTTATGGTTTGTTTGGGTGGATTAGCTTGCGCTTCTTTGCCCCCACGGAAGAACTCTATCATAGCCGCAAGGAACTTTTGGAACTGCGAACTCGACTGAATAGGAAGATTCGGGATGGGCATACCTACAGCAGCCATAGCCGATGCAATACTGTCAGTGAGCACAGGCGCTGCGTCTTCGGCTTCATCCGTTATTTCATCAACAAAGCCCCAGTCTTTGGCCTCGGTAGCGTTCAGCCAACCACCAACCTTCATCAGTTGAAGGAGCGCGTCGCGTTCCTTGCCACAACGTTTAGCATACATGGTGGCTACGTTGGCATCAATCTTCTCCAAGTCGGTTTTCAACTGCGTAAGATCAGCGATCTGCTGCTCCAGCTGGTCGGCATTGAGCGATGCCCATTGGAAGAACTCCGAGGAGCATTTGTGTACGAGGTACATGGCAGAACTATCCATGGTGATGCGCTTGGCACCCATGGAAGCGATGGTGGCCGCTGACGCGTTCATGCCCACGAAATGCACATGCACATCGCCATGATCGCGGAAAGCAGAAGCAATAGTGAGAGCGGTAGCCACTGAGCCACCGAGCGAGTCGATAAGAACGTCCACCTGCTTATTCTTGTTGGCAGTGAGGACATTCTGCACATGGCGGCTGTCGAAGTCATATCCTCCGACAACTCCGCGCAAGTGAAGATGGTAATTTTTCATAGTCAATAATAAGGTTTTTTGCCTATAGACTATCGGCTGCACTCGGCATACACAAGCAAGCTTGGTCTGCGTTCGTTGGCACGATAGTTCATAGCAAAGATTTAAATTTGCCACAAAATTATTGCTTATTTCGCGTGCGCGAAAAGACCATTTTTTCACAACAAACCGGCCCTACTCTCCCGAGCAAGAACCGGCCAATCGAAGTATCAAAGATTTTTTCAAGTATTAGGTTTAGGTTAACTACTTTTACCTTATCACACATCGTATGAGCGCACGTGGTGCGGACATACGTATAGTATATGTATAAATATTGGAGTCCGACTCAGGGTTACCAAACGTCTGACGACGCTCGATGGCAGGATGCTCCTCTTTTGTACCAATCAGATATGGGATGCGGTTGGCATCAGTAACGAGGATAGCCATGTGCGTATCCGAAGGAAGCTCTATGAGCGATGAAAACGTGAGTTCTACCGTTTCAGAGAGTGCGGGCGCATACGTTTGCGTACACTCGCATGTGGCTTCACCATGAAAGGGGATGTCCTCAGCCGTTGACGGAGCTGATATGGGCAGACCGGCAAGAGACTGCATTGCCAGTTCCGAAGGAAGGACATTTGCAGAAGCGACTGCTATCGACTTGATGCCCGGGAGAGAGAAGTGTGTATTCATAGTGACGTATATAGGTGAATGACAGATGTGACTAAAAAGACAAAAGGCGTTTGAGTTCGTTACGGTTTTTGAACTTTTTTTCGCTCTTTCTTGATTTTGCGGTTCTCGGACTGTGTATACGTATTCCGTACGCGATCGAAAACCTTCAGGACGGAATTGTAGTTGGTATCGTCCACTTCAATACCGTGCTGCTCCATCCAAGCGATGATTGTAAGATCTTTGCGAGCCTTACCAAGACCCACCAATTGATGGATATCTTGAAACAGTTTCACTTGAAAACGAGTATGTATAGCGGCTTGGAGCATTTCGCGCGCTGAGGGCCGCAAGTAGTTATAGATACGTGGGTCACGATTTCGGAACGAAGGAATCGCCAATACGATATTCGCGCCTTCTTTGAAATCTTGTGGAACAGCAGCTGGCTGCTTGGTTAAGAACAACTCCAAAATGCCGGATTCGAGAGAGCCTCGAATGGGCTGAATCGGTTGAGGGAAACGATAGGGCTCTGGAGCGTACGTGTCGCTTCGAGCTTGTTCGTTTCGCCTGCACTCGTCAGCATACCATTGAGCAAGGTACGGCGGCAGAGACAGATAGAGTAAATGGTCCGTCATAGTTTGATTTAAAAGTTAGGTTTCATTTAAAAAGCGATGCAAAGTTACAAAAAAAATCTGAAATATGCAAGTTTTAGTGCTGATTTCTAAGCCATTAGGTGCATTTTATACTGCACCATTTCAAAAGGGATTCCAAAGTAAAATGGAGGCAAAAAATGGGCATAGAGGAGGGGAAGCGAAAGAGAAAAAGCACCCACCTCCGAGGAGGCAGGTGCGATGGCTCAATCGATGGGATCCGTTTGCTGCTGCCGACGCCCTTGGGCTCGGCCAGCCAGTTCGGAAAGTGTAAGAGCATTTATGCCGTACAGTTTCCAGAAGTGATCATCTTCGATGGCGAGCTGCGTGCAAGTTCGCCCGGTAACGAACTCCATGTGCTTCATGATGGTGAGCGACGAATCGAGGATGCTTTGGAGCTGCTCCTCGTTGCAGTGCGAAAGAATGTGTTCAATAGAAATCATAGCGAATAAGTATTTATGAAGTGAATGATTTAGCAAGGGGCTTTCGCCCCCTGCCTTAGCAGGAAGCGAAATAGTAGCCCTTGTTCTCCCAATAATCACCGGCACAGCGGAGATTGCGCCAGATGGACGACCAATCGATGGACCCCATGACCCACTCGGGTACTCCTTCCATCATACCGGTATTGTAGTAGAGAGCCTCGGCAAACTCCTCCGGTGTATCGAAGTGACCGGAATAGGCCTCTTGGAACTTCTCGATGGAAGCAGACTTGCCCTCATACTCGATGTAGGCTTCGAAGGCCTCTTGCTCATCCGAATCGAGATTATACCAAGCCTTGATTTCCTCGAAATCCAAGTGGCTTTCCCCGTAATACTCGCGTGGGAAACACTCGTAATCCTGGAACATGAGTTCGGGATCTGCTTCATCAGCGTGGAGGCGCTCGCCAAACTCCAAGAGTTCCTCGTAGCTATCGAAGGTAGTTATATCTACCCAGCAGCCAAATAAACTGCCCTCGTTGTACTTGCCATAGGTACCGATATACACGGCAGGGGTTTTGTTCTCGTAATTGTTCTTGTGGAGGTTGATTTCCTCAGCCGTAAGCGGTTCGCGATACATTGTTTTCATACTTCTGATGTTTTTGGAATTATACATTTGTTTGAGATTTGTTTCTTTTACAATGCTTTATCAGTTAGCGCAGCGGGGTGACCGACGATGTCAAAAGCAAGGATGGCGGCAAACAATACTCTTCCGGCACGTCCGGAAGGAAGATTTTTGCCAGCCACTTGTATAGCCTTGCCATACAGCGTAAACCAACTAACTTTGCATTGCTAAAAGGAACATCAAAATCTCAGGAACAATGTGTATAACCAAAAGAACATGCCACAAAAGTAACGAATGACTATAGCGAGTTGCTATGGCTGAATCAGGAAACAACCAGAGCAAGACCGAGAATAGAAACAACTGCTTCAGTACCGACGGCAGAAGTACGCAGAACGAGCGGTAGTAACAGCTGCTGCGCCTGCGTTCGACAGGAAGAGGAGGGGAGAGGCGAGCCCTACTCTACGCGAAGCAAGCCCGGACTCCCAAGATTAGGAGCCCGAGCAAGTATAGGGATAGAAAGCGGCAAGATAAGAGAACGGCTATAGGTACAGCCGTTAAGGATGACGGCCAAGCAGCCAAAGCATGAGGACGGAGCTCCATGTTCCGGGAGTGCCACGGGCACGAGTCACCAAAGGAGTGAGGTTATCTCTACAAGTATGACATGGACGGAGGCAATGGATTCCACCGATGTCCAGATGGCGCACGCCGTGGCGGTGATGGAAACAAGTGGCAACTGCGGTCTGCCAAGGCAGAGGGTAAAAAGAAAGCCCCAACGTTAGTCAGGGCTAAAAAATTTGTTTAAAATGGTGCATCAATATAATCAGGCTCTAAACCAAGAGAATCTTTGAGTTGCTGAAATTCTGGAGATTTATCAAGTTTAGAAGGAAATGTACCAAAAGCCGTGTCCCAATCAAAATCATTAATAGGTGGAACCACGTCATAAGACTCTCCATCTCTATAAACAGGTTCTACATCAGTGTAGCCACCAAGTTCGGCCAGTTCAACATAGGGCGCAAGCCACTCCTCATATTCTTTGATACTCTCGTCAAAACAGTATTTAAAACGTTCAGGGCAACAAGTCTTCAAAGGTTCCACACAAGGTATAACTATCTTACTTTTAACATAAAGCCATTGTTCCCTAGACCAACTACTCGGCCAATAATAAAAGTCAGGACCTGAGCACACTTTTGCCTCTTCTATCATATGCTCCTCAGCATCGTGCAAATAGTCCAAAACATAGCCTATTCGCTCACATCCCATAACAGAACCATATAGAAGTAGACGACGGATGGTCGGAATCATAGAAAGAGATACTTTATTTCGGGGTTGGTCTCTAAAGCGAAATGCCTCCGGAACAAATTCATCAGCCTTTGTATATTTACGAGCTACCTCGGGGGTAATCTCAGCAGATAAAACATTACGCCGCTCGAAATGATGCGCACTAAAGATATAGATTTCGGCTACAGCACGGAAAAAGTCTTCCAACCATTCACATTCATTGAACAGCATGTCAGCCTGAAATAAAATGCGATAATAATCGCCTATACGCAGTTTTTCCTTATTTAAAGAGAAAGAGGGCTCTTTACAAAGGCGTAATGAAAGGTAATAGTACAAGGCACTTACAACCTCGGAACGGAGATGAGTAAGGCCATACTGGTATTCCAAAAGGAACTCAGTAGATGCATGGCGAAGCAATAAACGACCGGACCAATACCATAGGTCATATTTTTTATCGGTGTAAGCCTTATGCCAAACTTGTTCAACAAGAGGGAGTTCTTCGCCAGACCACCTTTCCATGGCATATTTACAACCTTGAATATTGTCTGCCATAGACGGACTATTCAAAAGAGCTAACCGAAAAGTCAATTGGTCAGTAGAGTCCAGATAGTCATATCGACGAAGCAGCTCATGCCGAGATATAACCACCTTCTTGCTCTTTCGATTTTGAAAATTATCCAATAGATCAACAACTGGCGTATTGATGTCGACCTTCTTCGAATAATCAACTTCGGGCAATTGCATATCCATAACCCTTTTAACAAAGTAACAATTATCCCATTGACGCTCCTCGTAATAGGCTATTACTTTATCCCTTTGAATTTCATTAAGACCTGCCAAAAGAATTTGTGCTTCCAAGTAGTCAGACTTGGAGAAATTTCCTTTTGCTAAATCACAAAGGCGATTCAGCAGCTCTACCCTATGTTTAAGTTCTTCCATCGACAACATTTACTTAAAAAGTTCGGCAGTAATTTCACGTGATATTTAAGGGTCTGAGAATTGTTTATAATAGTGACCATATTATTCTTCAGTCTCAATATTACCTCAATTAAAAGGGCATATCCACCGTATGAGGGAGAGGGGCTGATTTAGAAAATTTCACCCCATCTACAAATTCAGCAAATGATTTATCCGAGCTGAATCGCAAGTGCTCACGGTCATATTTTAGCCTAACTTCACCGACATTCCCATCATCATTCTTTTCCACAACCACATTCACAATATCCTTCAATGATTTACCGTCATAATCACAAGTTACACGATAATACTCAGGACGAAATGGGAAATACACTAATCGAGCATATTGATCTACATTTCCACCTTTAAAGTCTCCTAATTGGGGGATCTTGCCCTCAACTCCACAACGATGTTCGGGATTTCGGTTTAATTGAGAAGTAGCTACAATTGGGACATTTAATTCGTATGACAGAGCCCGAAGTTCAGAACAGATATAGTCAACGACGCTAATTTTATATAACTCTTTATCTATAGTGATTTCTTGAATGCAGTCAATAAAGATATAGTCTAAATGTTGTTCTCTAACACAATTTCTAAGTTTCTCCCGAATTTCAATATAGTCAGAACAACAATAGAGTAATTGATTGTAAAATAACTTGATATTTTCCAATAAGGGTAGATTTTGCTCCCATAATTTATTCTCAGATGGTAGTTGACATTCCCATGGGATATTCATATGAAGGCCAAATTGGCGAACAAAAATTTTGTCCGCTCCTTGGCTGGGGAAAGCCATGTACAACACTCTCTTCCCTGCTAATGCCAACTCCGACGCCAAAGATACAGCCATAGTTGTAGAACCCATACCTGGACGAGAGGCAATAACGTTCAGCCCAAGATCTATCTGTGAACATAGCCATGGCATACCTGATGGTGCTTCCACTTTGCGATTAGCATGCGAATTATGCCAATGCTGTACAAACAAAGAATGAATATTATTCATCATTTTACCGCTTTAAAGATCATGCATATACGCAGAGGTCATCACACCATTATCAGACTTTACGTCAATCTTGGCACCTCTATGTCCATCTTGAAGCAATTCAACACGCGAAAGACCAGTCTGAGGGGATATGCCTTTTTGAGCCTTTACTATGCTGTGAGAAGATTTGATTGCTTCAAACTTACCCTTAATGTAATCCAAATAGGCTTGTTTACCAACAAGATCAGACAAAACCCACATAGATCCATACCTAAAATTGTTGTCCAACACTGGTTTTAATAAATCGGAATTTAATGTATTCCATGCTTCAACATAGATGTCGACCAATTGGTCATGACTGAGTACTGATTCTATATTCATAAAGATGTTTATAACTTTAGATAATAACCATACATATTACTAAAATTCCATTGGGAATTAAGCAAGCAAGGCGAAAATAATAATAAGTAAAATAACGATTACTCCAATGCAAGCGTAGAGCGCTGTATTAGAAGATGGTTTTTGAGCGGCATCCAATTTGCGCTGGAGTTCGAGAACCTGGTCTTTAGACTGGTTCAATTGCTTCAGGGATTCTTGGCTTTGAGCGTTAGCCTTTTCTATAGACTTTTGCAGGTTACCATTCGTCTCTTGGATAGCTTTGAGACTCTCGTTGAACTTCTTCGTTTGCTGCTCATTCTGCTCAGAGATGGTCATCAACTGCTTTTGAAGTTCTTCGTTCTGCTTATTAGCTGCCTTAACCTGTTCCTCATGCAGTTTCACCATCTCAGCCTGCTTCTTGGACTGCTCCTCAGTAATCGTTTTGAGTTGCTTCTGAAGTTCCTCGTTTTGCTTGTGAGCAGCCTTTACTTGCTCATCATGCAATTTAGCAACCTCAGCCTGTTTCTTGGTGGATTCCTCCTGCGTCTTGGTAAGAGCCGTGAGTTTCTCCTGTAACTCTTTGTTCTGTTTTTGTCCGGCTTCGAGCTGTTCTTGGAACTGCTTCTTGATTTTCTCTGTCAGTTGGGCACGCGAACGTGTTTTCTGTTCAGTAACGGACTCCACCATATTTTTGAAATAGTGACCAAGATCATTCGGAACAGCTACCTCTTTATCCACCAACAGCTTAAAGAAAATCTTCTCGTCGGGGTGACCAACAGCAGCAATAAGTGGAGTGTTGAGTTTCACGATACGCTCCAATAAAGGCATTGCATCGAGCACCTCTAAACCTGCACCGCCACCACGCACGATAGCCACAGCTTCGTAAGAATCAGTGTCGATCTCATCAAGTACCTTGATTAGTTCGTCAGTGCGTGAGAAAGTTGCACGGTACTCATCAAAATCTATGCTGGCGCGAGCGGCCTCCACACCGGCTTTGAAGTCGGAATCGGTGATGGAGCCTTGAGCAAAGATTAGTGCAATACGTGGCCGCTGATCGTTATACAAACAATTCTCCAAAATAGTATCTACATTCCGAAATCCAGCAGATGCTTTAATGCGGCGAAGTTCGATACGGCGCATTTCGTCCTCATCAATAGCCTGGTCTTGCACCACCTCAATACGACTTATAACGAGCATAATCTGGATTTGGCTATTGATTTGCACACGACGGCCCAGAACACCACATACAGTGACAAGACTTCCGTCCTTCAAATTATCGGCAAGACGAAGAGGTATTTGAAGAGTTATCTCCGTTTGGTTGGACTCATCGCGAAGCACATCATAACGGGATTGCCATTGGGGATTATGCTTAGGGTTTTTAAGGTATATGCCCTTCAAGAATATAACCTGTCGGTTCGCCTCCTGTTGGGACAAATAGGAGGTGAACATTCCGAGTAATTCAGACGGAGTTAGAAACTGTACTAACGGCTGGTCGGTGGGATATATGGTTAAATCATTCATAGGATAATTGTTTTTAGAGTATATTTTTCGATATACTCCAATACCATTCAACTGTCTTTCTTAGACCTTCTTTGAAAGATATATATGGCGAATAGCCCAGATATTCTCGCGCAAGTTCAATACTTGCATACGAGTGGGGAATATCTCCTGGCCGATCTGAACCATGAACTGGTTCTATGTCAGCTATCGAGGCATCAAAGTTTGACAATGCTTCCTTAATCATTATACTCAAATCATTAACTGATGTTCTCTCAGAAGCTGCTGTATTATAGATTCTATTTATTGCATCAGGAGATTGAGTTTCAATGGCCAACATATTCATTTGGACAACATTGTCAATATAAGTAAAGTCTCTCGAATGCTGACCATCGCCATTGATGACAGGTTGTTTATGTGCGATGTACTGCTTAATAAACAGAGGGATGACGGCGGCATACACACTATTTGGGTCTTGATTTCTGCCAAACACATTAAAATATCGAAGACCAATATATTCAATACCATAAAGTTTAGCGAATACCTCCGCATAAAGCTCATCCACATACTTAGTAAGAGCGTAAGGAGATAAGGGATGTCCTATATTATCCTCTGACTTGGGTAGCACCTGGCTATCACCATACACGGAGCTGCTTGTCGCAAAGATAAACCTTTTGACTCCGGAGTCTCGTGCAGACACCAACATATTCAAGAATCCATTTACATTTACATCATTTGTCGTAATAGGATCATTTATGCTTCGAGGTATACTACCCAATGCTGCTTCATGAAGGATGATATCTATATCCTTTGTTGCCTTCAGGCAAGTCTCATAATTGCGAATATCACCTTCAATCAATTCAAATTGGTCAGGAAAATTATCAATTAGATTTTGGATATTTCTAATATGCCCTGTGGAGAAATTATCCAGACAACGTACATAGTAACCTTGATCGATTAAATGCTCACATAAGTTTGAGCCTATAAAGCCTGCACCCCCAGTAACTAATATTTTCTTTTTTTGTATTGTCATATTCTGTACAATTTTATTTCCGCATTATATGAAGAAGAGTCAAATAGTAGGAATCCATCTTCCCCCATAGCCAGTGTAAATTGAGGCATATTCGGACTCAACGCAAATCCAACAGATGGAGCGGTAATATATCGAACTCCCCTTTCGAACTGGTCAGAATAGAAATGTATATGCCCTGCTATGTGTAATATAATGTCTTTATTTTCGGAAAAGTAATCACGAAGCTGAAATTTATTCTCAATAATCCGCCTATCAAGCCATGAGCCTACTTCAAGAGAGGGATGGTGAGATAGTACACAAACTCTTTTACTATGGGTATTCTGAATATTAGCAATGGTTTCTATGTCGGCCCTTCCTCGTGAACAGTTCTTCCCTGGACAGTCGGCATCAGGAATAGTTGTATCAAGAAACAGAAATCTCCAGTCATCAATATTAACTACTTCATGAGATTGGCAGAAGGAGCAAGAATAGATCGCGTCGCTATCATGATTCCCTTTACAATAGTATGTAGGGACACCTAAATTTCTAAACACCTCATCAACAAACTTGTAGGTGGCCAACAGACCATCATCAGCAAGATCGCCCAAAATGAAAATAGCAGACAATTCTTCAATCGAGCGAAGATGCTCGATAGCCTTAAATAAATTGAGTCGAGTATCAACGCCCCATATAGGGTGCCCATCGTGAGTAACATGTAAGTCAGATAATATTGCTATTTTCATAAAGCACTTACTCGAAAAGTAAAGAATTAAGATATTCCATTGCAACTCTATTTCCTGGTTCAAAATGATTATTGCCTGTCGCTGAAAAAAGACGAGCAAACGAAGTCTGTAAGTCCTCATCAGTTGAAGCCGGCAATAAAAGGGATGAAGCCAAAGAATCAAGATTAGCTTTCTGTTCCTCTATGCGGTACTCATCCCCAGAAACAAACACTATCGCAGGCAAGTTCAAATATGCCAATTCACTCAACGTATTACGACCTGCCCGGGTTATTACGATAGCTGCATCCGAATAGTAGCGTTGAGGTTCTACAAGTTCCTGATGAATAACGACATTCTCCGGCAAGAAAGACAATAGCAGCATGTTAGCAATTTTACCACCAGCGCAAAGAATATGGAATGTATAATGAGGATAATTTTGGGCTAATGCTATCGTTGAAAATGCGACATGCAAAGTAGTGTCTTCAAAAGAAGATGAACAATTCTCGGTACCACCACCCAAAATGCAATACACATTGGCAGACGGAGTATTAGAGATAGTTAGTATCTCATTGCGAAGAATTGTATTTGTACATACAAAATTACCATATATGGTAGGTTTTTGTATAGACTTCAAACCATGTACAATTGCTAAGTCAGCAAGCGAGTAGATTCCATTGAAGAAGTCCATCGCGTACAGGTTGTTCGAAGGATTAACCACATCGGCAGGATTCAATAGGGTAACAACTTTTGTACCCGGATGAGAAATTTTTATTGACTGCAACATAAGTGGTTCACCGTCAATAATAATCATATCGGGGCAAAAGTCAGCAATTCTTTGATGAATCTCGGCACCAAAATGCCCAGTAGGCAATATACCAATTGAGCACAGATCCGTCGATGAAGGAGCAAAATCATTCGAGAACCCATGTTGCATAAGATACTCTACTCCTTGCAAATACGATATAGGCTGTACCTCGCAATTGTATTCGTCTCGTAGAGTTTCCAGAAGCGTCACTCCGGATACGATACGACCCAGACCCGGGAAACCTCTAAAAATACCTATGATTTTTTTCATTTTGCAAGCATTTTATACAATTCAGTAATCGAATATCTGCGAATTTGATATGCATCGTTAGTCAAAGTTGTTCCTCCTTCAGAAACCGCAAAAGCATACTTGTAGAACTTGGCTACCTGAAGCTGAATAAACCTATTAAATGCCCCATATGGATAAGAGTATGTATCAGCATATCCCACTAAATCTTTGAGAAAATTAGCTGATGTTTCTAATTCATACTCGATCTCAGGGTCTGTTAATTTCAATAGGTTTTTATGCTGAGCGCCATGAGAGGCTATTTCCCAGCCGGCATGATGCAATATTAGTAGGTCGTCTTTGCTGAGATGATGGCGAAGTTTGGCATCTTTATTATTCCACTTATTATCATGCCCTATTAACTCTGTGCAAACAAAAACTGTTGCACTAAATCCATACTTACTCAATACAGGTAATGCTTCTGACTTCAAGCCAGCATAACCGTCATCGAAAGTACACACAATACAATTAGCACGCGACTCTGGATCAGTTGAAATATAGTCACGCATAGAGCATAGGCGATAGCCAGACTGAGCGATAAAATCTACAAATGAGTCAAAGACTGCAACCGGAGTGGTAATACTATCATGCATATCCCCTCCCACATCATGTAATGCAACACTTGTAATATGCTCAATAGAAAGAGCATGGTACGAATCATATTTAGGTTCTAACAAAGTGAACCATTTGCCATAAGCTGCAGACCATGACGATGATTCCAAGAGGAACGAAACAACCTGATTATACAACGAAGAAAGGTCTGGACGAAGAATTATGTCCAGGACTTGGTCAACCATATCATCAGCATGCCAACTTCTGAAAACCACTATACGGAAATGCTCATCCGCCAATAATTGTTCTGCAATAAACCCTGTTGGCGACATTAAAACCGCGGTACCGCATAGTAGGCTTTCCATTACTGCATTAGGGTGTCCTTCGCATACTGATGTTTGAATATAGAAATCCCAAGTTTTTAAGCGAGACTCAAATTGATCGCGTGATTCATAGCCAATAAAGCGAACCGAGTCTTGGATGGATAAATCTTTTACAACCGAATGGTACTGCAAAGCTATATCATCATCAATCATGCCGACCAATTCTAACCGAACAGGGACTGATGATTTCTTTTTTAGAGCAGAAACAAAATGTAAAAGATTCACAACACCTTTCTTTTCGTTTAGATGGGATGCTGCACAACCAATAACAAGACTGGATGGAAGATTGGGGAACACAATATTTTGGGGAGTTCCGACCATCATATTAGGAATGATACATAATTTATGTTCAGGAGTCGAGCAAAGCATCCTGACGTTATGAGCCATTTCTTCAGAGAGACATACAATATTGGAGGCATAAGCACAAGCCTCACGCAAATAGTAGGAATCCTCAACCGACCATTTGGCGAGATTAACATCACTTCCTCGCAATGAAAGAATTAGACGAGCACTTATATTTTGAGCCAAAAGGGAAGCATAATATCCATTATAGCGAGCACCAAAACCAATAACAATCTCGCGGTCTGCATAGCGCATAGAATCAAATTTAAGTTTGTACTCTTTAGATATGACATGACCATCGAAATGTGCCATTTCCCCTAAGACACAAGGCACAGGACTAGAAGTAGAGTCAGTCCACATCACATCATGTTTCTTTGACAACTCTTCAACTAAACGATGGCAAGATAACGAAAGACCTCCACCGGATGTGCCAATTTCAGATGTTACTATGAGTATTTTCATTTCTCAATCAAATATATTTTTTTTGTTCGTCTGTTTGTTGGATATTGATAACTAACAAACGAGGAAATTTTACAGTACGGGAACAAGTTTCTAATTTCCGCTTCACTCACACGAATATACTCTGGGAATTCAGGGTCGGGAACAGAATAACTACTATCTATAACTTCGAGTATATATTTCGTGGGAGAACCGGCACTAGTATATAACAAACGCAAATTATTGAGGTAATCCTGATGAGACTTTACATTGTCAGTATATACACAATTAACCACAAGCAACACATCGCATAGACAAACATTGCCTTCCGGGAACGAACCCTTTTTGACCACGTCTGTTCGATTAAACAAAATGCTGATTTTGTGAGTAGCAGCATCGGCAAGTTCGGTAGATCTTTCGTAAGAGACTATAGAACCAAATTCAAGAGAACAGGGAATAACTGTGATATCCCCCACGCCACAGCCAACTTCTATGATTCGAGAGTCTCTTGAAATTTTTGAAAGAAGTTCATACGTAATCTTCCAATGAGGAGGTATATCCCCATTAGAATAGCCTAAGCTCCAAGGCGAAAGAATCAACTCGTCCGGATTATCGTTATAATATGTCCTCAACAATGAGAGAAGTTCTTCCATTGAGCCATCAACTGGTTGTATATTGTTTCTTTACTATCAAATTGAAGATAAGTACCCTGTGGCTTTTCAATGCAGGATTGCATAAGCATATCAGGAAGAACTCGCAACTCGCCATATTGCTTACATGTTGAGAAATCATGAGAAAAGCAAGGAGAGTCGATATACAAAACAGTCGTCCTATGAGAGCCGTCCTGTAATAGCCAACGGGTTGCTCCAGTTCCTTTGTCTACCATTGACACGGAATGAGCTTGAAGTATTGGAAAGACCCAAGATTTAAAAGATGCACTATCAGTAAGACCTAATTGTGGCAATAGTTTCAAAGATAATTGTTCCTTTAAGGCAAAATTTACGAGTTCCGTGACATCTTGCCTATTTGAGCTTTGAATTACGGAGTTCAAACCGACATCCAACCCTGCATCTTTCAGTAGTTTTATTTGGTCATAAATGAAACTTAATTCTGTCCGACCAGTACTACTATGAAATTTATGCCCATCAGCAAAAGGAAACTGAATATTAAATTTCACGCGTGTATCGCGCAGCAAGGCGACCTGCTCTTTCTTGAGTAAGGATATATTTGATGCGCAACAAACGTCACAAGAAGTATGATCCGAAGCATATTTAATCATCGAAACCAGTTCCGGATGAAGGAATGGTTCTCCACCACTAAAGCAAATCTCTCGAATGGGAGTTTGACTGATAGCATCAATCAAAGCAATAGCTTTATCATAAGGCATCAACTGATGAGAGCCATGAGCGGCCTGTCCTTCATTATGGCAAAACGGACAGCGATAATTGCAACTGTTCGTCACCAGAAGACGTATTTTATCCCAAAATTCAAGTTCCATTTAGGCCAAAACTATTTTAGTGTTATAAAATATTTCCAAGTCAGATATATGTTCACCTTGAAGCTCACGACCTTCTGAGGTGTACATTTCCATTGGCATAATCATTAAATCATTGCGTTCCGGTTGGAATTGCGATTTAATATCTCCATGATTAAGCAGACCAGAGACAGAAACCGAACCTCCGTAGAGGTGATTTTCTATGAGATTAACCTTCACATTGTTCACATTCGCAAAAGCTTTAGTGAAATAATCATAGGTCGATAATGAACAAACTATATTCACAAATGCTCCAACGGGCTGTTGTGAAATTATTCCTTTGATTTTCTCTATTCGTTCGTCTGCATCAATAAAATACTCGTTGTTTCCACCACGGAAAACATCCTTCAGTATTGGAACGGTAAACACGACATCAGGATAATTTGCCTTTACCCATGTTATGCACTCCTCATAATGATCAATACATGCCTGAGAGAGTTCTTTCAGTTTGGGTTGAGATGTGGCAGTATGTTCCATTCTACGAACAAGTATCTGGCGCACTTTTTTATCTACACCCAAACTATACAAAAGTTCAAGGTCACGCTTCACATCTTCCACATCACCAGTAAACATGAGAGTGCATTTATTGAGCGGTGCATGTTTAAGTAAATACATCGTCCTTTCTCTTTCCGACCTAGGGATAATAACTTCTCGCTTGGACTGCATGGTTATTAAGGACAAGTCTATTCCAAAATTGGGGATGCTATTAAGAAAATCCAGCATATCCTCACGGATAAACGCACCAGTAGTAACGGTTGTTATTTTCTTGGTGGGGAAATACTCCGAAGCTAACTTAATAAAATGGTATATGTCCGGGTGCAAGAATGGATCTGTATGCGGAGCAACAAGTACACCGGCACCCAGACGGACATAATTAACATTCGGATTAACATACGAGAAACCTCGTATAAGATCCTCCTCGTCTATCATCGGAATCTTGGGATACTGTCCCAAATATGAATCCGTGTGAACTTTGCAGAACACACATCCAATTCCACAGTATTTGCTCAAGATAGGAATATTGCCGAAGGTAGCAATCTCCATTGAGAATGCGTCAAATTGTTCTTTATTAAGCACCATAACTAAAAAGTGTTATATTCTTGTGTTTCGTTACACTTGGAGCATAGGTTTATTCGTTTACCCTGCAAAAGAGATAGACGAATGTCGTTATACTCCGATGAGTTCCATGCAGAAACAAGAGAATCCGTCAAGACGTTTCCAAATATCGTTTTGTATGAAAAGTCATTGCAACACAATAGGACATCTCCATTGTAGGCAATTGTCAACTTTCTAAATGGATAATTACAAAAACTACACTCCGTATCACCTAGCTGCTGCTCTATGATACCGGCATAATTAGGGAGTTGCTCATCTGTACGGCGCGGTTTGTAGCAAACTTTGGGATTGAAGCGAAACACGTCCATTACTTCCTTAAGATTCTGCGACATACTATCTGGTGAAACATCACGATCACTTCGATAGTCATTGATTTTGATGTTGTCTATTCCAGAAGAAAGCAAATCATCAACAACGGAAACAGTGAGCAATTTCCCATTTGTCGTTATATCCAGGAAAGCACGAGCAACATGCTCCCGAGCATAGCGAATCATTTGCAATAGACGCTTATCTAAAAGCGGCTCATTTGACAGGAAGAGGGCTATTCTTCCTGCAAACTTCATATTTTCCAATTGAGAAATAATTGCGGCGAAGCAGTCCCAAGACATCTCACCAAGAGGCTTGCGATAGTGAGACTGCGGGCAGAACGAGCAACGATTATTGCAGTCAGTACGTGTTTCTATAAGTACTTGAGAAAAGAGAGGAAAATGTTTGTTTTCCTCGAAATACGACAATAAATAAGCGATGTCAGAACTATGCTTTTCACAGGTATTGTCGCGTTGTATGGTATTATTTACTTGAATAACCATGGTTAAAAAAATATAAAGTTTTGATGGAATGCGAACATTAGACAACCTTATGTTCTGCCCATCAAAACGTAAAACATCAAATTAGGTTGCAAAATTACGAAAAAATATTGAAAAAAGTAAATTTTTCGCATGGAAAAATGATAATTTCAAAGAAATTTAATCATTTTGATACGCTTTTTGGGGAAATTGAAGTTCAAATCCCCCCGAACCAGGCTATAGAGTGGACTTTTTACAATTGTCACAAGCAAACATATACAAGTACCAGTGCTGAAAAACCACAAATAACAAGCAAACAAAGATTCCATATTGCACATAGACGAGCCGTGAAGTTTCGGTCACGATGATACAAACGCAATTGATATGCACTCATAACTACTACAAAAAAAGTAATCAGCAGTGGGAACAATAATCCATATACGATAATATTCCTTTCTTCATAATTGTATGGATTTACATCACTAGAACCAAGAGCACGCAAGAGGTCTCCGCCCCACTGCCAAGCAGAATATATGAAAGATTTCATAGGAACTTTAGCAAATAGGAAATAGATAAGATACAAACAGTACAAAGTAGTAGCATTGCACAATTAAGTGCTGTGACCGTGCGGAGACCGAACTTATTCCTATCTGCACGATAATAGTGACAAACAGAATATATCGCTCCAAGAACTGCCACAGCAATAGACATCACGCTATCATCGGTCGGTCCGCTATGTTCCGAAAAGAGGGGGAACTTAGTATCCTTGATATTACAAAATTCATAGACACTACCGATGGTGTCTCCAAAAATTGCTCCTAACATATTCTACCTTATATTTCCATTAATCAAAAATGAGAAGTTTTTGGTATTCTTCAAGGCGATGCCAGTACCTTTGGCCACAGAGAGTAGTGGTTCTTCTGCTACATGGCATGGTATGGTGGTTTTCTCCTCCAATCTTTTTGCCAAACCACGAAGTAAAGCGCCACCTCCGGTTAGATAGATACCACGCTCCACGATATCCGAATACACCTCCGAAGGAGTCTGCCCCAATGCACGCAAAACAGCTGTTTCAATCTGCGCAATGTCTTTTTCTAAACAACGAGCAATCTCTTGATATGAGACAGCGACTTTTAGTGGAAGGTCGGTTGTTTTATTCGGCCCAACAACGAGCATATCTTCCGGTGCATCATCCAGTTCCATGAGAGCAGCGCCAACTTCCTTTTTAATTCGCTCTGCCGTAGGTGCACTAATCCGCATATTATGCGCACGATCCATGTAGTTGATGATATCCTGATTAAAGGAATCTCCAGCAACGCGGATACTCTCATTAGCGACAAAGCAGCCTAGAGAAATCGCAGCAATCTCCGTCGTTCCTCCACCGATATCCACAATCATACATCCTTCCGGGGCTTCGATATCAATGCCCATACCCACAGCTGCTGCCATTGGTTCATAGATGAGGTACAGTTCACGAGCACCTGCGTGTTGGCAAGAGTCGATGACAGTACGAATCTCTGCATCAGTACTTCCGGACGGAACACAAACAACCATCTTAACAGTTTCAAGAAAAGACTTATGCGACTTCGGTAGCATGGCAATCAATCCTCGAATCATCATCTCACATGCTTTAAAATCAGCAATAACTCCGTTTTTGAGTGGACGTACCGTTCTAATGCGTTCTGCACCGCGATCCTGCATCGGTGCAGCCTTCTTACCAACTGCCATCAGCGATTCATCTGCTGTTTTGATGGCAACTACCGATGGTTCATTTAGTACGACCTCACCATTACAAATAATAATGGTATTTGCTGTGCCAAGGTCAATGGCAATTTCTTTCAAAAATAAAGACATCTCTATAAACCCGTTGGCGGAATTAAAGTAGCGCATGTTTAATTTGCCCAAGCGGTTTGTTGTTAATAAAGTTTATATATTGTAGGATAGTTAATGCGCTGATTTTGCTGATAATACGAGCAAATAATCCTACTTGTTGTTTAGCATAATTGCGACAAAGCATAAATTGGTCAACCATCTGTGAGAAAAGCGTTTCCACACGTTTCCTTGCCTTGGCAAAGGGAGCAAAAGTTGGTTTCCAATCTTTTTGATTCAATCGGTAAGGCACTTCCAATCGGATCTCGGATGTCTCGAACAAGTCCAGTTGTACGGACGCGCTCAAATATCCTTTATCCCCTATGATGGTACATTGTTGATACTCATATTTTAGGTCTTGTACCCAATATCGATCATCAACAGCAGCTTTGGACAGGTCGTAGGAGTGTATAACTCCAGTTAGTCCGCAGAGTGCGTGCAGTTTGTAGCCGTAGTAATACGTGTTTTGAGCCGCACAAAATCCAATGCTTGGTGCCGTTAGGTAGTCCGTTTTACCCATTTTGCAACGCTTTGCTCGAGCAATTAGGCATACCAGTATCGGTTTGGAATCAATACAAAAAAAATCTTCGATTCATTATTTCTTTTTTTGTGATTTTACCTTTTTCTTCTTCGAAGCAGGAATGGTGATTTTTTTTATGTTGTAGTCTTTATGAAAACGACTTTTATCTACTGGATGATTTATTCCATTGACCTTACCTTTTTCGGTGTATTGCCAAAGCGAATAATGTCCCTCACCAATAATAATTGGTGCCACCCCATTGTAGTTAGCAATCATCAGATGAAAATTATTAAATCTTGGGGCACAGTAGGTATTATATGAACGTTGAGTACCATATATCATTGGATAAGCACCATAATAAGCTTTGCAGAGACGCATAAAAACAAAAAGCGAATCCTGTATCTGCTTATGTGTCCATTTACCAAGTTCGGCCTCAACATCTACCATTGGAATTAAATCTTGTTCAGAGCGCTTTGCTTGCTTTTTGAAATTCTCAA
>CAMGMU010000015.1 GCA_946059305.1 uncultured Bacteroidales bacterium | reverse complement strand
TGGCGCTCGACGAGAAGACCGTACCCACCGATGCCACCAGCATCAAAGAGGAAGATGTACGTTTTCTCGAAACTGCCATAGATGATATAGAAAATACCCTTCCGAAGGTCTTCGCATTCATCATTCCTGGGGGCAGCGAACGCATTTCGAGATGCCATATTTGCCGCACCATTTGCCGACGACTCGAACGGCGCATGGTGGAGCTGTTTGAACTCACGCACAACGAAACCGATCAAGCACGCCTCACACTGCAATTTGTCAATAGATTGAGTGATTTTTTATTCATTTTATCAAAAAAAGTAGCCCAAAACGAGAAAAAAGATCTTTTTTTGTGGGAAAAATGAAAAAAAACTTGCTTTAATCAAAAGTTTTTACTACTTTTGCACGATATTTTCGAGAAATAGTATCCGGTTGATAGGGAGAATTGCGCTCTTTATCGACCAAAAACCAGTTAGAAAAGATGTATTGGACGCTTGAAATGGCATCAAAATTAGAGGATGCACCATGGCCGGCAACCAAAGAAGAGTTGCTCGATTATGCAAATCGCATCGGTGCGCCGATGGAGGTGATCGAAAACCTTCAGGAACTCGAAGATGAAGAAGAAGAATATGAGACGATTGAGGACATATGGCCCGACTATCCTCAGAAAGAGGACTTTTTCTTCAACGAAGAAGAGTATTAACGTATTTCGGTCAGTAATGATCGTGAGCCTGCTTCTCATAGCAGGCATGCTAAAAGCACAGTTCGACCCGCAATTGGGACACTATATGTACATGCCTACGTCTTTCAACCCCGCCGCAGTGGGTGAAGGCGAGCTGATGAAGGTAAGTGCAACGCATCGCATGCAGTTTACCGGAATAGAGGGGGCTCCGATGAGCACGTATTTTACCCTCACCTCTGCTTTCCACATTGGAAAAACGCGTCACGGCGCGGGCTTGAAGGTGCTCAACGACATGTACGGCCTTTGGAAAAACCAGACGTTTTGTGCGCAATACGCGTATCGTCAGAAGATAGGCAAAGGATATCTGGGTATAGGCATAGAGCTCGGTTTGGTGAATATCATCTTTACCGGCGACAGCGTTAACCTGGGCGATATGGAAGCTGCTGGCTCAGAAATTCATATCGGTTCAGACCCCGCTATCCCCGTTAGCGAATCGTCAGGCATGCAGTTTGACATGGGCGCTGGTTTGTATTACAGCACTTCGCGCTGGTTTGCAGGAGTCAGTTATTCGCATATCTTGCAACCCCGCGTAGAGTTAATCAACCAATCGGGTAGCACCAACGAAATCAGTATGCGCGTGCGCGGCACACTCTACGTCACGGGTGCGTACCAATTTAAAATCAGGAATTCTGATTTTGCACTGCAGCCTTCAGCTATGCTGATGACTGATTTCGCCAGTTGGAATCTCGACTTGACCCTCATGACGAAGTTCAAAGAACGATACCATTGGGGATTGAGCTACCGGGTGCTCGATGGGGTAGGACTATTGCTCGGGATGGAAATCATCAGTGGATTAGAGCTCGGATACAACTACGAATTGCCGACCTCCAAACTGCTTCTTGAGAGCTATGGAAACCATGAGATTTATCTCAGTTATGGATTCAATATCATCCGCCCGAAGCGAACAAACAAATACAAAAGTGTACGTTTCTTATAGCAGTATAAGCACGTCTGAAAGCACATTTGAAACACAAATTTAGAGAAATAATAAGCAACAAATAGTATGAAGATTTTTAAGATTCTACCGATTCTCGCCCTGGCGGCATTGGTTGCAGGTTGCAATAAGCCCGCAGGCGAACTTGTAGGTGCAGGACAGAATGGCAATTTCCAAGAAGCTGATCCTTATGGCATGGTGTTTATTAAGAAGGGTAGTTTCCTCATGGGTGCCAATACGCAGAGCGCTGTTTTCGGCCAACAAGACAACCAGGTGATGCGTACCGTTCAGGCTTTCTGGATGGATGAGACCGAAATCACCAACGATGAGTACAAGCAGTTCGTGAACTGGGTTCGCGACTCGATTGCACTCCGTTTGGCTGTCATTAATGGTCTTGAAGAGGAATTTGCACTCGGCATTGATAACGATGATTTCACTCCTGAAACCGGTCGTTTGAACTGGAAAAAGGCATCTGGACTTTGGGAACGTTACGCCCGCGAAGCAGCTGCTTTCCAGACGGGTGGCGAAAGCGAACTCTATGAAGCGCTCCAGCCAATGTTCTACTCCGATGGACAGCTTAAGACCACTGCTCTCCACTATCGCTATAGCTGGATGAACTACGACCAGGCAGTGCTTCCGCAGAACAAATATGACGTTGCCCGCGGATGCTATCCTCCCAATGCTACGTCGCGCGTTGACAGCTCATGGGTGGATGAAAACGGCGTGATTCAGGAGATGACGATTGAACGTACGCTTCGTGAACCTAAAGATCTTCTTACGCATAAGATTATCTGCATCTATCCTGACACAATGGTGTGGGTGCGCGATTTCCAGTACTCTTACAACGACCCGATGCTTCTCAAATATTTCTCGCATCGCGGCTTTGCTGACTATCCCGTTGTAGGCGTTACTTGGGAGCAAGCACATGCTTTCTGCCGTTGGCGTACGGATTATTTGGTGGATAATACGAATATCGACCCGATGGTATATCGCTTGCCTACCGAAGCAGAGTGGGAGTATGCCGCTCGTGGCGGTCGTAAGCTCGGTATGTATCCTTGGGGCGGTAATTATGCCCGTGATGCCAAAGGATGCTTCCTCGCTAACTTCAAGCCCTACCGCGGTGCATATAACGATGATACCGGTACGTCAACCATGCGCGTAGCGCAGTTTGCTCCGAATGATTTCGGCTTGTTTGATATGGCAGGAAACGTAGCAGAATGGACGTCCACCTCGTTTACGACTACCAACAACGTTTATACCAACGACCTCAACCCGGAGTTCGTTTACATGGCTCGTCAGGCTGATCCCGATGCACTCAAGCGCAAAGTAATCAAGGGTGGTAGCTGGAAAGATATCTCAGCTTACCTGCAGTGTGGTGCTCGCGACTTTGAGTTGCAATACGAAGACCGCTCGTATATCGGTTTCCGTTGCGTTCGTTCACATATCGGTGATTAATTTCTTCAGAACAACAATAATTAATAATATTTGGAAAATTAAGTCAGAAAAATTATGGCTAAAAATCAGAAAGGCAACCAGAAAGGTTGGGACAAAGTAGTGGCATGGTATGCAAGCAATGCTTATGCAGTAAACATCATTTACAGCTTGGGTGCAGCTGTCGTAATTATCGGTGCGCTCTTTAAGATTATGCACTGGCCGGGTGCCGGCTACATTCTTACCATAGGTATGTGTACGGAGTCGTTCCTCTTCACCCTTGGTATCTTCGAAAAACCGCATGCTGTATATAATTGGGAAAACTACTTCCCGAAACTCATTGGCCATGAAGAAGCTCCGTTTGCAGAACTCCTTGCTGGCGCAGCTAACGCACCTCAAAACAATGGTGTTCCCGCACTTGAGGAGAAAGACGTAAAGGCACTCAAAGACAGTATTGCTAACGTAGCATCTACTGCTAATAGCCTTGCAGAATTGGGCAAACTTGCAGAGGGTAGCAATAAACTTTCTGAGAAACTTCAGGCAGCTGCCGCAGCTGCTGATAAGTTTGCAGGCTCGCAAGCTTATGTGGCAGAAAACGTAGAGAAATTGGGTGCTTCCTATGACAAGGCTGCTGCTGCAGCTGAGAAACTGCAGGCAAACTCCGAGGCTGCTGCGCAGGTATCGGCTAACGTAAAAGCTAATCTTGCTGCCGTAAATGCTGCTTATGAGATCAGCCTTAAGGCTGCGCAGACCGGTGCTGCTGAAGCAGAGAAGCTGGCTCAAATTCAGGCACAAGCAGTAGAAGCAGGCAAGGCGTATGCTGCTGCTCAGGAGCAGCTCCAGAAGCAGGTAGCTGACCTCAATAAGGTATATGGCAATATGCTTAGCGCGCTCGCGTAATCCATATATATATTATATAGTTACATTTTGTTGAACCATTTTTATTTCACTAATAAACATATAATTAAGTATGGGTGGAGCAAAAAACTGTCCGGAAACCCCGAGACAAAAAATGATTGGTATGATGTACCTGATCCTTACGGCAATGTTGGCCCTCAATGTATCGGCCGACATTCTGAACGGATTCACGAAGTTACGTCATTCCATGGAATCCTCCATCAAATCTTCCGAGGTTCGTACGGCAGACGTAATGGAGATGTTTGCAGTGGCCTATAACAAAGACGAGGCCAGCAAAAAGAAATACGGCGAATGGTATATCGCTGCTCAGAATATTCAGGCAGAGTCAGACCGCTTCTATAACTATATTGAGAACTTCAAACTCGATATCGCCAATATGGTTGACGGCGCTCAATATGATAAGATGCCGGATAAGCTCAAGGGCGGTAGCGACACCAATAAGCCGCACCAGTATGCTATCACCGAGACAGATCCGGAGACAGGCTTATCTCGCGCTGAGACGTTTAAGCAAAAGATGAACGCATACTGCGACTACATGACTACTCCTACTTCGGAATGCGTACTCAAGCGTATGGACGACCCCAAATTCCGTCATGCTTGGGAGCAGAAAGAGGAGATGTTTAAGAGCCTCTTCTCTACTGATGATGTAGAAAACGAAGAGTCCGAAACCATCGCATGGGAGCTCTCTACTTTCTCTGAGATGCCTGCTGATGCCGTGATTGCTATGCTTACGAAATATCAAAACGACGTTCGTATGGCAGAGAACGACCTCATTGCTTTCATCTATGCACAGACGGGTGAGTCCGACTTCGTGGTTAACCAAGTTACGCCTATCGTTATCCCTACCAACGGCGAATATATTATGGCTGGTCAGCGCTATCGCGCAAAGATTGCTTCGGCAATGATTGATACCAACCAGGTTCCGCGTGTATTCATCAATGGTCAGGAGATTTTCGATGGTGTATATGAAGTGGCAGCCAGCGGCGTAGGTCCTAAGTCATATACTGGCTACATGCTTATCGGCGACGATACAACCCACTATCAGTTCCAGGGCCAATACACCGTAGGTGCGCCTTCGGCAACCATCTCGAATACGGACCTTAACATCATGTATCGCGGTTACGACAACCCGTTCTCGGTATCTGTACCGGGTGTAAGTGCTGATAAGATTCGTGTGCAGTGCGCAGGCGCCAGTGTAACGAAGAATGGTAACCTATGGATCATCAAACCTTCAAGCGGAGCAACGGCCGTAATCGAGGTACTTGCAGAAGTAGATGGTCGAATGGTATCTATGGGTAAACAGGAATATCGCGTGAAGCAGCTTCCTCGTCCGGATGCTTACTTCATGCTCGGTGGCGAAGCCAAGGGTGAGACCGGCAAGATTACCCGTGCTGATCTCATCAACAGCAACGCACGTATCGAGGCATCCTATGGTCCTGACGGCTTGATTCAAGCTAAGTTTAAGATCACTGGCTTCGCCGTAAAACTGCCTTCGGGTACTGAAATCCAAAACCAGGGCGATAAATTCAACGGCAAGACCCTTGATGCTATCAAGAAGCTTAAAGCCGGAAACATGGTTACGATTCGCTACATCAAGGCAGTCGGCCCAGATGGCGCAACCGTTACGCTCCGTGCTTTGCCTCTCGAGTTGAACTAATGTAACACTTGAAATATGAAGAAACTATTTATTATTGTGCTAATATTTGCAGGTATCATCACCGCGAATGCGCAGCATCAAATTAATTCGTTCTTTAATCAGAACGGCACAATCCGCTTGGAAACGCAAGAATTGGATGAGGCTTCAGACACGCTTGCTTCTGTATTCCATCGCACGGAGGACATAGTTTGGTCGCGCCTTATCTATCGCGTGATTGACATGCGCTATAAGCAGAACTATCAGTTGTATTTCCCGGTAACATCCTCAGATCCGAAGTATCGTAACCTCTTTAAGGTGATGCTGGATGCCATCGTAGATGGTATGCCTGTATATGAGAAATCGCAAGAGCCGGGCGATATCAAGCCGCGTCTTGAGACGCCTTTGGCCAAGGACCAAATCCCCGGTCTCTTAAACACCGACCGAGAGGGCATCTCTGACGGCGACATTGCCACCTCTGACTACATGCTTATCCATTATGACTCTGTTTCGGATAAGATGTCGTTTAACGACTACATGTATCAGCAGTATGTGCGCAATCAGCTCAAGTTCATGATTCTGGAAGTAGTGTTCTTCGATAAGCATTATTCCCGCCTTTTCAGCAAGATTATTGCAATTGCTCCGATGAGTTCGGAAGATATTGAAGGCGAAGATACACCTATCACTGATGCATTGTATCAGTCGCTTCGCTTCTGGGTAGTGTACGATGATTTCCGCCCTTATATGGCTCGGCAGTACATGATTCCTCAGAGCAACGACTCCAAACGCGTCACCTTCGAGCAGTTCTTCGCCCAGAAGCTTTACACCTCTTATATCATAGGCGACAGCAACATGTATGATCGCATGCTTGCAGAAGCCGCTACTCGCGGTCACGATGAGCAGGAGGATAAGGCCCTCATCGAGCGAGAGCTGAAGAAAGAGCAACAGCGCATTGAAAATGAACTGATGACCTTTGAGCTTGATCTTTGGGAATACTAATATCTCTTAAATACATCAAGGGACGCGGATTTATGGTTCGCGTCTCTTGATATGTAAATGTGAAAGCTTATGCAGCAACGTACACATCGCTTTTTTAACACCTACCTAACTGCCACAATATCAGTGGCTTTGGTGCTTTTCCTCGTAGGATTGGAATGTGTGTTGGGCTTGAGCGCGCAGCATCTGCTTAGGGAGGTGAAAGAATCTACTACTCTTACGGTAGTGCTCTCTGACAGCACCTCATCTGCAGACTCGCTCCGACTTGCTTCCATACTCGATGCCGCTCCGTTTTGCAAGTCGCAATCCTATGTGTCAAAAGAAGAGGCTCTGCAGCAGCATATCCGTGAATTGGGTGAAGACCCAACCCTCTTCTTGGGCTATAATCCCATCCGCGCGGCTATTGAGGTGAAGGTAGCAGCTGATTACGTAGATGCAGACAGTCTCGCTCAAGCCGTGCAGCTCCTGAGCAACTACCCCTTCGTGGAGCAGGTTACTTATCCACGCGTGGTAGTAGGCTTCTTCAGTCAAAATGTAGGCACCATCTCCATGGTGATGCTTATCGCAGCGGCTGTGCTTTTACTTATCTCCATTGTACTGATTGTCAATACAATCCGCCTCACAGTCTATTCCCGCCGATTCCTCATCCACACGATGAAGCTTGTAGGCGCAACGCCTTGGATTATTAAGGGGCCGATAGTGAAACGCAGCTTGATGATGGGCTTTATTGCTGCCATCATGGCTCTGCTCATGATTGCTGGAGTCGTATATCTTGCCTTCTACCGCTTCGGGTTTTGGCTATTCCCCATCCAATGGACGAATATTGGCCTTATTGCAGCGGTGGTTATAGTAGCAGGATTACTGATTACGTTCTTCTCTGCAGTGTTTGCCGTAAACCGATATATCCGCATGAGAGTCGATGATTTGTATTTCATTTGAGCCGGCTAAGAGTAACAGATGAAGAAATAGTGAGTTGATCACTCATAAAACGATGATTCAGAAATAAGAATAAACATTAAGTTGAACATTTCATAAACAACAAAACAGACTATGCGCTATAATCTCCCAAAAATCAATCTGATATTGATTGCTGTTTCTTTTTTGATTATTGTGATTGGTTTCGCACTGATGGTCGGCGAACCGAGTGGTGCAACGTATAACCCAGACATCTTCTCCGTGCGCCGCATACATGTAGGCCCGATGATGGCATTGTTTGGCTTCGTAATGATGATTGGGGCTATTTTATTTAAGAAAAAATAAGAACGGCAGGTGCGTGTACCCTGCAAATGATTGTAGAAAAATTGATTAGCCCTTTGGGCAACATACTATGACTTGGTTTGAAGCATTGATATTAGGTCTGATACAGGGCCTTACGGAATTTTTGCCGGTGAGCAGCAGTGGTCACCTGGAGATTGGTCATGCCATCCTTGGTACGGCCACAGAAGAGAATCTTATTTTTACGGTAGTGCTCCATGTAGCTACAGTACTGAGCACCTTGCTGGTGCTCTGGCACGAAGTGGCCCAGCTCTTTAAGGGCACGTTTACCACAACGAAATGGAACGCTGAGAAAGATTATGTAGCTAAGATTCTGGTAAGTTGCATACCGGTGTTTATCGTAGGTATGTTTTTCAAGGAAGAGGTTGAGAATTTTTTTGGGAATGGCCTGCTTCTTGTAGGCATCTGCCTGCTTATTACCTCTACGCTGCTATTTCTCTCGGAGTATCTCACCAAACAGCGCATGCGCAAGCAGACAGACGGTGCAGAAGTAGGGCATGAAGTAACATATAAAGATGCCTTTATTATCGGTATAGCGCAGGCGATAGCCGTATTACCGGGTTTGAGCCGCAGTGGCAGCACTATCTCAACGGGTCTGCTCTGTGGTGTAAAGAAAAGTGCGATGGCGCAGTTCTCCTTCCTAATGGTGCTTATTCCGGTGTTAGGTGAAGCCCTGCTCGATACGCTTGATTTGCTGAAGGGCGAGCTCGTTGTGGAGCTCGGATGGTTGCCAATGGTAGTGGGTTTCCTGGCGGCTTTCGCTTCTGGAGCAGCTGCTTGCAAATGGATGATTGGCATCGTGCGCCGTCAGAAACTGACGTATTTCGCAATCTACTGTCTCGCAGCCGGTGCGCTGGCTATCATTTGGCAACTCTGCCACTAATAACCGGCTCACTATATGAATTTTCAGGAAGGCGAGATTATCTATATCAATAAACCCTTGAAGAAGACCTCGTTTGACGTCTGCGGCAAGGTGCGTTGGTTGCTCTGCCATCGGTTAGGAATCAAGAAACTGAAGGTGGGGCATACGGGCACGCTCGACCCCTTAGCCACCGGCGTGGTGGTGGTATGTACGGGAAGGAAAACGAAGCTTATCGACGAGCTGCAGAAGCATACGAAAGAGTATGTAGCTGTGCTTCAACTTGGTGCCACCACTCCCTCATTTGATTTGGAGAAACCCATCGATCGGACCTACCCCACGGGGCATATCACTCGCGCGCTAATCGACGAGGTGCTGACGCGTTTCCGCGGTGAGATATGGCAAGTGCCGCCGGTGTTCTCTGCGGTGAAGATAGATGGCAAAAGAGCTTACGAATACGCGCGCAAAGGCGAAGAGGTGGAGATCAAACCCAAACTGCTGGTGATAGATGAGCTGGAGGTGCTTCGGTTTAGCGAGGAAACTATGCAACTGGAGATACGGGTGGTATGCTCTAAAGGCACGTATATCCGGGCGCTGGCGCGCGATATCGGCGAAGCGCTCGCTTCGGGCGCGCACTTGATTGCACTTTGCCGAACCCGCGTAGGCAACGTGCGACTCGAAGACTGCATGACCCTTGAGCAGTTTGAAGAGGCGCTTCCGATGATCCCGATTACGATGAACGATACCACCTGCAATAACGAACAATAAGGAGGATTTCTTAAGAATCCCATTCACATAAATTCAAGTTTACGAACACAACGATATGAAGTTATCACAGTTTAATTTCAACTTACCCTCAGAATTGCTGGCGCAACATCCTTCTCGCTATCGCGATGATGCGCGCTTGCTCGTACTGCACCGCAAAACAGGCGAAGTAGAACATAAGTTCATCCCCGATCTCGTGCAGTATTTTGATGAGGGTGACCTCTTTCTCTTCAATGACACCCGCGTTTTCCCGGCTCGCCTATATGCCACAAAAGAGAAAACCAATGCGCTGATTGAGGTGTTCCTGCTGCGCGAGCTCAACCATCAGAGCCGCTATTGGGACGTGCTGGTTGACCCTGCACGGAAGATTCGTATAGGCAATAAACTCTATTTCGGGACCGACGACACGATTGTAGCGGAGGTGATAGACAACACCACCTCTCGCGGCCGCACGCTCCGTTTCCTTACGGATTACGATAACGATGAGTTCGTAGAGCGGCTCTATGCTTTAGGTGAAACGCCGCTGCCTAAGTATATCAAGCGCAATTGGGCCAACAACGAGACTGACGAAGAAGCTCGCAAGCAGCGCGACGAAGAGATAGCTGCGCTTCGCAAAGAAGATGAGGAGCGCTACCAGTCGGTGTTTGCTACTAAGATTGGCGCAGTAGCGGCCCCTGCAGCTTGCCTGCATTTCTCTAAAACCACGCTCAAGCGCATGGAGATTCGCGGCATCGAAACCGCCTTCATGACTTCACATATGAGTCTTGGTAACTTCAAAGACATCGACGTAGAGGATCTATCGAAAAACAAGATGGACTCAGAGCAGTTTATCATTCCTAAGGAAACGGCAGATGCTGTAGAGAAAGCGCATGCTGGAGGACATTGCGTATGCGCAGTAGGTACGGAAATCATGCGTGCGCTCGAGACGATATGCGGCACGCAGGGGCAGATTACGCCCTATAGTGGCTGGACGAATAAGTTCATCTGTCCGCCGTATGACTTCTCGGTTTGCAATGCGTTTTTCGTAAACTTATACCGCCCCAAATCTTCGCAGCTGATGATGGTAGCAGCTTTTGCCGGTTTTGAAAACACCATGCAAGCCTACCGCATTGCAGTAAAGGAGGGTTACCGATTCGGAGACTACGGTGATGCCATGTTGGTGGTAGATTAACATATATCCCCATTGCTGATGAGCAATGGGGATATATGTTAGAATAACCTCACGTTATCCACCTTAAAGCAGTTGCCTACATGGCCGCTATAAACGGGTTGACATCCGGCGGAGAAGAGCAGAATGAGGTGAGTAGGCTGTGCATCGGGGTCGTAATCATGCTCTTCTATCACCACCATCTTCCCTCGGCTGTTGCGAGCCATGAAGCCGTGCTTATTGATGCCCTCATAGTCTTGATATCCTTGCTGCATACGAATATCACCATATCGCAAGGGCAACGCATAGTTGCTCACCCATCCGGCAGAGGATTGATAAAACCGCGCGGATGCAGTAGCAATGCGAACGGCATGTATTCGACCTTCTGCATCCTCCCATCGGCGCTGCAGTAGGAGGGTAACCGATGCACCATCGCGTCCTTCATAGTGCTTCACTCGTTTGCTCACGTTGGCCTGAGAAATCACGTTGCTTTGCTCTATCTGCGCCTCATAATCGAAGTACAACACAGATGGACGCTGGCTGTAAGCGTAGTTCATATTAAGTACCACCATGGGGTCGCTGGCCTCTTTCATGCTGGAAGGTTCAATCGTTTCGCCTAAGAAGATGCTGCCGGAAGCGATAGCATGTACGGGTACTCCCATCACCGAAAAATCTACCTGCTCGATGGTGAGCATGCATGCTTTGCCGCCATCGTGGTCGGTGGGGTACACGCTTACTGCCGCTTTATGGATGCCCATGATTTGCGCATGAACGTTGCTGGTGGTCCAAGGAGCGCTGATATCGTAGAGCATACGGGTTTGTCCGCCAAAGAGGAGCGACTCTTTGACCTGCCTACTCGTCCAATGCTCAAACGTAAAATTCTGAGCGCTGGTGCAGACCACAAACACGATGCTTAATAACACTGCTATTACTATAGCGATAATTCCTTTTTGTTCTCTTGACATAAATGTTTGTTATTGTAGGTGAACTAAAACGCGGTAGCCATCTGATGCTCCTTGGGCGCATATCATCTTCATAGTTGGTTACCAAGGCGACATGTCAGACCGCGAGGGGCGTCTTTTCATAACGGGCTGCAAAAGTACAACATAAAATTCAAACAGCAAAATCATTCATAATCCCCCACATATTAATATTAAGAAATGAAAGCCTTTTCAGCAGAAAGCATAGAGAGGGATTGAATTATACGGATCAATAGGTAACTATCCGTCATTAACTGGCATTAAAAGGCAAGATTCCATTGCATAAGAATCGTTGTTCAAAATAACAATTTTGTGTTATTTTAAGAAATTTTGTTCGTTTTTTTGGTTATTTCAAAAAATCTTTGTATCTTTGCAGACGGAATTGAAATATCCTCAAATGGGGCTATTTTGAATTATATCGCTCACGGAATGTAAAACCATGAGAGTCCACGCTGAGGGTGGGAGGAAAGTGTCGCTCCCAGAAATCCAAAGCGGGACAGGTAGGTAAAACCTACAAGACATATTTAAGGCGTTTGATTGGCGCTATGTTCTATTGTTTAGGAACTTCGCAACATGGAAATGTCGACGGGATGTATTATATCGTCTCGCTACACTAATACAGCATTGGTGCACTTTTTCTTTGTACACACATGCGTTTATATTAATTGTAGTCGATACGTTGATTATTGTTGCTGAAATCAGCAACAGTGCGTATATACATCGGTCTGGACTTCGTGTTGTCAGTTTTATCCTTTAGGCAATGCGAAGGCCTCTAACCGTAGAACTGATGACAATCGAGTTCCAAGCTTTTTTCTGTACATATAGAAATTACTCGCATGCGCAGTATAAGCGAAGTGAAAGAATAAAGGAAGTATGACCACTAAAAACTCAAATATCACGATATGTTTCATTTTTTGACTTTTGATTTCAGCAGTGTATTGATAGGACTGCTTGTGGCCCTCGTTGGCGGTCTGCTCATGTATATGAGTGTGTTGCTTGCCAATAAACGACACACACCGTTGAGCTTGTGCGTGGTAGCGCTATTTTCGATTATTGTGTTTGTAATGGGCGTTTGCTTTGTGGGCTTATGCGAAGCCAAAGGAGCATTAAAGGAGGTGCAAAATTCGAGCGAATATCAGTTGCTTCAAAAGGGTGAGGATTTGCTGGAACAATACTCGCCAGAGTTAGCAGGCTTGGTGTCAGAATACTTCTCTACCGACGCCAATTCATATGTAATTCTTCGTCAGATTAAGCAAATCAACAAGTACCTCTGGCTTGATGGTATCCTCACGCTTGTGTTGATTGCGCTTGGTGCAGGAGGTGCGTTGCTGACGGGCGAAAAGATACGCAGTCGTCGTGGCTCATCGCGATCGAGTTCATCGAGGCACCGGTCGGGAATCGATGATTTTTAATAGCAAGCCAAGGTTGTCAGGTAAATAACATGCGGCAAGACAGCAGGTTATCAGGAAGAAACATGCGGCAATACAGCAGAAAAGCGATTAATAAAACGATAATTCATACTTTAAAAACACAAAGATTATGGCAAGTCATTTATTTATTGGATTGGGTGGAACTGGCGGTAAGGTGCTTCGCGAATTACGCAAGCGCGTTTTCGAAGAGTTTCGCAGTAACGAACCTGGACATGATGTGTATGTAGATTATATCTATGTAGATTCCTCTGATGACGATCTCAACGATCGCACCGGTTGGAGTGTGCTCGGCAAGAGTGTTCATTTGGGTGAGGCTCAAAAAGTGAGCATTCACGGCATCAGCGCAAGCATGTTCCAAAATATCAACATGTACCCTGGTCTTCGTGCGTTCTTAAACGCTCAGGATTTGCGTCTTGTGCAGGAAAAGATGGGGCCGCTTGTGAGTGCCGGTATCGGAGGTCAGCGTCGCCGTTTAGGCCGTACGTTGCTCGCCAATAACCTCAGCGACAAGTCCAATCCGCGCAATTTCGATGCCGTACTCCGTTCGGCTGTTGGTCGTTTGAACGCAGCCTCTGGCGATTCGAATGTGACTTTCCATGTATGTGCAGGCTTGGCCGGTGGCACGGGGTCGGGCTCGATTGTTGACGTGATGGCTCAGATTCGTAAGCTCTTCCCCTTTCAGCAGGATACGAAGAGTTACAAGATGAATCTTGTATTGTACGTGCCGGAGATGAACGTGGTAACCCCTAAGCACGATTCCGGTTTTTATCAAGCCAATGGCTATGCTGCTCTGCAAGAGATTAACGCTATCAGCGTAGGCAAGTATCACCCGTTGGATGTAACGGGCGAGACGGACGTTTTCACGGGCGAAGTACAGCGATTACTGACGTCGGAGTCGTTTGAAACGGCTTATCTCTATACGAATATCAACGAAGCAGGCAAGACCCTCGAGATTGGTCATGAATTGCCCGCTGCGGTAGCGGATTTCCTTTTCCAGGTGAATGTAGGCAACGCCATCAGCGGCAATGCCGGTGAAATGAAGCGCTTGGTAGGTTGCGAAAACGATGGTGCCGGACCGGAAGCTAATCAAGCAGGCGAGAAGGTGCGCAGTAGAAAGTTCATGTCGTTTGGCATCAAGCGTATTGAGTTCCCCGAAAATGAGATTCGCGAGTTTGTAAGTTATACGTATGCCACTCAGGCTGCTCGTCAGCTTACCTATAATTTCTGGGAAGAGGGTATCGGTTATGGCGAAAGAACCTACGAAGAAGTGGGCGTTGGCTTTGATGCAGAAATACAAAAGAAGAGCACGCATGAGGAGTATAAGATCAGCAACGACTATCTGATGCTCAAGCGTCCGATTATCGAGTCGGATACAACGAAGCGTTGGCAGGATTTCGATACCACTTGGGAGAACCGCACCGAAGATGATGCTACCCGAATCATGGGCGAATGCGAGAAGCAGAATTGGATTAGCGAGTTTGAGAAAGATGCAGCTGATTATTTCCAGAACAACTTCCGCAGCCTCGGTGTAAAGAAATTCTTCGATTCGCAGCGCAAAGAGAAACGAGCTTATGCTAAGCATATTCGCCGCATCATCGAGAAGAAGCTGTTTGATTCTTGGTTGGCAGGCGACGATACCAGCAAGAGCATTCTTGAGATTGAAAAATATACCCGTCTGCTCCTTGACTACTGCAACTCCCACACGTCTGAATTTAAGAAACAGCGTGCTGTTTCAGAAGAAGAAATCAGCAGCAGCTTGGATGAAATCAAGGAAGTAAAGGATGCATGGAAGAATATCTCTTGGCTTAAAGATGCAATTACGAATGCATCGGTTAAGCTGTTTGAACGGTATCGTTCGGCTCGCTGCAAATACTACATTCATGAAACGCGCATGGAGTCTCTCAACTACGCCAGCGAATTGATGCAGGAGATTATCAACGAGCTCAACTCGATGCTTGAAGGCGTATTGGCATTCAAGGCTCAGCTCTCCAATATCCTCCTCGAAGTGATGAAGGAAGCCGGCAGCAAGTGCCGTGTGGAGAACATGCAAGACGAGGTGACCATCAAAAAATACGATCCGGAGAAGGTGCATTCGTTTGCTCGTCAGTATAGCGCCGACAAGGAGCGTCAGCGCTCGAACGCGGCTTCTATTCGCCGCAAGATGGTATCGCTGCTCGGAGAAGGTGGCGAACATACGTTTACCAACCTCTATGATAAGGTGAACCATGACGAGTGCGTTGGCATCATCCTTGACGAGTGCAAGGCCAATGCCGATGATGCTATGAATGAGACCGCTAAGAGCGACCCGCTCAGCCGCATGGTGGGTGTAAATGTGCTCGAGAAACTGGCGCAGGAACTTACGAGCGACGACAAGATGGAGGCGTTCGTAAAGAACGTGATTGGTTCGGCTCGCACCTATGTGCAGTTCAATGCTGAGGAAAAATCCAAGGTGATTGGTGCAGAAGATGGTGCGATGATGAGCATGCTTCAGATTGCTATTCCTAAGGGCGAAGACAATACCCTCGCATTCCGCAACAAGCTCATTGATGCATTTGCACAGCAAGTGCCCGGTTTCAACAAGAGCGATGATGTATCGGAGAACTATCGCCAGAATCAGATTGTAGTGGTAGCCGCCAATGCTGGTTTCCCGCTCCGCTATTTGAGCAATCTGAAGGCTCTCAAGGAGAAATACGACAAGTTGATGAATGCACCAGAGAAGGAGCTCAACCGCATGGTTCTCCACACCGAGAGCTTCAGCGAGCCGCTACCTAGCCTCTTCGAGTTGGATGCTCGCGAGTTGCTCAAGCAGACCGAACGTCCGCTTATGCTCGCTTATCCGCTCGGACTTATCGCTGAGCAAGTTAATCCTACTACGGGCGAACGATTCGAGGCTTTGCGTGTGCCCGATGAGACTTTCGGTGGCGATACCTGGTTGCCGCTCGGTAAGGATTTCAAATCTACCCTTCAAGCGCTCTCGGCTGACTTCAAGGCGGCAAACATTCTCAAGCAGCGTGTGACCGAAGAGCTCAAGAAGCAAGCCGTTTCCAACGACCAAAAAGTGGAGCTCAAGAAGCGTCTTGGCGAACTCATCAATGGCCGTATCCTTAATGGTATTTGCGGTGGAAATCAGTTTGATCCGCAGTTTACGTATTATCGTACTCTCGGTGTAGATATTATTAATAATGAATTAAAAGTATTATAAAATGGCAAAAATTAAAGGTGTATGTCATAACTACGATGGTTGTGATAAAGCTGCTGAAAAAATTGTTCAAGAAGCTGAAAAGTCCAATTTTGTATGTGAAGAATGCGGCAAACCGCTGTATCCGATTAAGAAAGGACCAAAGCCTGCAGGTGATGGCAAGCGCATAGCCACTCTCATCGCTATCTTCGGTGGTGCAGCATCGGTGATTGGCGGTATCGTTTATGGAATAGTATTCGGCGTACAGAAGAGCCGCGAAAATGCAGAAGCAGAACGTATAGAGATAGCTCGTCAGGATTCTATCCGGGCAGCAGAAGCTGCAGAGCAGGCTCGCCTCGATTCCATCAAGGCATTGGAAGAAGCTGCTGAGGCAGCACGTTTGGCAGAAGAAGCTGCGGCAGCGGCAGAGCAGGCTCGCCTCGATTCTATCAAGGCTGCTGAAGAGGCTGCTAAAGCAGTTAAGAAAGTGTCTAAGGGCAGTCTGGATTACGGCAAGTGGTCTGGTGCATGGAAAAACGGTCAACCGAATGGCACCGGCACCATGACCTATACCAAGGAGCATCTCATCGATTCGCGCGACCCGAAGAAGCGCGTAGCGCAACCCGGTGATTATATCATCGGTGAGTTTTCCAATGGCCGACTCGTTCAAGGCAAATGGTTTGATGCTTCCAACAACGTGAAAGGCAGTATCATCATCGGTAAGTAAGCATGCGCAAGTGGCTTTATATATTCGCAATGTGCGTTCTTTGGTTGCCTTCTGTGGCAGCCAAAGAACTGCCTTGTGATGCAGAAACCAATCCTGAAATATGTAGGTTTCTCAGCCGATACCTCACTGAAATCAGCCAGTGGAATAACCCCGATTTGTCGCTTTATCAGAAGTTGCGCGACGATAAGTTCATCATTTTAGATGGCGACATCAGACGTATCGCGCTGATGGATTCCACTACTGCGTTCTCACTCAATCGTTACGATAACAAAGCCTACGAAGCTATTTGGACAAACGGAAAAGAGGTGCTACTGCATGTGGCGTTCCCCATTCAGTTCGAACTCATTTTAGGGCAGTCTCAATACGAATTGGAGCCGCAGTTGCAGACCCTTATTCGTAAAGCGGAGGACAAAGAAGTGGAATGGAAAATGCCGCAGTTGCAACCCATTCCCAACGAGCCCGGATACTTCCATTCGTCGCCCATTATGCACTATCAAGTGCCTTCGTTTACGAATGAGGTATATTTTTATCAATCAGGCAACAGCATGCTACCCGTAATGGACAGCCTGCATGTGGATTATGCCTTGTCGAATTTGTTTCTGATGCCTGTGGAGGGGTACAATCCACCTTTGCAAGTGCAGCAGAGCATCTATGGATTCAGCAAACTACATTACACTATCTCCCTCCGCCAATGGATTCATTATTGTCTGGCGGAGAATCTGACGTGTTTTGCAGCCATCGAGGAAGAGACCGACGAGACATGGAAAGTGCTCATCATCGCCGAAAATGTGGATTTAGCATATAATCACATTGTTTCGGTATGGGTGCCCAAATCCATTTTTAAGAATCATCAAACTACTCTCCTTGTCAGAATCAATGCATTTGTGCCTACGCACAACGTGAAAGATCTCTACGAACAATATCGAGAAAAAACTACTACGAAACAATACTAAGAATGAAAAAATTTGTATTAATCGGAATTTTTGCAAGCTGCTTCTCGCTCCTTCTTCCTGCGCAATCTGTCTTCGTATACTATCCTGAAGACACAGTTGTTATCAGTGAAGAAAAAAGCGAGAAGGAGGAAGTGTCAACTGCTGCTACTCAAGATGGTGGCTCAGCGAATGTCAGATCCATAAACAACTTCGTATCAGCAGCTTTTGGAGCCTCTCGTAATGTGTCACCCGATGTACAGACAACGACTGCGCCCCAAGTGGATCCGGCGTTTGCATCGCTCAGCCCGCAGCAGCAAATCAATGCCATCAAGATGGAGAATGACGTTTATCTCTTTGCGGAATCTACAACGGAAACTTGGGAGGCGGCACTTGATAATGCGAAATGCCTTTTAAATATCGAGATAGAAAACTATGTCAAATCGGTAGGATTGAAAGATTCTGTGGTAGGCGTTATCGCTCGCGCTTGCAATAAAATGATGCAACTCAAAGCTATGCGTGGCAGCCGCTATAGAGCGTTTGTGTATGTGAAGAAAGCAGAGCTTATTCCCTACCTTGCCGGCGAAGAAGTGATGATTGTTTCGGTAGCCAACAATAATCAAACACCTGCGTTTGATCCTGCTAAAGCAGACGAAGAAGCACGCATGAAGGAAAGTCTTTCATCGGCGGCAGCGGCGGAAGCGGAGAAACAGCGCATCGCTGCGGCTGCAGAGAAAAAGCGTCAAGAAGATGCAGCTGCTGCTGCAGAAAAAGCACGTTTGGAGGCTGCGGCAGCACAAGCAGCAGCTGCACAAGCAGCGGCAGCGGAGAGACAACGTATTGCTGCAGCAGCAGCGCAAGCGCAGGCAGCGGAAGCAGCGGAAGCGGAGAAACAACGCATCGCTGCGGCTGCAGAGAAAAAGCGTCAAGAAGATGCAGCTGCTGCTGCAGAAAAAGCACGTTTGGAGGCTGCGGCAGCACAAGCAGCAGCTGCACAAGCAGCGGAAGCAGAGGCAGCAGCGGAAGCGGAGAAACAGCGCATAGCGGCAGCACAAGCACAAGCAGCAGCAGCGCAAGCGGCGGAAGCAGCGGCAGCAGCGGAAGCGGAGAAACAGCGCATAGCGGCAGCACAAGCAGCAGCTGCACAAGCAGCGGAAGCAGCAGCTGCACAAGCAGCGGCAGCGGAGAAACAACGCATCGCTGCGGCTGCAGAGAAAAAGCGTCAAGAAGATGCAGCAGCGGCTACAGAAAAAGCACGTTTGGAGGCTGCTAAGTTGACGGATATGGAGCGCGACATGCTTGCGGTGACTGTCGGTGCTGACATAGGAGCGTTTGTAAAGAGGCTCAGCAAAACTAACGCCATTCAAGCGTATGGTACGTTCAAAGATATGCCGGAAAATATGGATTGCCTCCTCTTTGTATATAATAGAGATAAGGAGATTGTTGCCTATTTACGCAAAACAGGCAATACGTATTTCAACCTCCAAACCAAACAAACAGATTCGATAACTAACTATAAAGGATGTGGAGCCATTTGGTTTCAACCCAAATAAACCATAAGCTTCAGTCAATGAATGATATGAAAAAGATTTTCGTTATTTTACTCAGTATCATGCCCCTTTTCGCATGGGCGAATGTGCGAATGACCATCTCAGATGGCATAGACAACGCGCAGATTAAAGAAAAAATGGAATCCACCATTTCCGCCATTCTGACGGAAGCCAATAATGCGCAAGCTGAAGGAAGAGACTTGCGTTTGGGCGCGATTGGTGTGCCGGAAAACGTACAAGTGTCGATGTCGATGCTTTGGGAGAATAGCCCCTTCGTGTGCACTGATGAAGAGATAGTAGAGCATTGCCTCACTACCGGTTCGGGTTATCAGATTCGCAATATTCCCCTGGAGATGCGTCCCGTGGGCGTTGAGGAGTTCAACGAAAGCGAGTATCAGGAAGCCGTAATCAGTTTTGATAAGCAAGGCCGTTTGGAGAGTTTCTACCTCTCTATCAGCATGAACCTCTACATGAACGTGGTGCGCAACAATAAGGAGCTCACAGACTTGCGTAGGCGTCAACTCATCCTTGACTACGTGGAAAAATTCCGTACGTCTTACAATCAGAAGGATATCAATTTCTTGGAGCAGATTTTCAGCGACGATGCACTCATCATCACCGGTAAAGTTATCAAGCAGAAGAAAGACCATATTGCTTTGCCTGATAAGATTGTGTATAAGAAGCAAACCAAACAAGAGTACCTCACCAATCTTCGTCGCGTGTTTGCCGCCAATAGCTATATCCGCGTAACGTTTGATGAAATCAAGGTAATGCGCCATCCTGTTAATCCGAATTTCTACGGCGTGACTCTCCATCAGGGGTACACCTCCAATAACTATCACGACGACGGCTATCTCTTCCTTCTGTGGGACTTCACCGATGAAGACATGCCGCAGATTCATGTGCGCACGTGGCAACCCGACCAAATCAATGGCGGACGCATCCCCGAGGATGAGATTTTCAGCCTCAGCGACTTCGATATTTAAGGTGGGTTCTAAAAAATCGCTATTCACGCGTTTCTCGTATGAAAAAACTCGTTTTGCTCCTATTTACCATCTGCTGCACTGCGCTATTTGCGCAAGAGCAAGAAAGCATGAAGGTCGTTTCCTTCAAGCAGGATCTCTATGATTTGTCTGCTCGCACCAACCGAGTGGAGGACATCAACGGCGACCCCTGTGCGCTCGTGAAGATTCAGGTGCTCACCGAAGATAAGATCACCTTTAAAGGATTGGTAGTGGGGGATGTGCAGAAACGAGTGAACGAATATTGGGCGTATTTGGCACATGGTGCGAAGAAAATCGAGGTGTCGCACCCCCGATTCGAGACGTTGGTAGTGTTCTTCAGCGAGGCTTCCGGTGGCTCAATCAAAATGGTGGATTCGCTCTCTACCTACAAGTTGGTAATCTCTGTGCCGGAAACGGAGGTCGATACGGTGTTGGTTGAGGAGACGTTTGCCTCTAAGCTCGAAGAAGCGCGGAAAATGTATCAAGAAGCCGGTCAACATTCCGACTCGGAGTATTTCCGCAAGGCGGTCGGCCTTTACGATGCCGCTATGAAGCACAGCGAATGCCCCAGCGACATGCTCCAAACCCTACAAAAGGAGTATGACGATGTGCGGTTCATGCGCAAATACACGTATATCTATGAGAAAACCAACCGCATTGCGGCTGAGCACGAGCGCAACCTCGGCTATGCGCACGACTCCGTATATCATTACCTCACGCTTGCCTATAAGTCCGCTCTGAAGTTGAATAAGAAATTCCCAGCCATGGCTTCGTTTGGGCAACTCACCTCCGCTGCTCAAGCTCAGCTGGGCAAGCACCCGCTTGGGCAAGTTACGAAGGCGCAGGCAGTCAACGTAGAACGCCCATCGGCTTATGGAAAGGTCACCATCGACAAGTCCGTTTTGCCACTCAACGCCATCTGCATTTATGCCTGCAAAAAAGCCAAACCATCGGCCAAAGACGAGAAGAAGATGATCGGGAAAGTGGATAGCGATGGCACCTATCAGGTGATTCTGCCCGACGGATTCAGCTATATCCTCTTCGAGGGAGAGAAGCAGGCTTATCTGGTGGAGCAACCAAACACACAACTCAACGTAGTGTTGTAGGTGGGTTCTATAATTTTCACTCACTAATATTTTTTACCATGAAAAAATTTCTCTTATTGTGCCTCTTGGTTGCGTTCTCTTGTGTGGCTGCACCTGCTGCTAAAAAAGAAAAGAAACAGAAAAAAGAAAAAGCCGAGTATGTATGGGACTGGGATGGTGTTCGCTCCGGTAATGCCACCTTTGATGAGTACCTGACGACGGTTACTCAAATCTGGAACGAACTCGAGCAATACGAGGCGGAGTTTGGGCGGTATCATTACATGACCGACACAATCTATATCAATGGAAAATTCTACCTGCTGGCTTATATGCAAGACGATGGCGGAAATCTCGTTACTCGCAGTCAGGTGAATTGGCAAATAACAAACTCCATCCTTGCGGCTACAAATATCGTATTGGATGCTACCAACGCCAGCCTTATGACAGCCTCTGCTACTCTTGAGCTACCCTCGCTCGGTTTGAACGCCCTCGCCTTCGGCAAGTATATCAAAGGCGGACCGATGGTGATTGCCAAGGGTATGAAGGAGATTGGAGCAATAGCGAAAGTCAACAAAGCCAATGCACGTGCGTGGAAAGCCATGAAGCAAGCGGCTATTGATCCTGCAACCCTCAATTATTTCTCGGAGGAAACGGTAAAAACAATGAACCGCTGCTGTTTCCTCAAGGAGATTGTGGAAACCGACCCTGAATATGCAACCATCGTAGAGGTGCAATCGTCTAAAACGCCCGAACAACTGCAAGCTGAAGCCGACCGCATCAGCAACGCCTTTGCAGAAGCCACCGTACTCCCCGAAGACGAAAACAAGAGCCTCGACAACCTCGATGATCTCTCCGAATTCGATGAAGAATAACGATGCTTCATATCCCAAGTTTCCGATCTTCTTTCTTTAGTAAACCAACCAATCCCATCGCCTTCAGCGGTGGGATTGCTTATTTCTACTAATTTTTCGATAATTTTTGCAGGCTGTATGAAGGCGAATTTTTCGCAAAGTCTGCATTAAGACTACATTAAGTCTGCAATAAGTATGCAACCGGTCTATCAGCGGGGCAGGTTTTGGGGCGTATAACCCAGGGTGTCGCTACGCTTCCCTGGGCTATGCGTTATACATTTTAGAGTAAGGGTGTCTACTTTTGCGATAAAAGACAGAATGCATGCTGACAAAAATACAAAGATAGAAGTGAAAGAACAAAATTATTGAAAAAAAAGGACATTTTTTAACATTTTTTTGGAAGTTACTGATTTTTTTATTATCTTTGCAGCTCGAAATTTTCATTCATTATAAGAGGATAAGTCCATATCTTTGTCTTTGCACTTGATATTCCTTATCTGACAATCTGATACCATCGCATTTGTATTATTGAACGCGGCTGTGGCGAAAAAAATCAAGCAGTCGTAATTTCATAGATTATGCTGTTGTTTATGAGAAATAATCGGTAGCATATTATAGCAAAGCAAACATTTTTATCAACTTAAATTATTCACTGACATGAGAAAATCTATCCTCTCGTTTCTGGCAGTTATGCTTATAGCAGTCTTGCCAGCATTCTCGGTCATTCAGTACAATCTGGGACCGGTGGATTTCGAGCAAGATTCGATTCCAGCAGGTTGGTCACAAGTATCCGTACAAGGTACGGCTTCTTGGGTGGTCGAAGGTGGGGTGGGCGCATCGCTCACAGAGCCTTTGGGTGCCAATAGAGGCAGTTACCGCGGAGCTATCCGTGCGGCTGCTGACCAAACCAGCTTCGTTACGAGGCTGATTAGTCCTGCGATGAACCTCAGCTCGGCTTACAATCCTCAGTTGAGTTTCTCGCATGCGCAGGTAGCTCGATTTAATTATTTCGATACCTTGCGCGTGTATTATCGCGTGAATGCTAACGATGAGTGGCACCTCCTCACGGAGTACACCTCGCCGATAGCCGGTTGGACGTCTGAAACGATACTCCTGCCCGCTTATCAGTCACGTTCTGCTTATCAGTTGGCATTTGAAGTATCTGGCCAGTATGGTTATGGCGTTGTGCTGGATGATATCAGCGTGTATCCGCAAAGCCAATGCCAGGATGCACTTTTTCAGGACATCCGAGTAAGCTCCACTACGGCTAATATCGAATTTGCCTGCAATGGCCAATACAACAATTTTGAGTTGGTTGTTTCGAGCTTCCCCATTGATGATTTGAGTGCAGTAAACCTTGATACACTCGTATTTCATCAGACGACGGACGCCCTCGAACAGATGATATCGAATTTGCAGCCCTACACAGATTATTATGCATATATCCGTACGGATTGCGACGACAACGAGTCGGGCTACACCAATTGGGTAGCAACGCAGTTCAAGACCACGAGTAGAGTTGATTTGCCTTATACGGAAACGTTTACAGAGTGGGAAACTATCACTGGCAATTCGACTTGTGGTAAGCCCACTGGATGGATTACCGGCGGTCTTACGAACGTGAAAGTGCCCTGTGTGTATAAGGGTACGGGGCAAAAGTATAACTATTCGGTAGATAGCACCAACTACCTCATCTTCTCGGGCATTGCCTCTAATACGGCTACTCCTGTGCCGGCTGACAGTTTGGTTTATGCCATCTCACCGGAGATCAACGGCAACCTCGCAAGTTGCGAAATAGATTTCTGGGGAACGGCTTATACCTACCTGCCCAATGGCGGTAATAAGGATTACGCAGCCGAGCTGACGGTGGGCGTGGTGACCAATCCGAATGATATCGGTACGCTCGAAGTGATTGAGACCGTAAAAATGGACAACGGCAATCAGTTTAAGCATTTCCGCGTATCGCTGGCAGGTTATACCGGCACGGGCAAGCATGTGGCCCTCGTATCGATGGCCAACAAGCCCAATATTTTCTATGTGGATAATTTCTCTATCAAGCAAGTAAACGTATGTACGCCCACCAACCTGCGCGCAACGAACGTGTTGCCTACGGGCTTCACCTTGACGCCGCAACTCAATGGTGCCGACTCGTGGAACCTGAGGGTAGCTACTGTTTATAATCGCGATGCTTCTCTGATAGCTGACTCGCTCGTGCTCGTCAACCAAACCGGCTTGACGGCTACTTCGTATCAGGTGCAGCTCCCGGCTGCGATGGAGGGTAAGATCGTTGTGGCATATGCACAGGGTGTAAAGAATGGTGTGGCTTCTGAATGGTCGGCTCCGCTTACGCTTCACGTGCCCACCACCGGCGTTTTGCCGATGTTCTTCAACTTCTCGACCAACGCAACCTTCAACCTACAGAATTTGGTAAACGAGTTGCATACATCGAGCTCCTATAAGGGCTTTACGGAATTGATTAGCCCGATACTGCTGCTGGATAACTATCCTTCGCCGCTCACCAGTGCTCCTGTATATGATGGCGCATACATGAAACTGAATGGTGTGGATAACTATGTTGCTTTCCCGTATGTAACCAACCCTTCACAGTTGGAAATTGTGTTCCGTCTGTCGTCAGGTTCCACAACGTATGCTGGTTCTGGCCGTGTGGCAGTAGGTGTAATGACCGATCCGTATGACCTTTCTACATTTGTAGAGTTAGGTCGCTTCGATGCAGCTGATGGTACTTTCGCGAAGGTTCGTCAGGCGCTTGACGGCTATACCGGAAATGGGCATTTTATTGCCATCCGCGCGCTATCTCCTGCTACTCCGAACAGCTCCAATGGCAGCCATAACTGCATTGATAATGTGCGCATTCAGCCCATATCCACCTGCTTGGATCCGCTGGATGTGATCACCGATGTCAGGGCTTCTACGGCTACCGTATCATGGAATCCCAGTGGCATGACCGAATTTAAGCTCACGCTTTACACGAATTATGACAGCGCTTGGGTGGATACGGTAATTTATAAGACAACGGCTGCAGGTTCTCTGCTCGATAGTATTAAGCTCACCGGTTTGACGCCTGATACGGAATATGAGTTCACGCTTCAGACCATCTGCGGCAGCGATACTCTTGTTGCTGAAGATGTTTATTCGTTTAGAACGAAGATTGGTATTCCATACAACTTAACCATTCCTTCTTCTGCCATTCCTACCGGATGGACGAGAAAGAGCGGTTTGTTGTCAGACGTCTTCCTGCGTGGTGATTCAGCTATGACTACGACTACTGGCGGTTGGACGTATAACAATACTATCAATGTGACCGGACTGACTAATCCGCATTTGAAGGTAAATATTTTTGGATCGAGCTGCAAGTATTGGATTATTTCTCCGGAAATATGGATGGATCTTCAGCCGAATGAGGCAGCCGCATTGACGTTTAAGGCTGCATGGACGGACTTTGGAAATGCGAGTCCGTGCGAGGCTACTTCTACGGATGATAAGTTTGCAGTGGTCATTTCTACCGATGGCGGCAAAACCTGGAAGCAGAATGATGCCTTCATTTGGGCCAACGATGGTTCGGGCAACCGCGGTATGGTGGATAATTTCACGAACACGGCTACTTCGGTTACTATTCCGCTCACCAAGTACATTGGTCAGCGAATCTTGATTGCTTTCTATAGTGAATCAACCGTATCTGGCGGCGACAACGACTTCCGTATTTCGGATATTAGCATTGAGCTTGTAGATGCCACCTGCCAAGGTATGAGTTCGCTGAATGCTGTTGCTACCAGTTCAACCACCGGCGAGATAGAATGGACAGCAGGTGGTACACAGCAAGCGTATATCAAGGTCACCAACGCTGCTGACTCTACCGTGGTGTTTGTTGACACTATCACTACCTCTCCGTATGCTATCACCAATCTCCTACCCAACACGCTCTACAACGTGGTGGGCTATCAGCTTTGCTCCGACGATACGCTCGTTACCAACTTCCGCACGGAATGTGATGCTTACACATTGGAGCAGTTTGGCTATGAGACCTTCGACCCGGTTACTTCGTCTATAACCTGCTGGAAGGTGGGGGCTGCCGACACTACTGGTGTAGGCAACCGTAAGCTTACGCTCCCGGGTGTGGTAAAGAAGACCGATTTTGGCCATGTGCTCAGCATGGAGAAGCCGGCCAACACCAGCAGTACGGTATATGGCAACAACTATTATGCCGCGCTGCCTACGCTCCAGATTGACAGTATCAAAAAGTATCAGATTCTCTTCGATGCAGCTACACCGAATGCGGCATCTGACACTTTGACAGTCAGCGATTTGTATGTAGGAGTGATTACCGATTTGGAGGACTTCGCTACCAATGTAATCATGGATACCATCCATCTGAAGTATGCAGCTGACAGCACCGAGATGAAGACGTATGCCATCAGCTTCGATTCCTATATTGGCGACTATATGGGCGACTACGGCAAGAACGTTATCTTCATGATTTCAGCTCCTGCAACCAAGAAGAGCAGCGCGTATATTGATAACGTGCGCTTTGAGGAAGCTGTCGGTTGCCACCAGGTTATCGACTTGGAGCAGACCGATAAGTGGTGTACCGCTGTTAAGCTCTCTTGGTCTGGCAATGCTGCTCAGTATGAGGTGGTGATGGATACCGTTCGATTTGATCCTGCTCTGGAGGCTAATCCGATGTTCCGCCAAACGGGTATTACTGCTGATTCGGTATTGTTTACGAACCTCACTCCGGGTACGACCTATTATGCTTATATCCGCGGTATTTGCGGTGCTGCTGATACGTCTGTTTGGTCAAGTTACACCAAGGTGGAGACCTCCTATGGCGTCCCATATCTCGAGACCTTCGATTTGATTAATGAGACCTACCCAACCTCTTCTTGGAAAGTCTTCAAGCAGACTGTTCCTTCCGGCGATTTCTCTACGGCAGGCTTTAAGGTTTCTTCTGCTTCTACTCACATGAGTATCCAGAAGACTGATAATCGTATGAGCAATATGGCAGGTAAGGTAGCTCGCACGGAGGTGTATTCGGCAACCTACAACGGCTTCCTCCAATCGCCGGCTATCGAATTGTCAGTAGCAGACGGTATGGGCATTCAGCTATCTTTCCGCGCTGGTATGGTGCCGTACTCTTCTTCTACTACCACGCTTGCTGATATGACTGGACGCACGTTCCGCGTATATATAAGCGAAGATGGTGGTGAGACCTTCAAGGCTGAGAATATGATTGAGTGGAACTGCGAAGGCACGGGTGATTATGATTATGCTTCGCTCAACACCCGCATTGCTCCTAAGTTCTTGGTTGACCTCTCTGCTTACGCTGGCAAGACCATCGCGCTCGGCTTCTATTCGGCTTCTACTGTCAGCGCTCCCGATGCATATCTTTTGATTGACTCGGTGGCTATAGAGACTTACGACAAATCTTGCCAAAGCATTACGCAGTTGCGTTATGGTTCGGAGGGCAAAGATGGGTATGTAACTTGGACCAATTCGATTCAGAACCTCGGTGTTGTTGTAGAATTGGCTACCGATGCTGCGTTCTCGAATATCATTCGTCGTGATTCGATTGTAGGCGATAGTGTTTATTACAGCAATTTGGCTTATAGCACCACCTACTACGTGCGCGCTAATCCGGAATGTGTAGGCAGCTGGAACGAGTTGCAGTTCACTACCCTTTGTGGCGTTCCGTTTACGGAAGATTTCGATAAGACGGGCTCCACTATTCCTTCCGGTTGGGCTCGCTATAAGGGCGATTTCTTCAGCGGTGATATTCAGACCAGTACCGATTGGACGTTTTCTACTTCGGCAGGTGCAGGCATGTACTCTCCGCATACTTATTGCTCTACCTCTACCACTTCCTCCAAAGTTACGAAGCAAGTGGCGCTTGTCAGCCCGGAGATTTATCTCGACAGAGAGAATACCAATAACTTGGCTCTGACGTTTGATTTAGCGTTTACGACTTCTTCGACTGGCACTACGAGTCCTACTAAGGCCAACTGCGTAGGCCGTACGTTTGCAGTAGCAGTATTGCCGGCTGATAGCAATCATTGGATTCCTGTTCGTGTTTGGACTGACTCTACCTACCGTGCTGTTCCTTCTACGGCAACAACTCAGGCCGTTGATTTGACTGCTTATGCTGGTCAGGTCGTACGTGTAGCATTCTATGCAGCTACGGACTCTACGGCTACGACCTCTTCCGTTTACCACCATGTGGATGATATCCGCATCCGCGAATGGAATATGGCATGTGCATCGCCTCAGGTGCAGACTCGTGCTATCTCTACCTCGGAGGTTGTTGTAGAATGGCAGGCCGAAGCGGGTATGCAATATAAGCTTCAGGTGGCTGATAATGAATACTTTAATTCGATTCTGGATTCAGTCATTACAGCAGACTCTGTATATGTGTTCACCAATCTGCCCCAAGGTGCGAACATCTACGTACGCGCCAAGAAGATTTGCAGCGCTGGTTGCGAATCGGCTTGGTCAGAATATCAGATGGTGCAGATGCCTTGCGAGCCCTTTACCGCATATCCTTGGTTTGAAAACTTCAATGGCTTATCTTCCGGCACCTTCGAGCAGTCTTGCTGGGTTAACAAGCATCTTGTGGGTAATGGCTATAAGCGCTTTGAGGGTTATACAACGACCATTGGTGGAAACGCTTCCGGCAAGCTTGGTCATCCAACGATGACAACCGGCACGCAGACCTTGTTGGCTCTTCCGCAGATGGCATTTGACTCGACTAAGGTTTATCGATTCACCATTAGTGTGTATCGTGCTGTTTCCACCGCTTCTTATGCAGAAGAAGGTATCCGTCTGTTTATCTCGGATGGTGCATTCCTTAATTCGAAGTCAGAGGAGATTGCGTTTATCTCGCGCAACTATACGGTAGCAGATCCGGGTAAGGTTTCTGCCGAAACAGCCGCTGGATGGTATACTTATTCCTTCATGTTGCGTCCCTCGGGCAATAAGACTATCGTGCTCCGCGGTGAAGCCAAGAATGGTGGTATTTGCTATATCGATGATCTGAAGATGGAAGAGTTTGGTGTTAACCAAACGATTGACAATGTAACGGTTGACAATCTCACCAACCGTTCGGTTCGTCTGAATTGGTCGCTCGTTGATCCTACTATCTGCCATGATGTTGAGATTGTAGCCAGTCTTACCGCTTTGGATTCGGCCGCTCTGGCAGCCGCTCCCAAGCAGGAGGTTCATGACGCTGTTTCGGCTACCGTTGAGGGGCTCGACCGTGAGACGCATTATTATCTCTACGTGCGCACGGTATGCGGCAATACGTATGGTGACTGGATGATGATAGAGTGCAACACGCCATCGCTCACCTATGAGATTCAAACGCAATTCGGTGATGGTACGGCTGCGGCTAATGTATTATTCTCAACGTATGGCAATACCTACTCGCAGCATATCTATCTGGCCGAAGAACTGATTGCGGCCGGCGTTCAGCCGGGTTCGATTACCGGTATCGCGTTCTATTATACGGGTGCTACGTCATCGTTGGATAAGACGCAGTCCATCTATATAGGTGCTACTACGAATGATAATTACACAAGTAAGGCTGTTTCGAATTTCGTAGCAACCCCGCAACTGGTGTATGGTCCTACGCTCCATACGTATCAGCAAGGTTGGGTAACCTATCCTTTCTCCGAGCCATTTATCTGGGATGGCGTTAGCAATATCGCTGTCACTGTGCTCTCGAATGGTGATGGTACGCATACCACTTCTAGCGGTTGGACAACGGCTGGTACTACGCAGGCCAACTACCTCTCACTCTATTGCTATCGTGACAGAGCGGAGATTACTCCTTCAATTTTAAATGATATAACGACAAGCGGCTATAATAAAATTCGCCCGAATGCGCGTTTCTATCACATGACTACCGTAGAGGCATGTCCAGCAGTAGAGACTGTAAATGCAGAACTCACAGGCTTGGGTATTACCGAAGCACGCGTAAGCTGGACCGCTTCACTCGGCAATTATGTAGCTGATTACGATGTATTCGTTTCTACGGAGAGAATGGCCGATTCTGCTGTCATAACTCCGCAATATACGGGTATCGATTCGCTCTCGCTCTATATCAACACCCTCGAGCCTGAAACCAAACATTATATCTACGTACGCGCTAATTGCGACGCTCGTGGACATGATGATGGCATCAGTACGTGGACGATGGATTCCATTACGACGCTTGCTAACTGTATGCCGGTGAAGGATCTTGCTGTCAACTTCATATATACCAATTCTGTAGTGGCAACATGGACTCAGTTTATGGAGGAACAGGAGAACGATTTCCGCTATGTACTTTCTACTTCGCCGCTCGATACTACCGCACTCGCGCAAGCTACGTTGCTCCGCGATACGACCATGCGTTTGGTACTTGATAGCCTCCAGTATGAGACTACCTATTACCTCTATGTACGTTCTGCTTGTGCAGAAAAGCTCAGTGTTTGGAGTTCTGTATCGTTCACCACACCGACTTCTTGCCAGGCTGTTGATAGTCTTCGTGTGGATCGCGTTTCGGCTCATGCCGTTCGACTCGCATGGCAGCATGCTCCGCTTGCGTTTGAAGACCAGTGGGAAGTAGGTATCGTTGGGCAACCCGCATTCACGCAGTTCACGGCTGATACACTTGTAGTTCTTACGGGCTTGCAGAGCGACTCGGCTTATACCGCTTACGTTCGCGCTATCTGCTCGGAAGGCGATACCAGTGCCATCAATACGGTTAGCTTCCAAACGGCTTCGGTTGGCGGAGATGAGTGCATCTACACCGCTGAATCTTCTACGACCAATGGTTATAGCACTCCGTTTAGTAATTTCTACAGGAATTCTTGGTCGCAGATGATTTATCCGGATTCGCTCATCGGTAAGGCGGGCGATATTACCAGCGTTTCTTTCTATTGTGCCGCAGGCGATATCCTCACGCAGGAGTCCGTAAAGATTTATATGGCTAATACGGATATGCCTTTTGCAACGGCTACCACTGATTGGATTGCTGAAGAAAATCTTGAACTCGTATGCGATCTTTCTAACTTCGTGCATCCTACGGATTCTGGTTGGATTACCATTCCGCTTGATAATGCATTCTCTTATGAAGGTGGTAACTTGGCAGTGGTAGTAGCTGTTCATGCTACGAGTTACAAATCTACCATCAAGTATAGTTATGTAGCTTCTACGTCGGGCTCTGTACTCTATCGAAGGAGTGATTCTGATACTTCGTGTGGCGACTATCCTACAGAAGGCGGTAGCAAATCTACCAATCTTCCGATTGCTCAGTTCTGCATTCAAACAGGCGGTTGCATCAATGTATCGGATGTCGTAGTTAAGGATATTACTACCAACTCCGCATCAGTAAGTTGGTTCCCGGGCAATGATGAAACGGCATGGCGCACCATCACGAGTCTCACCAAGCTCTCCAAAGACGAACTTGCTGCTGCGCAAGCAGATACCGTTGCCCTCCCAAAACAGCAGCTCTCGCTCTTGGCTGATAAGGACTACTATTTCTACGTAGCTCCTATCTGCTCGGATAATGCGAATAAGTGGAAGAGAGTGATGTTTGCTACTTTGCCTACCTGCTATAAGCCTGTTAGCCTTACGCTCGATAGCGTAACCAACAGTTCAGCAGCTCTGCATTTCAGCATTGGTGACAATGAGCAGGCACCTGCTTATGAAATAGCTTACGGAAGACAGGCAGTCTTCAATCTCAGCGATGAGACCACCTATCAGTCTGTAGTCGTTTCAGATACTACCGCAGTGATTAGCGGATTGCAGCCCGTTTCGTATTATAGTGTAGCTGTGCGTGCGCTCTGTGGCGACAACGACTACAGCCGTTGGAGTGATACAATAACAATCCTGACGGATTGTGGTTTGATCACCGAGTTCCCGTGGTCAGAAGACTTCAATGCGTATGCTTCCGGTAAATACTTCACTCAAGATTGCTGGATTAACCAACATACGCAACTGGATGCTGCTGGTTCAACCTATGGTTCGTATGTCTTCAAGACTATGAAGACAACCCTCAATGGAGTAAGCTATCAGGTGATGCAGTTGCCGAGTCAGAAGGCCGGCAATAAGACCATGCTCGTTGGACCGCAGATGCTCTTCTCGGCCGATCAGCCGCTCGAGTTTGCTATCGATGTATATCGTTCGCATTACAGCACGATGAAAAACAACGAGGGTCTGCGCATCTATGTCAGCACTTCGGATACTATTGATGCCAATGCACAGCTCCTTGCTTTCATTCCGCGTCAGTATAATATCAGTGGTGTGAATGTTGGTCCTATTGATACCGTACGCTGGGAGTCTTACCGATTCCAACTTCCTGCAGTAGGTGTTGGTCATATCATCATTGAAGGCGTTTCAGAGAATGGTGCTCTAACCAATTTCGATAATTTCGCAGTATTACCTCTTGACACGCTCTGCGGTGGTGTTACTACCATTGAAGTGGGCCAGATCACGCCTTATGCCGCTGAGGCCTCGTGGACAACTTTGGGCAACGACTCTGTTCGGATGGATGTATATGATAGTGCCGACAGCATTGTGTTCACCGCTACCACTATGAATAGCAACCAGACTATTACCGGTCTTAACCCCGGAAATAAATACAAGGTTGTTGTTACGCAGCTTTGCAGTGGTCGTTTGGCTAATACATCGTTCAGCACAAAGCATACCGTTCCGTTCTATGAGGATGCTACCAATGCAACGAATTGGATTTCGAATTACAATAGTGCGGCTTCGTATTATTGGAAGACCAGCAATACTTCCAAATATATCCTCGGTGAAATGGAAGGAAAAGTATTCCAGATGACGCTCTATTACTCCTACGATGTATGGAGCCGTCTGACTTCGCCCGTAATCACCGTGCCTGAATTGGCAGCTGACGAAGGGCTCCGTCTGGATTGGCTCATGGGTGCTACTGCTTATACCAGCAGAGGCGGCAGCCGATTGGATACCTCTACGGTTGTTCGACTGGATGTAGCTACAGTCAACGAAACCGGCGATGCTTCTTGGACGACTATCCAGACTTGGAGCGACTCGCTCTTGCAAGAGATTCCATGGGGTACCTCCGGCCGATTCTCTGCTTACCTCAGCCAATTCTCCGGTCAAGATATCAAACTCGGATTCTATGCTGGTATCACGGATGCTGACTCCAGTACGGTAATGTCGGTGGACAATATCAACCTTCGCATTATCAAGCTGAAAGAGTATGACTCCCAGACTTGCTCATCGGTTGATTATCAAGATGCTTACTTCGCTATCTCACGTCAGGACTACCAAGTTGGTACTACCGAATATGAGACGTTCGTTAGCGGTGCAGAGGGTGCTCCGGATACGCTCGTAACCATGCATCTTACCGTAAACGAAGCATTTGAAACCATTCTGTTTGACACCATCTGCGAGGGTCGCTTGTATGACCGCAATGGCGTTACGCCATTTATTGCCACCGAATCGGTTGAAAAGCCGACATTCTTCACTTCTGTGAATGGATGCGACAGCTTGGTTCGAGTTCAAATCGAAGTAATACCGGCTGTACGTAAGGATACCACTATTCTTGCCTGCAAGGGCTCGGCTGTAACCGTCAATGGTAAGACGTATTTCAGCAATAAGGTAGTGACCGATACACTCGCTGGCGTCAACACTTGCGACAGCATCGTTCGTACGTTCATTGAGTTCTCGGATACGGAGGGCTACAAAGTTGAGCAGCATCGCATCATCTGCGCAGGTGATACCTACACCGATGCCGCCTTCCCGGATGGCATCTCTAAGGCCGGTACCTACACCAATACCGTTACTACCGCTTATGGCTGTGACTCTACCGTTACAATCCATATGTCTGTAGCAGCAAATGGCGTTGCTTACGATACCATCATGATTGATGAACTGCCGTACGTTTATGCTGAAGATACCATCCTCGGTACGAACGTAGGCGTAGGCGATTATACGTTTGAGGTTCAGGCTTCTTGCGGTCAGGTTTCGCTCCATATCATCGTAACGGATGGCGGCGGCTCGGCTCTTGACAATGTGAAGGTGCTTCAGTTGTCGGTAGCTCCGAACCCGGCTGTGGTTGGCGAACCGATTGAGATCCTCTCGCAGGTATCGATGGCGCCTGACTTCCGCCTGATGGTATTCGATGCTATTGGTCAGCTTGTTTACAGCGCAACCGATGGTTCGCTCACGATTCCGGGTCTGCCGGTAGCCGGTTATTACACCGTTCGTCTCACCTCTGGTGGACAGAGCTACCAGGCTAAGCTCCTCGTGAAGTAAACTGTTTACGAAAGTAACCGGCTGGCTCTATCAAGCAGCTTCGATCCCGTCCCTCGCCCCTCGGGGCTGATAACGACATAAATGATGCAGACGGTTGTTGGACTGACAACTGTCTGCATTTCTTTTTTAAAAATTTAGATTATAGTTCGCGTGCGTGCGAGTCAAAAGAAGAAACGCTGATTGTGCGTATAGGCGAAAGCGCTACCCTTCCGAACAATTGCATATTGTGGAATTTGTAAACACAGGCTGCTATTAAATCTTACTCTAAAATGTGTAACGCACTGCGTGCTGCTCACTTCGTTCACTGCTCATCGAGCTGCTCACTCCGCCTTGGAACCATCTGGAACAGCCGCAGGCGTCTGGAACGCGCGTAGCGCTAATGGAACTGCGCGAAGCGCCATACCCTTACTCTAAAATGTGTGAACTTTGTGAACTTTGTGAA
>CAMGMU010000014.1 GCA_946059305.1 uncultured Bacteroidales bacterium | reverse complement strand
GCTCCACTTCGGGCAGTACGGGCAGTCGCACTCCTGCTGCTGCCGGCTCCACTTCAAGCAGTACGGGCAGCCGCACTCCTGCCACTACTACTACCACTACCAGTCGTGTAAATCGGTCCACTGGTGCTGCTACAACTAAGACAACAACTTCCTCCAGTAGCCGCAAGGCAATTGCAAAGCCTGAAACGACAACCAATACCCGTTCTCAGAGTAATACTTCTACTCGCAGTTCTTCTACTTCGAGCACTACCAATAGGCCATCCAGTTCTTCTCGGTCTGCATCTACTGAAGAAACAACCACTCGAGGCTCTCGCAGATAAAGTGCGGTATATTTTTTATAGTCAGATTCTTTTGTTGAAGTCTGGTATAAAAAATAGAAAAAGCATCTAAGAATAAATCTGGATAAAAATTCATAACACTTTGAATGCTAAAACATGGTACTTTTTTGTCTTTTGCTTGCGTAATTGAAAAAAAAGCAGTACCTTTGCACCGTCTCTTATGAGATAATTCAATAGTGTTAGTAGATGAGTGCTCGCGTTGTGAAACGAGAGCACTTTTTTTTCATAAAAATCATCGATAAAATCATATATGAAAAAACAGCTTTTTATACTAATATTGATTTGCATGAGCCTTTTGGTGAATGCACAAAGCCCTTATATCAGTAAGGTGTTTGCTTATCATCCTGCTCCTGGTCAGTTTATCGGGGAGCATTATCCGGATGTATATGCTGATGATACGTATGAAACGATATTGGCGCGAGTGGACTCAGCGCTTTCAGGTGCGATAGGTAATGCGATGATTACGTTGGGCGCTTGGGGCGGCAGCGTGACGTTTGGATTTGATCATGATATACAGAATCGTCCGGGTGAACGCGACTTGCTGGTGTATGGTAATGTGTATTTCACCGGCGAAAAGGTGGATGGACATGCCGTTAGCAGTTCGGAGCCAGGAATCATTTGGGTAAGTCAAGATGCCAACGGCAATGGTTTGCCTGACGACCCTTGGTATGAGATTGCTGGTAGTGCCACTGCTCAGGCTATAAGGGATTATCAGGTAACCTATTATTATTCTACTGAAGATATTCAATGGGGGGATAATAAGGGGAATACAGGAAGTATAAAACGCAATTCATGGCATCAGCAAGATACGTATTTTCCTTATTGGGAGAGTATGGATAGTTTGGTTATAAGCGGCACGCTTCTTCCGCCGAATATGTACGATAAGGGAAATGGCGTTATTCGTAGTGTGGCGTATGATTATGGTTATGCTGATAATCAACCCAATGATAGCCTTGCCGCTCAGATTGATTTGGATTGGGCAGTCAATGCCGCTGGTGAGCCGGTGCATCTGGATGCTATCCGCTTCGTAAGAGTGCAGACGGGCGTACAGGTTGATTGGGGTATTAGCGGAGAAATGAGCACCGAGATTTGTGGTGCGGCCGACTTGCATATAGCTACATCATTGCTCGATCAGCAACAGATGCGGAAGGCAACAAAACGGATGAAGAATGGTCAATTGATGATTTGCATAGGTGAAAAAATGTATAATATTTTAGGAATTCGCTTGTAAAATCAACAATTTTTTGCGTTTATAGCAAAATTTTTAGATTTTTTAACAAATATTTGCATAAATCGTTTTTTATGATTACCTTTGCATTCGTGAAGTTGCGGACGTTCTGCAATGGTAAAGCATAATAAACATGAAACCCTCATCTCCTTCTCCTTTCTTTTCTGCTGAGCAGTTTCTTTCTGCTCGAGAAGTATTTCTTCATAGAGATTGTATGTCGAGGCTCAACGAGTGGATAGAGGCGAAAGGTTATTGCACGCGTGGGGTAACAATATGTGAATTGTCGAATTTAATAGGCACGAATCGTACAACCCTTTCTCAATTTATCAATCAGGTGTATCAACTGTCGTTTCGCGATTGGATTAACCATTTTCGTTGTAATGAAGCTATTCGACGATGGGAAGAGCAACCCAACCTCACGGTGTATGAGGTGGCAGATCTCTGCGGTTTTTCGAGCAGGAAGTATTTTGATTTGGTGTTCTCCTATTGCAAGGGTATGAGTCCTTCGAAATTTCGTAAGTCGAATATGCGCGTGCATGTGTGCGTAAGTGCAGCGAAAGGGGAATAGATGCGTTGCACCTTTTGGGCTGATTTGAGGTGTTATTGGAGAGGAATAGTAGGATCGATTTGGTGCTGAATATTTGCATAATAAAGTAAGAACTAACAAAAAAATGATAAAAAAGTATATTTTTTTTGAAAAATATGCGGTTATATCATTTTTTTTTAGTATCTTTGCAGCAAAAACTTGCATCCATGAAAACCTCACCCAAACAAGCAACTGCCACCCTTACAGAAATAACGTTACTCAACGAACGTTCGGAATGTCTTCATCTGGAAAAACGTACGAAAACGACGTTTGATTACCCGCTCCATAAGCATAAGGAGCTGGAGATTAACTATGTAGAGAATGGTGTAGGTTTGAAGCGCATAGTAGGCGATTCGGTCGAGCCAGTTAAGGATTTAGACCTTACGTTAGTCGGAGGCGGTTTGGAGCATCAGTGGGCTGAACCGCAAGAGTTCAACGGCAAGGAGATGCATGAGATTACGATTCATTTCTCTCGGTCACTCCTGGGTGAAGAATTGTTGTCGAACCAATATTTCAAGGGAATAAATTTGCTTTTTCAGCGTGCTCAACGTGGTATTTGCTTCAGTCAGGCCGTGATAGCGCGCATCAAACCCAGGCTTTGGCAGATGGCTAATATGGAGCCGGGTTTTGCCCGCTTTATTCTGCTGCTTGAAGTGCTGCATGAATTGTCGGAAACCAATGATTATCACCTGCTTGCAAGCGAAGAGTTCAGTCAGGCCGCTATCCCTTCTGACAACCAGCGTATTCGGTTGGTATTAGAGTATATCAACAAGCACTTCCGTGAGGAGATACGCCTTCAGGATTTGGCCGATTTGGTATGCATGACGCCTACTTCGTTCAGCCGATTTTTCAATTTGCGCACACACATGAGCGTGAGCGATTATATCATTGAGTGCCGATTAGGCTATGCTACCCGCCAGTTGATTGACTCGGTGCAGACCGTATTGGAGATTTGCTACGACAGTGGCTTCAACAACGTAAGCAATTTCAACCGCATTTTCAAGAAACGTAAAGGCTATACCCCTACCGAATTTCGTAAGCAATACAATAGGAGCAAAATCGTTGGCGACCGATATGGTGATTTGCTGAAATAAATGTCCATTCTCCTTAATAAATAAACGTGCGCGCGTATGCGCGTGAATTCGATGTTTCTTAGTTCTTCCTTAGTCCAGTATTCGTTAATTAACTAAGGAACAACTAAGGATTAACTAAGGAACAACTAAGGATTAACTAAGGAACAACTAAAGATTAACTAAGGATTAACTAAGGAACAACTAAAGATTAACTAAGGAACAACTAAAGATTAACTAAGGAACAACTAAGGAACAACTAAGGATTAACTAAGGATGACTTAGTGAAGACTCGCTGCTGGGTATCGTGAAAGCGATAAGGTGGAGGAATTGTGAATTTCATGCGGACTTACAATAGACTTCTTGCATACTTATTGCAGACTTAATGCAGACTTAATGCAGACTGAGCATTTTGTAGCCGGATTGCAATTGTGATATATATACATATATTGGCGCTTCTGCAAAGACAGTTTCTTGCGATATTTGAGCAAAAAATACCCTAAATCGGCAAATTCCCGCAACTTTCTGCTGTCAAAAAAATTATGTTCGCAAAAAAGTGTCATAAGAGGTTATAAAAGTGTTAGCCATTGTGGAAATTTTACACTAATTTTGCACTCGATTTATTATGTGATAACACCAAAATGCGGCCATCCGGACAAAATGACGAAAATTTCGGCCGCGGCAAGCCAATCCGACGAGCCAATCCTTACTCCGGAAAACACAACAACAAAATCCACAATCAATATTATTTACTAACCAAAATCAATGTAACATGATGACCCTATTGTCAAAAGTTACCAAGGCTATGGTGTGGACAGTGGCAATGCTTCTTTTGCCTCTTTCTGCAATGGCTCAGGTGACAGTAACGGGAAATGTCGCCGATGAAAGCGGCGAACCAGTCATTGGTGCAAGTGTTCAGGTTAAGGGTACTTCACATGGTACCATTACAGACTTCGATGGTAATTTTGCCATTGATGTGGAGAACACTAAAGCCACATTAGTTGTTTCTTACGTTGGTCTGACCACCCAAGAAGTGGCACTCAATGGCAAGAAAGTATTAAAAATCGTGATGACGGCCAATACGGAAGTGATCGACGAAGTTGTAGTTGTAGGTTACGGTATGCAAAAGAAATCCGACCTCGCAGGTGCATCCTCTTCACTCGGTGAGGACGCATTGAAGAATGCAGCTATTACCAACATTGACCAGTCGTTTGCAGGTCGTGTAACGGGTGTTACCTCTGTGCAGACCTCAGGTGCTCCGGGTTCGTCAACGTCTATTCGCGTACGTGGTCAGGCTACTATCAATGCAGGCGCTGAACCTCTTTACGTAATCGATGGTGTAATTGTGCAATCTGGCGGTTCGTCAGGTGCCGACTATGGTTTGGGTGATAAGCTCGGTAATGGTAAAGTTTCTACCATTTCTCCGCTCTCTACCATCAACCCTGCTGACATCGTTTCGATGGAAATTCTTAAAGATGCATCCGCTACCGCTATTTATGGTGCTCAGGGTGCTAATGGTGTTGTCCTGATTACTACCAAGCGTGGTAAGGCAGGTGAAGCCAAGTTCTCGTATGATGGTACGGTAAGTTGGGCAAACCAAACAAATCGTTTGGACATGCTTAACCTCCGCGAGTTTGCTGAGTACTACAACGATATGGTAAACCAAGGCGAAATCAGCAATCCGGATGTAGCTTATTCGGATCCTTCTGTATTGGGTGCAGGTACGAACTGGCAGGACGCAATCTTCCGCACGGCTCTTCAGCACCAGCATCAGGTTTCTGCTCAGGGTGGTACGGATAAGGTTCGCTATTACGTAAGTGGTGGTTATATGAACCAGGAAGGTACGATTAAGGGCACGAACTTCGAGCGTTATTCGCTTCGCGCCAATATCGATGCTGAGCTGAAGAAGTGGCTCAAGATGGGCGTAAACGTTGCGTATTCGAATACGCGTGAAGACTTGAAGAAAGCAGATTCTGAAGAAGGTCTTATCATGTACTCTCTCATCACGCCTCCGGATATTCAGATTTACAATATCGATGGCAGCTTCTCTTCCGTATCGAAAGAAGGTTTCTCTAATCCGAACCCGGTAGCTCTCGCTGAGATGAACCAATATAAGTTGGCTCGTCAGAAATTGAATGGTAACTTGTTCTTCGACGTTACTTTCTTCCAGCTTCCTACTCACAACCAAAGCCTTATCTGGCATACGGAACTGGGTTGGGACCTCGGCTGGAACAGGGCAGAAACCTTTGAGCCTACTTACAGCTTTGGTACCTCCAGCAAGGATAAGAACGAATCCAGCATTCAGAAGAACAGCAGCACCTATTGGACTGTAAAGAACTACATCACGTATGCCGGTCATTTTGGTAAGCACAGCGTTACTGCCATGATTGGTCAGGAGTGCTGGGAGAGCAAATGGGATTATGTAAGCGCAGCGAATACGAATCTTCCCAACAACACGATTCAGAATCCGGCCTTGGGTCAGGACGACCCGAAGATTGGCAGCGGCTTCGGTAGCGCGGCAATGGCTTCGTTCTTTACGCGCGAAACCTATAACTACGATGATCGCTATCTCTTGACCTATACATTCCGTTATGATGGTAGCTCTAACTTCGGTCCTAACCGTCGTTGGGCAGGTTTCCACTCGGTAGCAGCCGCTTGGCGTTGGTCGCAAGAAGCTTTCATGGATGACGTTCGCGATCAGGGCATTATTACCAACGGTAAACTTCGTTTCGGTTGGGGACAAACCGGTAACTCCAATATTGGTGGTTATAAGTGGGGTTCTGCCATGAGCGTAATGCACACCGGTCTTGGTACTTCGTATCGTCCGGCTAACTTGAAGAACCTGGATATTCAGTGGGAAACGCAGGAGCAGTTTAACCTCGGTCTTGATATCAATTTCCTCTATGACCGCTTGAACCTGGTTGTAGATTTGTATCAGAAGAAGTCGGCTAATATGCTTATGCAGCTCGTATTGCCTTCGTTCATGGGTACTTCGGGTAATGGTTCGTCTGCTTTGGCTGCTCCTTATGGCAACTATGGTGATATTATGAACCGCGGTATTGAAATCTCGCTCAACACCACTCCTGTAAAGGTTAGAGGTTTTGAATGGCATTCTGAGCCGCAGATCTCGTTTAACCAAAACAAACTGCTCAGCCTCTCCAATTCTACTGCATTGGTAGGTTTTGGTCAGTGGACTGACGTTGTAAGCCGCTCTGTAGTAGGCGAGAGCCTCTATAATTTCTACGGATATGTAGTAGAAGGTATTTATCAGGATTTTGAAGACATTATCAGCAGCCCTGTAAATACGCTCCAGCAGAACAACAAATATACGGTTACGGTAGATGAGAATGGCAAAGAGACCTATGCATGGTCAACCAATCCGGCAGATTACAACCGCGCTAACACCACGTTCGTAGGCGATATCAAGTATAAGGACGTCAATGGTGACGGTAAGATCGACGAGCAGGATAAGACCAATATCGGTAGTCCGCTTCCGCTCTTCACCTTCGGTTGGAACAACACGTTCCATTACAAGAATTGGGATTTGAGCATCTTCATCAATGGTTCGTTTGGCAATAAGGTAGGTAACTACAATGCCATGAAGCTCACCCACATGAACTCGGTATGGCAGAACCAGACGAGTGCTGTATTGGATCGCGCTAAACTCGCTCCGATTGATGCTGCTCAGGCTGATTGGTACAACCATGTTGAAAACGTGAAGGTAAGCAACCCGGATGCCGTTATTCCTCGTGCTTCTATCAACGACCCGAACGACAACGACGCATGGTCAACCCGCTATATTGAGGATGGTTCATACCTTCGCTTGAAGAGCATCAGCTTAAGCTATACCTTCGATAAGAAGCTCATCCAAAAAGCGCATCTGGATAATATTCGCTTGAGCGTAACGGGTAACAATATTGCTACTTGGACCAAATATACAGGTTATGATCCTGAAATTGGTGCTTCAACTACAAGTGCTAATGTCTTTGGCCTCGATAACGGCCGTTATCCTTCGCCAATGTCTTGGGCTATTGCTTTGAACATCGCATTCTAACCCTTAATTGAACGAAACAATGAAAACAAATAGTATTAAATATGGTGTAGTGGCATTAGCCATGTCGCTCGGTCTTAGTTCTTGCGATAATTTCTTGAATCGCCCGACCGAGGATAACTACAACGCAGATAACTATTATTCCACGGATGCAGCTTGCCTCTCTGGTGTAAACTATCTGTACAACTCTCCCTGGTATGATTTCCAGCGTGGTTTCATCAAGGTAGGTGAGGTGTTCTCCGGCAATATGTATTGGGGTAACTCGCCTTATCTGAATTTCTCCGTAAATGGTACGGATGAGGACTTGGTAAATATGTCGTATTCTCTTTGGGCAGTAATCGGTCATTGCTCTACTGTATATGAGTCGATTGAGAAGGCCGAGGGTCCGAGCGAAGCTATTAAGAATCAATGCATGGGCGAGGCACTGACCTGGAAGGCAATGGCGTATTTCTATTTGGTTCGCACCTTCGGTGATGTACCTATTATCCACAGCAACTCAGCTACGCTTGCAGAAGGCAATTACAATGAGCTGAAGAAAGTGCAGAAAGCGGATGTGTATGAGTATATTATTCTTACGCTCGAGAAAGCCTTGGAGCTCCTCCCGAAGCATAAGGACATAGAAGGCCGTATAGACTACTTCTGTGCAGAAGGTTTGCTCGCTAAGGTATATCTTACCAAAGCTGGCGTAAACGGTTCGCTCGACAATGCTGATCTTCAGAAGGCTGCTGATCTTGCTAAAGACGTGATAGATAACTCCGGTCGTGTGCTGATGGAGAACTACGAAGACATCTTCCGCGGCAGCAACAACGTATCCGATGAGAGCCTTATCGCATGGCGTTGGACTACAGAAGGTAATGAATGGACTCGCCAGAACACGCAGCAATCCGACCTTGGTATCGAAGGTTTTTGCGAAGTAGGTAGCGTATGGGGCGGCTGGGGCGGCCCGTCGGTAGATTTGATGGAAGCATTTGGTGTGATTGAGATCGAGGGATATGGTTTGGAATCTCGCTTGAAGACCTTTGACAGCCCTGAGACTCGTGCTGACATCGATACCCGCAGAAAAGCGACCATGATGCTTGCTGGTGACTACTATCCGTATTTCTGGCGTGATAAGGGTGGCTTTAACTACCTCCGCTTCATCTACGACAAGTCTTACAACAAGGATGCTACCGGTCAGCTCCAAGGTCCTTGCGGCTGCAACAACGTAAAGCATCTCTACGGCAATTCTGCTGACCATCAGGCAGAAATGGGTATGTCTGACGCCCGTATGGCATCTGCATTGGCAACTCATATTCTTCGCTTGGCTGACGTTTATCTGATTCATGCAGAGGCAATGGCACTCATGGGAAAAGGTGGCGAAGCTTCGGCTGTTGACGCTTACAACGAAGTACGTCAGCGTGCTATTCCTACGGCTGCTCCTGTATCAAGCGTAACGTTTGATATGGTTTGGAAAGAGCGTCGCTTGGAGTTGGCTGGCGAAGGTGACCGCTGGTATGATTTCGTACGTCGTGCATATTACGATGCACCTGCATGTATTGATGAACTCAAGCATCAGCATCGCAATCAAATGTGGAATTGCGACCCGCTCTACAAGGCATATTATGAAAGCAACACTTGGAATCTTGTAACGGTTGATGGTAATGTAGAGTACAACTATGAAGTAGATGTACCGAACGTAACGGAGAACTCGTTTACTATTCCGTTCCCGACGGAGGACGTGGCGCTCAACCCCAATCTGTTAGCAGAACCCGAGCATGTTGATATCCGTGCAACCTATAAGTATTAATTAGTATGAAGAACATTTTTAAATTAGCCATACTTGCATTAGCCATCTTGCCCATGTGCCTGATGACCTCATGCGATCAGAATAATGGCTTCGAACTTACGGATGGTGTGCCGGTGATTAAGTACATTCGTCCGCAGGACGTAGCTGCTAAGGATTCGCTCCTTACGGAAGCGTATTTGGGCTCCAGCCTTACTATTGTAGGCGAGAATCTGACGAGTATTAAGGAGATGTATTTCAACGATCAGGCTGCTGTACTGAACACGAGTTACATCACCTACAATACCATGCTCGTAACTGTTCCTAAGAACATCCCCGGAGAGGTAAAGGATATGATTATTATGATCACCAAAGATGGTCAGGAAGTAACCTATCCGTTCCACGTTGCTGTACCCGGACCGGTTGTTAACTCGATGGCTTGCGAACACGTAAAGGCAGGCGAAGAGGCTATTATCTATGGTCAGTATTTCGTAGATGATCCGAATGTGCCGTTGACCATCACCTTCACCGGTGAACAGCGTTCGCACAACGAAGTTGTTCCGAATGAAAACATTAAGGAGATTACGCAAAGTTCTATCCGTTTCGTTGTTCCGGAAAATGCTGTAATGGGTCAGGTTCAGGTAGCTACCGTATATGGTTCAGCTCTCTCGAAGTTCTATTTCCGCGACAAGCGTAATGTCATCACCGATTTCGATGGTGCTGCACATGCAGGCAGCGAGACTGGTATCATTCCGCAGGGTTGGAACCTGAAGCCCACCTATCTTGAGGAGAATGGTGTAGATGGTTTCTATTGCCAGGTAGGTCCTGCTACTACCGAAGGCGGTTGGGTAGAAGACCTTAAACTCTCCTTCTGGGCTGGTAACTGGAATGGTGACCCGATGTCGATTCAGAAAGGTGAAGCTGGTGTACCTATCCGCAACTGCTATGATATGTCGGATTGGCAGAACATGTCGTTTAAGATGGAGTTATGCATCCCGAGCAGCAATCCTTGGTCGGCTGGTGCGCTCCAGATTATCTTTGTGAACAATCAGCAATGTGCAAACGATCAGTGGCAGAACAATACCTATATTCATACTTCTGCTAATGGTGGTTTGGATTTGCCTCGTGCTCTTTATCGTCCATGGGCTACTACTGGCAGTTATGATACGGGTGATCAGTGGATTACCGTAACGATTCCATTGACGGACTTCATTTACAACGATGATGGTACCAAGTCTCCGAAGATGATGAGCGAGCAGAGTTTTGATAGTTTCATCATGTGGCCGAAGGATGGCGGCGTTGCAGGAAAGGAGTGCACTCCTATCTTCCGTTACGATAACCTTCGTATTGTCCCCAACCTCTAATTATCGATTACAGACATGAAAACGAAAAATATCATAAGTGCCATTTTTATGGCCATGTTGATGCTTGTTAGCAGCATCTCGTTCACTTCTTGCGAGAAGGAACCGGATCTTTCTACGGATCAGTTTGTAGGAGGTGAGGTTACTCTCCTCGCTTACGGACCGAGTCCGGTAGCTCGTGGTGGTCAGTTGCGTTTCATAGGTATGGGCATGGATCAAATCCAGAGTATCACGATTGAGGGGTGCGGCGAAATCACTGAGATTGAGCGCGTTAGCAGCGAAGAGATTCGCATCACCGTACCTCAAACGGCTCAACCTTGCTATCCGGTATTGAAAACCAAAGCCGGTGCTGAGATTGTAGCAAAGACCCGTCTGACTTATACTGAGCCTGTGGGTTTTGCTGCTGAGGCCGCTTTAGCGCCCAATCCGGTTAAGCCTGGTCAGACCCTTACTATTAAAGGTGAGTATCTGAATCTTGTTCAGAAAATCATCTTCTCCAATAAGGTGGAAGTAGAAGTAGATGCAGAAAAGCGCACCCGTGAGCAAATCGAAGTGGTAGTACCCGCTGAGGCTCAAACGGGTAAGGTTACGATCTCGTTCTGCGCTACTGGAGATACTATCCCCAATGAGATTCTCTCGAATGAAGTGCTTAACGTGGTTCTTCCTTCTGTAGCTGCCGTTAAGGAGCTGAAGGAGGCTAAACCGGGTGATGCCGTTGTTATCGAAGGTAAGGATTTCGATTTGATAACCAAGCTGTATGCTACTTCTGGTGAGGAGATTGCCGAGTTTGAACTCAATTCTGACTTTACGGAGCTCAGCTTTAAACTTCCTGATGTGATTGTTGATGGCATCATCAATGTAGAAGCAGCCAGTGGCGTTCAGGTTCCTGTAGCTTCTATCGGTGTTGCACTTCCGAAGGTTGCGTCTGTTTCAGGATATGATGGCGTTCGTGCAGGCGATATCATTACCATTACGGGTAAGGACTTCGAGATTGCATCGGGCGTTACGTTTACCGCTGCTGGTGGTAAGACGGTAGATGCTGTATTTGAAGAGGGTAAGACCGCTACCGAGCTGAAGGTGGCAGTTCCTACTGAGGCAGTTACCGGTTCGTTCGTAATCAATACCACTGCTGGTGTTGCGATAGAGAATGAGCTCCTTGCTATCACTACGCTCAAGCCTGTATTCGCTGCTTTCAACCCGACTTCTGCTCCTCTCGGTTCTGACATTACGGTTGAAGGTCAGAATATGGACCTCGTAGTGAAGGTTACGGTAACCGGTGGTGCTGAACTCGAAGCAAAGAACGCTGTTCCTGCTTCGGTAATGTTCACGCTTCCTTATGCTAATGCAGAGACGGGTACTGTTACCCTCCACATGGCTAATGGTGAGTCGGTTGTAACGTCTGCTTCGCTTGAAGTAACAGCTCCTTTATGCTGCTACGTTACGGCATGGCCTGAGCTTATTGACGGTGAACCGTATCAGGCAGGTTGCCTCCTCTGTCTTGAGGTAGCGAACCGCGATGTATTGACGAACGTACAGGTTGATAATACCGAGTGTGAGTTTGTTCGCAATGGTGCTAATAAGATCTTCATCAGCACGCCTGAGTCTGCTGGTAAGACCAGCCATATCAAGCTCATCTCTTCCAACGGTGAGATAGATTACGCTTACGAATTCAAGCCGAATTCAGAGATTACTACCATCCTTTGGAAGGGCGTTCATGCAGCTGGCGGTTGGGCAAATGGTTTTCAAGAGCTCGCTTGGGGTGGTTCTGCTCCTCTGCTCGCAGCGTTGAAGCCGGGCGTTGAGCTCGTTGTAAACTTTGCTGTGGATCCCGAGAAGACCTATGGTTGCCAGATTCGCTTCGGTAATGGTAGCTGGGCTGCTCTTCCTGGTACGACGGAGCTTCCCGGTGCTGATGGCGAAGGCAACATTGCTATGGCTGATGATGCAACCGAGTATCGTTTGACTATTACGCAAGCCATGATTGATGAGATGACGAATAATGGTGGTCTCGTAATCTGTGGTGCTTGGTTTATTCTCAATAAAGTGTCTATTGTTGAGCATGTGTCTGTTGAGGTGAAAATCAATGGTGACTGTGTAAGTCAGACCGACCAAGCGGTAGCATGGACATTCCCCAGCTTGATGACATGGGGTGATGATGGTCGTTTCCGTATCTTACGCAATGGTCCAAGCAACCTTGGTAACTCGGTTAAACTCGGCACGAAAATCCGTTTCTACAAGAGCGGTACCGGCCAAATCCAGGTTAATAATCCGGCTTGGGTTGCTATTACGACTGTTGCTGATTGGGATGGTAGTGTTAATCCGCTTGAATTGGTTGTTGACCAAGCTATCCTTGACTGCTTCACTGGTGTAACTACCGATGGTTGGTCTGAGACGGCTCTCATTCTCCAGGGAGATGGTCTGACGATAGAAAAGATTACTGTTGAATAATTTCTATTTTACCATCCTGTAATTTAATAGTGGGAATATAAATCCCACTGATATTTCCCAAAGCAGGGGATCTTCCTTTGGGGTGGGTCCCCTGCTTTCCTTTTTCTTAAGGTGGGTTCTAAATGTTTCCACTGATTTGGGCATTGGGAGTTGGTTCTCCTCTTGCTCTCTATACAATCAATTAAAATAAATAATATCATGACTATCAAAAAACTCTTTCTATTGCTTTTGGTAAGCGTATGCAGCCTGACATCGTGTAAACCAGGCTCTAATGAAAATAATACCCCCGATACGCCTGCTACCATCCAGCTCAAATCGCAGTCTGTAGCGGAGAATGAGGTACTTACTGCCGGTGAACAGACTATCCAACTCGTATTCGACAAGATGGTGAAGCTGCAGAATGGGGCAAAGATTACGCTCAATGATTCGATGCTCATTCCGCAAGTAGAGGCCATGAATGTTTCGTTTGTGGTAGAATTGGCGTTTGAAACGCAATATACGTTGACTGTTCCGGCTGGTGCCTTCGTAAGCGTAAAAGATACGGCTGTAAAATCGGAAGCAGTGACTATTCATTTCTCAACAAGTGCAAAACCGGCTCAGATGCCCTTTCAGTTGGGTTTAGGATGGAACCTTGGCAATCAGTTCGATTCGCATATCAATGGTGTAGCGGGCGAGACGGCATGGGGCAATCCTGCATGTACACAAGCTACCATGGATGGCGTCAAAGCAGCCGGTTTCACCTGGGTGCGCATCCCTGTAACATGGATGGGCCATATCGGTGAAGCACCTGAGTATCTGATTGAGCAGACATGGATGAATCGTGTAGCGGAGGTGGTTGAATATGCGCATCAGGCAGGACTGAAAGCGGTAATAAATATCCATCACGATGGTGCCGACAGCAAATATTGGTTAAACATCATAGCTGCTCGTTCCAACGAGGAAAAAGCCAATGAGATTCAGCAGGAGTTAGTGGCGCTCTGGACGCAGATTGCCACCCACTTTGCGGATGCTGAAGACTGGCTGATGTTTGAGGTGATGAATGAGATTCAAGACGGTAGTTGGGGTACTGGTAAACCCAATGAATATAAGGTTATGAATGCTTGGAACCAAGCCTGTGTGGATGCTATTCGCGCTACAGGCGGCAATAATGCTACTCGTTGGATTGGTTGTCCTGCTTACAACACCAATCTTACTGCCGCCCTGAATGGTTGGGAGAAACCCAACGATCCCGCAAACCGTGTAGCACTCGCTGTACACAACTACGATCCTTACAATTTTACCCTCGAATGCAGCCAAAACACTTGGGGTACGGATGCTGAGAAAAGCCATATCAGCAACTACATGAAGTCCATCAACGATAATTTCCTCAACAAGGGGATTTCCGTATATATTGGCGAGATGGGTTGTTGCAAGCGCGAGAATGCCGATGATGAGCAGTATCGATGCAATTATTTGAATTACTTTGCTAAGGCAGCCAAGCAATACGGCATTTCTTTTGCTCTTTGGGATAATGGTTCATGGGGCCCCAGTGGCAAGGGAGGCAAAGAGAGCAATCTCTTTATTCACCATGCTACCGGACAGTATCCGGAACCAGCGGCTCAAGCTGCCGTAGAATCGCTTGTAAATGGATACAAGTAGTTGAACTTCGGAATCTTGAAACCTTAGGCTTTTGCGTAAGAGCGATACGGTTACTCATATTAGCGTTAATATTAAGGTGGGTTCGCAAATTCGCAATAATACGTTTACCCACAATTAATCATTATCTTTTCGAATATGGGAATTATTAGAACCCATCTTAAAAATCGAACATTTTATGCGTAAACGTATTTCTGCTTTCGTCACTTGCAGTAAGAGTCCGAGAAGAGTCCTCAATGGTTCCTCAATGCTCCTTATCGAAAGTTTGCTATAAAATACATTATTAATAGAATAGCATACACTAAAAGTGGACTTGCTTCCGCTTTCGTATCTTAAAAATCGTATATTTTGGACGTTCCATTTTTATAAAATGAAAAAGCAATATTTTTTGATATTATTCTGCCTGATAGCCATGCTATCGTGTGGTGATGGGAATACGCCAGAGGAGCAGAAAGAAGTGCTTGAACTGAAGGAGCAATCCATAGCAGAAGGGGCTGAAGTGGATGCGACTACCATTACTGTGCTTACCTTGCGCTATAATAAGATGGTGCGAATAGCTGCCAACGCTTCCATCACGCTCAATGGTGCAGCACTTCAGGCTACATGTTCGGCTATGGAGGTTTCAATTCCCTTACAGCTTGTTTCCGCTACGGATTATACGTTGCGAATAGCAGCAGGTTCTATTGTAAGCGTATTGGATTCTACTATCGTATCTGGCGAACTGAATCTGCATTTTAAGACAGCAGCACAGAAAGAGCAAGCTATAAGCACCGAACTGTCTGACAAAAACGCCATTCTGCAAGCGCAAAATGTATTTGCTTTCCTGCTGGAGCAATATGGTAAACGCACCATTTCGGCTGCAATGGCGAATGTGAGTTGGAACATTTCAGAAGCGGATCTCGTATATACTGCTACAGGCAAATATCCCGCTATGGCTACCATGGATTATATCCACATGCTTACGCAAACAACGCATAGTCCGTATAATGGTTGGCTGGTAAACTATGCAGATATTTCTGTATTGGAAGCATGGTGGAACAATAATGGCCTCTTAGCCGCATCCTGGCATTGGAATGTACCCCGAACCGAAGCAGATATCACCAATACCGAAGGTTATACCTGTACCCCTGGTAATGGCACCACCGGCACCACGTTTAAGCCCTCTAACGTAATGAAAGAAGGTACGTGGGAAAAGCGAATTGCCGATGAAGACTTGGCCGTAATGGCCGCCAACCTGCTTCTCTTGCAAGAGAAGAATATCCCGCTCCTTTTCCGTCCGTATCATGAGGCTTCCGGTAATACCTATTCGGAATGGAATCTCGTAAATGGTAAGCCTAAAGGCAATGCCGCATGGTTCTGGTGGGGGGCTGAAGGTGCCGAAGTGTATAAAGAGCTCTGGAAATATACGTATGAATATTTCCAATCGAAAGGCATACATAACCTAATTTGGGTATGGACTTCGCAGAACAATGGCGACACCGATTGGTATCCGGGTGATGCGTATGTAGATATCATCGGACAGGATATTTACAACAGAAATGCACTCCAGAATGCAGCCGATTTTGAGAAACTGCAAGCTACTTATCCCAATAAGATGATTACGCTCTCAGAGTGCGGCAATGTAGGTCGGATTTCAGAGCAATGGACGAATGGTGCTCGCTGGAGCTGGTTCATGCCCTGGTATCAGTACAATGCCACTACCTTGGATGGTCACGAACATGCCAATACGGCTTGGTGGCAAGACGCCATGACGCATCCTAACGTAATCACCCGTGACCAAATGCCATCGCTTAAATGAATAATCAGAATTCCATTAATAACATGAAAACTTATGGACATTATGACGACGCAAAACGCGAGTACGTCATCACTAATCCAGCCACGCCTTTCCCGTGGATCAATTACCTCGGCAATGAGGACTTTTTCGGCCTGATTTCCAATACGGCCGGAGGTTATAACTTCTATAAGGATGCCAAGTTCCGTCGCATCACCCGCTACCGCTATAATGGTGTGCCGATGGATAATGGCGGCCGGTATTTCTATATCAACGATAATGGAACGGTATGGAATCCGGGTTGGAAGCCGTGTAAGACGCCACTTGATTTTTATGAGTGCCGTCATGGTATGAATTATACCCGCATCACGGGAGCAAAAGATGGCATCGAAGCATCGGTTCTGTTCTTTGTACCGCTCAAAACCTGGGCAGAGGTACAAAAGATTACCCTCAAAAATACGACCAATGCTCCCAAAACCATCAAACTCTTCAGCTTTGCAGAGTGGTGCCTCTGGAATGCCGCTACTGATATGGAGAATTTCCAGCGTAACTGGTCAACGGGCGAAGTGGAAATCGATGGCTCTGTGATTTATCATAAGACCGAATACAAAGAGCGCCGAAACCACTATGCATATTATGCCGTTACGAATGCGAAGATCGATGGGTATGATACGGATCGCGAATCGTTTGTAGGTCTATACAACGAGTTTGCCAATCCGCAATGCGTGATGGCAGGTAAGCCGGCTAACAGTCTGGCTCACGGATGGAGCCCCATCGCATCGCATTATATCGAACTGACCCTTGCCCCGGGTGAGTCCAAAGATTATATTTTCCTCCTCGGCTACGTAGAGAATGCGCAAGAGGAGAAGTTCTGCGCAGAGGAACTGGCGCGTAAGCAGTGTGGCGAACTCATCACTTCGCAGGCGTCTGACGTTACGTTTGTCAATAAGAAGAAAGCACAAGAATGCATTGCCCGTTTCGCTACGGTAGAGGCTGTAGATGCTGCATTTGAGGAGCTCAAGCAGATGTGGGACAACCTGCTCGATAAGTTTGTGCTTACGAGTGCCGATGAGCGCTTGAACCGAATGGTGAATATCTGGAATCAGTATCAGTGTATGATCACATTCAACTTCTCTCGTTCGGCTTCGTTCTTTGAGAGTGGTGTAGGCCGAGGTATGGGTTTCCGCGATTCGAACCAAGACCTTGTTGGTTTCGTGCATCAGGTGCCCGAACGCGCTCGCGAGCGTATTATTGATATTGCCTCTACGCAATTCCCCGATGGCGGTTGCTACCATCAGTATCAGCCGCTCACCAAGCGTGGAAACAACGATATCGGTGGTGGCTTCAACGACGATCCGATGTGGCTCATCTTCGGTACGGTAGCTTACGTGAAGGAGACAGGCGACTACTCCATTCTCAGCGAGATGGTACCGTGGGATAATCAGCCAGGTACGGAAGTGACGCTTATGGAGCACCTCCGCATTTCGTTTAATCACGTGATAGAAAACCTCGGCCCTCATATGCTTCCGCTGATTGGACGTGCCGACTGGAACGACTGCTTGAACCTCAACTGTTTCTCTTGGGATCCCAACGAGAGTTTCCAAACGACTGAGAACAATTCGGAAGGTTCAAAGGCTGAATCGCTCATGATTGCCGGTCAGTTCGTAATGATGGGTAAGCAATACGTAGAACTCTGCCATGCTGTAGGTGCTACCGATGAGGCTGCTCGCGCCCAGAAGCATATCGATGCCATGGTTGAGGCTGTGAAGAAGGATGGTTGGGATGGCGAATGGTTCCTTCGTGCGTATGACTTCTATGGCAATAAGATTGGCTCGAATGAATGTGAAGAAGGTAAGATCTTCATCGAGAGCCAAGGCTTCTGCACGATGGCCGGTATCGGTTTGGAAGAAGGTCTTGTAGATAAAGCCCTTGACTCCTGCAAGAAATACCTCGATTGCGAACATGGCATGGTGCTCAATAATCCTGCATATACCGTTTATCATGTAGAAATGGGCGAAATCAGTTCGTATCCTGCCGGTTATAAGGAGAATGCAGGTATCTTCTGCCATAACAACCCATGGGTGATTATTGGTGAAACGGTTGCCGGACGAGGCAACGATGCTTGGGAACATTACACCAAGATTTGTCCGGCTTGGATTAACGATCAGGAACTACATAAGGTCGAACCGTATGTATATTGCCAAATGGTAGCCGGTAAAGATGCTGCTAAACCTGGTGAGGGTAAAAACAGTTGGCTTACTGGTACGGCCGCTTGGAACTGGTACACCATCACGCAGTTCATTCTCGGTATTAAGCCTACGTTTGATGGCATTGAGATTGATCCGTGTATCCCATCGGATATGAAAGAGTACCATGTGAAGCGCGTACTCCGAGGGGCCGAATACGATATTACCATCAAAAACCCCAATGGTGTACAGAAAGGTGTGAAGACCGTTACTGTCAATGGCAAGCTCATTGACGGAAATATCATTCAAGCTTCTGAAGGTAAGCACATTGTAGAAGTTGTAATGGGCTGATATTTATTGTATAGAAATCTTTTATTCGCTACCACTCCATGTTTTTCTTACCCATGGAAAAGCATGGAGCGGCAGTCTTAAAAATTAAATCTTTCATGAAAAAACTCTCAGTAATACTCGCTTGTTCATTGGTCATGATGGCCGGATGCAAGCCCAAAGACAATCCTATCAAGCTCAATCAGGTAGGTTTTTATCCCCAAGCAGAAAAGACTGCTTCAATAGAAGACGATGCTCGCACGAACGAAGCCGCCCTTCTTACGATGGACGGCAAGGTGGTATGGGAGGGCAAGGCTGTACGCGAAGCCGTATCCCCTTGGTCAGGCAAAACGCGCCATATCATCGATTTCTCTGAAGTAACCGAACCGGGCGAATACCTGCTTCGCGTAGGTGAATCGGTTCGCAAGGTGTATATTCGTAATCATGCATTGGCTGAAGTGGCTCAAGCAGGTATGAAAGCGTATTATCTCCAGCGTTGCGGTTGCCCGATTGAAGAGCAATATGCAGGCGAGTATGCGCGTGAAGCTGCTCATTTTGATACTTGCGTAATGGTGCATCCTTCTGCCGCTTCGGAGAGCCGTCCGGCTGGTTACGTGTTTGCCTCACCCTATGGATGGTATGATGCGGGTGATTACAATAAGTATATCGTAAACTCCGGTTTTACCATTGGTATGCTCCTTTTGGGGTATGAGGCTGACAATGTGTATTACGATGCGATGGCGCTCAATATTCCTGAGAGCGGCAACGATGTACCGGATATTCTCGATGAGATTGCCTATAATCTCCGCTGGATGCAGACAATGCAGGATCCGGAAGATGGTGGTGTATATCATAAGTTGACCACACCCAATTTCGAGGGTTTCGTGATGCCGATAGATTGCCATCAGCAGCGTTATGCAGTACAGAAGAGTGCTCCTGCAGCTCTTGATTTTGCAGCAACGCTCGCCATGGCAGCTCGCGTGTATAAGGCCTATCCGGAATACGCAGCTGAGGCTGAGAATATGCTTCGTCAGGCAGAAAGAGCGTATGCTTGGGCCGTTCGCAACCCCGATTTGCTTTACGATCAGGAGGGCAATAATTCCAAATATGAGCCTCAGATTTCTACGGGAATGTATAATGATTCCACCTCATGGGATGAGTTCTTCTGGGCATCTACTGAGCTCTATATCACAACCGGTCAGCAGAGCTATTTAGAGCAGGCTAAGGCGTTTATGCCTAAGCGATTCCGTATGCCTACCTGGGGGAATATCGAATGGTTGGGCGCTTACGAATGGCTGCAATATGCACGCTTGTCTGACGATGTCAACGCCCAAGAGTTCGTAGAAAAACTTCGTCCGATGCTTTTCACCTATCTTGACGATCAATTAGGCAAGGTCAGCACCTCCTGTTATCAGATGCCGTATGCCAACGATCCCACTGACTTCTGCTGGGGCGGCAATGCAGAGATTTGTTGCGGTCGTGGCATTGCGATGCTCTATGGATATCGCTTGAGTGGCGACCCGCGTTACCTTACGGGTGCACTTCAGACGGCCAATTATATCCTTGGGCAGAATGCAACAGGTTACTGCTTTGTCACTGGATTGGGGCAGAAGCAGGTGATGCATCCTCACCAGCGTATCTCCTCAGCGGATGGAATAGATGCACCCCTCCCAGGCTTTCTTGCTGGTGGGCCTAACCCCGGTCAGCACGATAAGGAGTCGCTCGGAACATACAAATATGAGTCGGACTTCCCCGATGAGTCCTATTTGGACGTGGAACCGAGTTACGCATCCAATGAGATTGCTATCAATTGGAACGCATATCTGGTTCACCTTATGGCGGGCGTAGATGCTGCATTTTGATGTTTTATCGTATTTCTTTTAAAATAACGTATGCGTAAGATTTTTTTGGCAACAGCAGCTGTAGCACTTCTGCTCTCGGCTTGCAAACAACAACCAGCTCCTCTCAGTCCTGCAGAGACATTGATTCAGCGACTTGACAGTCTGCAACATGGTCCCATTATGTATGGGCATCAAGACGACCCGTTTTATGGCGTAAGTTGGCAATGGGAGAAAGATCGTTCGGATACCTACGAATTGGTAGGCGATTATCCGGCAGTTATGGGTTTTGATTTGGGTGGATTGGAAGAACATCACGATAAAAACCTCGATTCTGTTCCTTTCAGTTGGATTCGCGAAGAGGCTATTCGTCATGCAGAGCGAGGGGGAATCATTACCTTCAGTTGGCATCCGCGTAACCCGCGAACAGGCGGAAATGCATGGGATGTAACGGATTCAACAGTGGTAAGGAATATCTTGGAGAATGGCGAACAATACGAACTGTTTCAAGGTTGGCTTGCTGATGTAGCTGCATTTTTGAAGACGCTGACCTTTGAAGATGGCAGTCCTGTTCCGTTTATTTTCCGCCCCTGGCATGAATACAATGGTTCTTGGTTCTGGTGGGGACAAAAACTGTGCTCCGATGAGGAATATATCGCTCTCTGGAAACTTACGCGCGACTATATCAATAATGAGCTCCCCGGTAGCGTTGTTTGGTCCTGCTCCCCCAATCTTCAGGGCGGATGGACAGAAGAAGCGCTCTTGGCTCGTTGGCCCGAAGGAGTAGATATTGTAGGCGAAGACTGCTATCAGTGGGGCACAGAAGAAGACTTTGTTCGTCAAGCTACCGATGATATCCGTTTCCTCTCGGCTTTCGCACGCGAAAGAGGGATGCTCTTCGCTATTACTGAGTGTGGTATGCAGAATTCTCCGGTTGCTGACTGGTGGAGCCGCGTGTTCTTACCTTGTACCGAAGGCAGTAATGCGCTCTATTTCCTGCCTTGGCGCAATTGGCATGTTGACCACTTTGGAGTAGCTAAAGAGACGACTACGGCTGACGATTTTAAGGCACTTGCGGATTCAGATGCGATTCGCATGCTCAATGATATTCAATAAGGATACATGGGGTACTATGAGTGGTACTTTTTTGACTGCTCATAGTATTTTCATTTCGGCTTAATCCTTTAGATTTGCAAATGTAAAAAAATTGCAGTATCTTTGCACCGGATTTTTAAATCAACAGTTATGAAACCTTTTAAGTTTGTTCCGTATCTGAAGACCACTATTTGGGGCGGAGAGCAGATTGCCCCCTTTAAGGGCATCTCCACTGAGTTGCAGCATATTGGTGAGAGCTGGGAAATCAGCGGTGTGGCGGGTCACGAATCCGTGGTAGCAGATCGTGGCATAGTCGGTGATGCAGACCTTGGTAAGCACCTTCCTCAGCTGATTGAGGAGTATAAAGGTGAGCTCGTTGGCAATAGGATATACGAGCAGTATGGCTCCACGTTTCCTTTGCTGATTAAACTTATTGACTCTTCCCAAAATCTTTCCGTACAGGTTCATCCGGATGATAAACTCGCTAAAGAGCGACATGGATGCCATGGTAAGACAGAGATGTGGTACGTAATGAAAACGGAACTGGGAAGCAAGATTTTTACGGGACTGAGCAAACAAATTACTCCGGACGATTATGAGCGCTTGGCTACTGCACCTGTAGAAAACGGCCATTCGCCTATGGAGGACGTCCTTGCCAGTTATGAGTCACATCCCGGTGACTTGTTTTTCCTTCCTGCTGGCAGATTGCATGCTATTGGAGCCGGAAATTTTCTTGCGGAGATACAGCAAACATCGGATATCACATATCGGGTGTATGACTATGGTAGGTTGGATGCCAATGGTAAACCTCGTGAACTGCATATTGAGCAGGCAAAGGATGCTATTGATTATCGCGTCTATTCAGATTATCGCAGTTCGTATGATACTGCAAGTCCGAATGCAGAACTCGTTTCATGCCCGTATTTCCGTGTGAACCGTATCATCGCTGAAGATGCTATTGATATCGACTTGCATACCGATGCGTTTGTAGTAGTCATGTGCCTCGATGGCGAGGCTATTGTCAACGACGTTCATGTACGTCAAGGCGAAACCATACTCGTTCCTGCATGCGATAATATCTTGCATATCTCCGGACAGGCTACATTCCTCACTGCAACAATGTAATAAACATAAAGGTTCACTATTTCCATCTATAACAAACACCCATTATTATGACTTTCGAAGAAAGAAAACAGCAGGTAGAAGCTCGCCATGAAGCTTACCTCACCCTCAAGAATACCCCAATTGAAGACAACGGCATTTTCTGCCGCTGGCAAAATCCTATTATCACTGCCGATTCTACTCCGCTCATTTGGCGCTATGACTATAATCCTGAGACGAATCCATTTTTCATGGAGCGTCTTGGCGTTAATGCAGCGCTTAACTCAGGAGCAATTAAGTTGGGTGATAAATACGTGCTGGTGGTGCGTGTAGAGGGCGACGATAGAAAGTCGTTCTTTGCTGTGGCCGAGTCGCCCAATGGCGTGGATAATTTCCGTTTTTGGAATCATCCTATTACTCTGCCCGAAGCTCCGGAAGGCAGTTGCGTTGCCGGATTGGATGCACCGGCTACGAATGTGTATGATATGCGACTTACCCGCCATGAAGACGGCTGGATTTACGGCCTTTTCTGCGTAGAGCGTCATGACGACTCCAAGCCCAACGACCTCTCGGCAGCTACTGCTACTTGCGGTATTGCTCGTACCAAAGACCTGATTCACTGGGATCGTCTGCCGGACTTGAAGAGCCGTTCGCAGCAGCGCAACGTAGTGCTCCATCCGGAGTTCGTAAATGGCAAATATGCGCTTTACACCCGTCCGCAAGATGGCTTTATTGATGCTGGTAGCGGTGGCGGTATCGGATGGGCATTGGTAGATGATATGACCAATGCAGTGGTTACGGAAGAGCGGATTATCAATGCGCGCCATTACCATACGATTATGGAGGTGAAGAATGGCGAGGGACCGCATCCTATCAAGACGCCGGAAGGATGGTTGCATCTGGCTCATGGCGTTCGCGGTTGTGCTTCCGGACTTCGCTATGTGCTCTATATGTACATGACCGCTCTCGATGATCCTACTCGCGTAATTGCGCAACCCGGAGGAGCATTTATGGTGCCCGAAGGAGGCGAGTACATCGGTGACGTGATGAACGTGCTCTTCACCAATGGATGGATTTGCGATGGTGACAACACCAATGGTGCTTCGATGCACCAAATGGAAGATAAGGTATTCATCTACTATGCATCGTCAGACACCCGTATGCATGTGGCTACTTCTACTATAGCTCAACTCGTGGATTATTGCAAGCACACGCCCGCTGACGGTCTCCGCACGGGATTGAGTGTAGCTACGCGCAACAAGCTTATTGACAGCAATTTGGCTTATTTACAGAAGAAATGAATCCTATAATCAAGCAAATAAAAGCAGAAATGCAGGATGTTGTAGAAAACAATATCCTGCGTTTTTGGGTCGATAAGATGCAGGACCATGAGCGCGGTGGGTTTTATGGTCGCATGACGGGTGAGGGTGAAATTTGTCAAGAAGCAGAAAAAGGATGCATTCTCAACGCTCGTATTCTATGGTCGTTTTCAGCAGCTTATCGCGTACTTCATCATCCGGAATACCTTACTGCGGCTACCCGCGCCAAGGATTATATCCTCACGCATTTCATTGACCCCGAATACGGAGGTGCTTATTGGAGTCTCGATTGCGATGGTAACCCGCTCGACACCAAGAAGCAGTTCTATGCTATCGGTTTCGTTATCTATGGTCTGAGTGAGTATGCACGTTCAACGGGCGATAAGGAGGCGTTTGAACGCGCTATGGACCTATATTACTGCATAGAGGAACATAGCTTGGACAAGCAGTATGGAGGGTATATTGAAGCTGCAACGCGCGATTGGCAACCGATTGCCGACATGCGCCTTTCGGACTTCGATGCGAACTACCCTAAGAGCCAAAACACCCATCTGCATATTATCGAACCCTATACCAACCTCTTCCGGTTGATGCAAGAGCGGCCGGAATTGACCACTCCTGAAGAGACAAGCAAGGTTGAGCAGTCGCTCCGCAATTTGATAACGATTTTTACGGATCGTATTCTCAATGCCAGCACCTACCATCTGGATCTCTTCTTCGAGATGGATTGGACGCGTGGGGCAGGGTGGTTGGAATCCTACGGACACGATATTGAATGCTCTTGGCTCATGCACGAGGCTGCACTCGTACTTGGTGACCATGAGGTGCTTCGTAAGGTCGAACCCATTGTGCAGAAAGTGGCAGTGGCCAGCGAGAAAGGGCTGAATGCCGATGGTTCAATGACGCACGAGGCCAACCTTGATACCGGTCATGTAGATGCTGACCGCCATTGGTGGGTGCAAGCCGAAGCCGTGGTTGGATTCATGAATATCTATCAGCATTTTGCTGACGAATCGGCACTCGAGAAAGCACTTCGATGCTGGACTTATATCAAGGATAATCTGATAGATTACGAATTGGGCGAGTGGTATTGGAGTCGCGACCCTGAGAGGCATATCAACAAGAAAGACGATCATGCAGGCTTTTGGAAATGTCCTTACCATAATAGCCGTATGTGCCTCGAAATCATTGAGCGACCGTTTGCTTAACGCTACTTACTCTAACGATTCTTACTTAAATCTCGTATTCATTTATTTCATAATATCATGGCTTCACTTAAAGAAAAAATTGGCTATGCCCTTGGCGATGCGGCTTCCGGTGGTATCACTTGGAAGATTATGTCTATCGCTTTTCCGCTGTATTTCACCAACGTGTTTGGTCTTACGTTTGCAGATGCTGCAGCACTGATGCTTATTGCTCGTCTGTTTGACGTAGTCACTGACCCCATCATGGGCAGTTTGGCTGACCGCACCCAATCTCGCTTTGGAACCTACCGTCCGTGGCTCATCTTCGGGGCTGTTCCCTTTGGACTCATCTTCGCGCTCTTGCTCTATACGCCTGAGATTACCGGAGAAAACGCTTATCTTCTCAAGCGCATTTACGTCTATTTGTTCTATCTCCTTATGATGGTGATGTACACTGCTGTCAACGTGCCTTATGGCTCGCTGCTCGGTGTGATGACAGAAGACGACAATGAGAAGAATCAGTTCTCTGCTTTTCGTATGGTGGGGGCTTACGCGATGGGGTTCATCACGTTGCTCTCTTTCCCTTACTTGCAAAAGATGGTAGGGGGTAGCGAACAGCATCAATATGCCGTGTTAGGTGCTGGATTCGGTATTCTCGCAGCCGTTATGACGCTTGCTTGCGGATTGTTGACCAAGGAACGAATCAAACCCAAACGAGCTGAGAAATTCAGTTTCAAGCAGTATGGCGACCTCTTCCGCAATAAGCCGTGGGTATATATGACCCTCACTGCCATCTGTACGAATTTCTTCAACGGATTCCGTTATGCAGCTGCGGGTTATATGATTACCTACTGCCTCGGAGGTGATATTACGGTTGGGCGACTGATTATCAACTACACCGTCTTCATGGCCTTTGGGGAGGTTACCTGCATGATTTTCGGTGCTATCTCTCCTGCCTTTACCAAATGGGTCGGTTCCAAGCGTAAAGCGTTTATATGGTCGGCCGTTATCTGTGCGCTCACTTCAGTACTTTATTTCTTCCTGCCAATGGATGCTAACTATATCTGGTTGCTCGTAGGCGTATCAATGCTTACTTCGGTTGGTGCAGGTCTGTACTCACCACTCCTATGGTCGATGTATGCTGACGTAGCCGACTATGCTACCGAGAAAAACGGCACGTCTTCTACCGGCTTGATTTTCTCCTCAGGTACCATGGCGCAAAAACTCGGAGGTGCTATCTCCGGTTCGCTCATTGCCTTGCTCCTCGGCATCGCTGGACTCGTTTCTTCTACCGATATGACTACGGGTGAGACGATTGTAACCATTACTAACGAAGAGTCGGTTAAAACGATGGTATGGGCTCTCTTCTCCCTTTTCCCTGCTGTCATTGCCGCTATCATGGGCCTGCTTGCTTGGGCTTATCCGATTAAGAAATAATGTTTTTCTTCGAATACCTTTCATTATGAAAAAGTTTTTTATTGCAGCATGTATGCTCTTGGCAGTTGGCGTAGCTTCTGCCACTATTCATCTCCCGGAGATTCTTTCCGACCACATGGTACTGCAGCAGCAGACTGCCGTCAAACTGTGGGGAACTGCGCAGGCAGGTAACACGATTGATGTGATTGCTTCATGGGGCAAACAAGCCACTACGCAGGTGGATCAAAAAGGCAAATGGGAACTCACTATCGAGACACCAGCAGCCACCTATACGCCACAGTCGCTTACGTTTATTGAGACGCCTAAGAAACGCGAATATTATGCTCCCGATCCAGTTCGCTTAAGCGATATCCTCATCGGTGAGGTTTGGCTCGGCAGCGGTCAGTCGAATATGGAGATGCCGCTTATGGGCTTCTGGCAATGCCCTATCCAAAACGCACAAGAGGTGATAGCTACGGCCTCTGAGCATAAGGGACATATCCGCTATTGCACGATAGAGCGTCGTACGTCTTTCAAACCCGAAGACGAAGCTTATGGAAAGTGGAAAGAATGCGATGTATTCAATGCTCCCTTTTTTGGTGCTACGGCCTATTTCTTTGCTGAGATGCTCGAACGTGTGCTGCAAGTGCCCGTTGGTATCATCAATTGCTCATGGGGCGGAACACGCGTAGAGGCATGGATGCCTCGCGAAATCCTCTCTACGTATAAGGATTTGGATATCTCAGAGGAAGGAATCATGTCGATAGAGACGGAATGGATGCGTCCGCTACTCATGTATAATGCCATGCTCTATCCTATTCATAACTATACGATTAAAGGTTTTCTCTGGTATCAAGGTTGCTCTTCTATCGACCTTGGCGCAGAGTATGCTTATCGTCAGGCAGCAATGGTCAACCATTGGCGTAAGCTTTGGGGAAACAATGAGCTTCCTTTCTATTTCGTAGAGATAGCACCATTCCGTCATGGAGATGCAGATGCCACTTGGGCTGCTGTTCTCCGCGAAGCACAGTGGGCTACGATGGACCTTATTCCCCATTGCGCTGGCGTTGGAACCAACGACCTTGTGCAATCGTATGAGATTGACAACGTACACCCTGCCAACAAGCAGGATATCGGCAAACGACTTGCTTATTTGGCGCTCAACCACGACTACCACTTCACTTCCATCAAACCCGATGCCCCTCAGCTCAGCCGGTATGAGATTGTAGGCAATGAGGTTCGTTGCTGGTTTACGAATGCCGAAGATGGTTTCAGCCGTTGGGCTGAAGTAGAAGGCTTTGAGATCATCGATGAAAAAGGCAATGCTCATAAGGCAACTATCCGACCCGTGAAAGATGAAGCCAATGCCGTAGCGGTTTATGCAGAAGGGGTGGAGCATCCTAAGGCTGCACGCTATTGCTTCCGCAATTTCCTTCTCGGCAATCTCGCCAATATGCGCAATATCCCGATTGTTCCATTCCGAACGGATAAATAATGAAACGTCTTTTTTATATTCTATTGGGTGTATTGATGCTTCTCTCGAGCTGTAAGGAAGCACCTGAATATGCTCGATTTGCAGATGATACCTACTATGTAGGTACGAATTTCTGGTATGGCGCCATCCTTGCCTCTCAGGGGCAGGGAGGTGACCGCCAACGTTTGAGTCGCGAGCTCGACCAACTCCAAGCTATTGGCGTCAATAACCTCCGCGTGTTGGTGGGTTCAGATGGGCTCCCGGGCGTGATGGCCAAAGTGGAGCCTACGCTTCAGCTTGAGCCGGGAGTGTATAACGATACCATCCTCGATGGTTTGGATTACCTCATGGCTGAACTCGAAAAAAGGCATATGTATGCGGTTCTTTTCCTCAATAACTCCTGGGAATGGTCGGGGGGCTATTCACAATACCTCAGTTGGGCAAAGAACATTCATTGGCAGACCCCACAAGAGGTCGGTTATCCTGCATATATGGCCAGCTGTGCGGAGTGGTCGCGTTGTGCAGAAGCACAAGCGCTGTTTGAGGATCATGTACGATTCATTGTGAGCCGAACCAACCGCTATACCGGTCGTCCTTATATAGAAGACCCCGCTATCTTCTCTTGGCAGATTGGTAATGAACCTCGCGCGTTTTCTGATGAGGTCAAACCCCTCTTTGCGGAGTGGATCCATCGTACGGCCCAGCTCATCCGCAGCATCGACCCCAACCATATGATCAGTACGGGTTCTGAGGGAATCTGGGGATGCGAGGGTGATCCCGAACTCTGCCAACTCATCCACTCATATCCCGAGATTGACTATATCACCTGCCATATTTGGCCGTTCAATTGGGGCTGGCTCAATAATGAAGATATGGCAGGAAGTATGGATGAGGCAATTAAAAAATCCAACGACTATATCCAGCAGCATATTACTATTGCTCAAACGCTCAAAAAGCCCGTTGTAATCGAGGAATTTGGGTTCCCGAGAGATACCGCTACTTGGGCCGATGGCACTTGCCGGATGCTTACGCCTACCACTTGCCGCAATCAGTATTATCAGTCCGTCTTCGAGGCGATAAAGCAGTCTAAAGACACCCTCGGTTGGCTCCGCGGTTGCAATTTCTGGGCATGGGGTGGCGAGGCTGTTCCGCTGCATCAGCAGTGGCTCCCTGGTGATTCGTATACGGGTGATCCCGCGCAAGAAGACCAAGGGCTCAACTCCGTCTTCCTCACCGACACGGCTACCATCACCCTCGTCCGTCAAGCTAACCTACAACTGCAATAATTTTCTCTCATCGCACCCATGAAACATATTCATCTACTCATTGTACTCTGTTGCTGCTCGCTCTTGTCGGTAGCTTCTCCGCGTGTGTATCTCTCCGATAACTGGCATTTCCATCTTGGGCATGCTGCTGACCCGGTGCGCGACTTTGGTTGCGGTACGGAGTATTTTAATTTTCTGACGAAATGCAATAGCATCCATAATCAGGGCCCTTATTCGCTGAAGTTTCAAGAAGACAGCACGTGGCAGATTGTGAAGGTGCCCCATGATTGGGTACCCGCTCTGCCGTTTTCTCCCGAGGCCAGCCATTCACATGGTTACCATACTGTTGGATGGAAATATCCGGAGAACAGTGTAGGTTGGTATAGGCGTTGGTTCACGGCCGACAGTTTGATGCTTGTAGGACCTACTCGCATCGTATTGGATGGCGTCTTTAGGGATGCTCGCGTGTGGGTAAACGGTTTTTATTTGGGTAGAGAAGAGAGCGGTTATACCCGCCACATATATGATATTACTGATTATCTCAACCCCGGCAACGAGAACTTGATTTGCGTACGCGCAGATGCCAGCTTGGAAGAGGGGTGGTTTTATGAGGGTGCGGGTATATATCGCAAGGTGTGGATAGAGTGGGGCGAAATGCCGCAACCGCAAACCTCACCAATGACTGTCCGCTATTCGTGGTCAAACAGCGAAGGTTTCCTCGTGGATGGCAAGAAGGTGGAACTCCGCGGAGTGAACCTCCATCAGGATCATGCAGGGGTAGGGGCTGCAATCCCGAAAGGGCTATGGGAATACCGTCTGAGGAAAATGCAGGCTCTGGGCGTAAATGCCATCCGCTGCTCGCATAATCCCATTTCAGAAGACTTCCTTGACCTCTGCGACAGCCTCGGGCTGTACGTAATAGCTGAAACGCGTTTGCTCGGCAGCAATGATTACGAGCGCCATGTGCTGGAGCAGATGATTCGCAGAGACATGCACCATTCGTCGATTATCTTATGGAGCGTTGGTAATGAGGAATGGGGCGTAGAATGGACCGACAAAGGCGAAAAGATTGCCCGCCGAATGACCCGTTGGGTGCACGAACTCGACCCCTCGCGGCCTTCTACCTGCGCCACTTCGTCGGGCCCGAATATCGTAAGGGACGTAGATATAGCAGGGTATAATTATATCATGCAAAACGATGTGGATGGCGAGCGGCAGCGTTTTCCTGACCGCATCGCTTATGGCTCTGAAGAAACGACGGGTTGCGGCACGCGTGGCGTTTATTTCACCGATGCTGCGGCCGGACACATGGCGGCCATCAACCGCACCGACTCTACCTATCCCAACCTGATTGAGAGAGGTTGGAAATTCTATTTCGAGCGACCTTGGCTCGCCGGACTCTTCTATTGGACGGGCTTTGATTATATGGGCGAACCCAATCCGCTCACTTATCCTGCTGTAGGTAGCGAATTTGGCATTCTGGATGCCTGCGGTTTTCCTAAAGATGAGGCGTATTATTTGCAATCGTGGTGGACGGATACCCCTACGCTGCATATCCTTCCGCATTGGAATTTAGCGGGTCATGAAGGCGACTCCATTGACGTATGGGTATATTCGAATCAGGAAACGATTGAGCTTTTCGTAAATGGTCGTTCGCTCGGTAAGCAGACGATGCCGCTCAACGGACATCTGTCGTGGCGCACGGTGTATCGCCCCGGTCAACTGAAGGCGGTAGCGTATAAGAAGGGCCGACGCACACTTACGCAAACCGTATATACCTCCGGTCCGGCTACCCAACTGCAAGTCGAGCAATCCGTGTATGAAGATATTACCATCCTCGATATTACGTTGCTCGATAAGAAAAATCATTTTGCCGCTACGGCTTGCGATTCGTTGCTTTTCAGTTTTGAAGGAGCGGGCGAGATTATCGGTTGCGGCAATGGCGACCCCGCTTGCCATCTTACGGCCGACCAATGGATAGGCAAGCAGCAGGTTGTCTTTCCTGCATTCAACGGTCATGCGCAGGTGATTCTCCGCGGACCAATTGCCTCCTATCAGATGAAGCTGATGCATTAAGTAGCTGAAAAACTGAATAGCTGGGTTCTATATATTCGCTTTGTACGTGGAAATTTGTAGAACCCACCGATAGTATAACCAAAATTCCCTAAATTATTCATTCTCCCAAAATAAAATTATTATGCGTAAAATCATTCTTTCATTCGCCATTTTCGCAACAGTAGTTGCTATGGCTCAAGACCCGCAACCTGTGCAAATTAACCGTGCTGACTTGCCCAAACCCGACCTCTGCAAGACGCCTCCGATGGGCTGGAGTTCATGGAATACGTTCGCTTGTGATATCAACGAAACGCTCATACGTGAGGTAGCAGAAGCGATGATCAATACGGGCTTGTATGATGCAGGTTACCGCTATGTAAATATGGACGACTGCTGGCATGGCCAGCGCGATGCGGATGGCTTTATTCAACCCGACCCCGAGCGTTTCCCCAGTGGCATCCGCGCCTTGGCTGATTATGTTCATTCGCTCGGTCTATACCTTGGTATTTATTCGGATGCCGGCTCGGAGACCTGTGGTGGCAAACCCGGTTCGCAAGGACATGAGTATCAGGATGCGCTCCAGTATGCGCGTTGGGGCATCGATTATCTGAAATACGATTGGTGCAATACGGAGAACGTCAATTCGCGTGGTGCGTATGCGCTTATGGCTAAGGCACTCCGTCAGTCGGGCCGCGATATCGTGTTCTCGCTCTGCGAATGGGGCGATACGCAAGCTTACTCTTGGGCAAGAGATCTTGGCCATCTCTGGCGCACTACCGGTGATGTGAACTGCTGCTTTGATTGTGAATTGGATTTCGGCGGTTGGAAATCGCTGGGCGTATTGGCTATCTTGGATAAAAACGAGCCGCTTCGTCGTTTTGCCGGCCCCGGTCATTGGAACGATCCCGATATGCTTGAGGTAGGTAATGGCATGACCGAATCCGAAGACCGTGCACATTTTACTATGTGGTGCATGATGGCGGCTCCGCTTATTTTGGGCAATGACATCCGCTCGATGACCAAGCAGACGCTCGATATCATCACCAATCGTGAGGTGATTGCCATCGATCAGGATCCGCTCGGCATCCAGGGTTTGCGTTATCGCATTGAGTCGGGCATAGAGTATTGGCTCAAGCCGCTCGAGAACGGCGATTGGGCATTCTGCATCCTCAACCGCAACCTGGAGGAGCGCACCATCAACCTCGATTTCCGCCAATTCAACATGCGCGATAACCTCACTAACCATACCTTCGCTTCTGCTTCGCATGTGTATAAAGTGCGCAATCTCTGGACGCACAAAGATGAGGCAGCGTCGGATAAAGTGCGCAAGGTAGTCATTCCGGCACACGACGTAGTCGTATATCGTCTGTCGTATTAAGACAGAAGAAGAATCGTATAATACCCATCCCAACAACCCTATCTCTGCTTATGAAAACGCGTAGAATACTCTTGCTCCTGCAGGCTTGTATGTTGCTTACGATTGCCTCCGCGCAGTCTGTAATAGATATTCAAGTCAAAAAAACAACAGCCACGGTCAATCCCGACATGTATGGCATATTTTTTGAGGATATAAATTATGGTGCCGATGGTGGTTTGTATGCCGAATTGGTAAAGAACCGCTCTTTTGAGTTTCCTGACCATCTGATGGGATGGAAAACCATAGGTGAGGTATCCATAGTCCGTACCTCTCCCTTTGATCGTAACCCTCACGCGCTCCGTATGCTGGGTGCAGCAGGGCTTGAGAACGAGGGGTTCTTCGGAATGGGTTTCCGCGCGGACGAGTCCTACAGATTCTCTGTATGGGCGCGCGCATTGGAGGGCAAAACGGCGAACCTGCAAGTGGGCCTTAATGGTCTTGGCTGCGCTGATTGCCAGGCACAATTGACCATCGATTCGCCCGAGTGGAAGAAATATACGGTGGTGCTCTCAGCGCCGAATACGGCTAAGGGTACGCTATCCCTGCTCCTCAGCGGTGGCGCGGTAGAAATCGACCATGTGAGCCTATTCCCGGTGAACACGTTCAATGGTCATGAAAACGGCCTTCGCCGAGACTTGGCGGAGGCGCTCAGAGACCTCCATCCCGGTGTGTTCCGTTTTCCCGGAGGCTGCATCATTGAGGGCAATACGCTCCAGACGAGGTATCAATGGAAGAACTCCGTAGGGCCGGTAGAGAATCGTCCGCTCAACGAGAATAAATGGCGCGATGCCATGGCGGATCGTTTTTCGCCTGACTATTATCAGTCTTACGGCCTTGGATTCTATGAGTATTTCCTCCTCGCGGAGGAGATTGGTGCTGCTCCGCTGCCGGTGCTGAACTGCGGTATGGCTTGCGAGTTCGTAAACGACATCACCAAGGAAGGTGATTGGCTCGTGCCCCTCGCGGAGCTTCAGCCGTATATCGACGATGCGCTTGACTTGATTGAGTTTGCGAATGGCGATCCCGCCAAAAACAAGTGGGCTGCCCTTCGCGCTGAGATGGGCCATCCTGCACCATTCAACCTCAAGTATCTGGCTATCGGAAACGAGCAATGGGGCGAACATGTAGCGCCCCGATTGAAGCTGTTCGCTGAGCAGATTCGGAAGAAATATCCGTATATTCAGATGGTTGGTACAGCGGGAGCCTCTCCTGAAGGCGAGGAATTCGACCGCATGTGGCGCGAGATGCGCACCCTTAAGGTAGATCTTGTGGACGAGCATTTTTACTGCACACCCGAGTGGTGCTTGAATGCCGCTACGCGCTACGATAAGTACCCTCGTAAGGGCCCGAAGGTGTTTGCCGGCGAATATGCTTGCCATGCGTTTGGTCTTTTTAAGTCAGAAAACGGCTTCGCATCCGCATTATGTGAGGCTGCTATCATGACGGGCTATGAGCGCAATGCCGATGTGGTACGTTTGGCTACTTATGCGCCCCTCTTCGCACATGTGGAGGGATGGCAATGGCGACCCGACTTGATTTGGTTCGATGCCCACAATACCTACCGCACTGCTTCGTATTACGTGCAGCAACTGTTTGCCTGCAACAAAGGTACCCACGTGCTCTTCACCCAGATGGCAGGCGCACCCGTTGCCGGTCAAAACGGCATATATGCTACTGCGGTATTGGATAAACCTACAGGCGAGGTCATCGTAAAAATAGTGAATGTGGCACGCAGTGAGGCGAATATCACCTTGAATCTGCATGGATTAAAAGGAACGCGCAACGCTACCATTACAACGCTCCAATCGGCTGACGACAAAGCAGATAATATCGGACATGAGGAGCAAGTAAGTCCGCTAATCACTGAGCAGACACTCAGCCTTCCCGCTGCATCGCTCTGCCTGGCTCCTCGCTCTTTCACCGTCATCCGCCTGAAGAAATAATCGCTTGAGGCTGATCAATAAGAATAATAACGCATAGTCAAACGATAATCTTACGCGATGTTACTTGGATTTGATATAGGCAGTTCTTCCGTAAAAGCTGCATTGGTCAACGAGGCTAATGGTCAATGCCTCGATGCTACTTTCTTTCCTAAGACCGAACAGTTAATCTCATCGCCTGAGCCGGGTTTTGCGGAGCAGGCGTCCGAGATGTGGTACGATAATCTGAAGCTTGCCGCTCGTGAACTGTTCTCCCGTCATCCGGAAGCAGCAGCAGCGGTCAAAGCTATCGGTATCAGTTATCAGATGCATGGTCTCGTTTGTTTGGATGCGGCGGGCGAGCCGCTCCGCGAAGCGATTATTTGGTGCGATTCGCGTGCCGTTCGCTATGGCGAGAAGGCCGCTGATACACTCGGCCACGAATGGTGTTTGGAGCATCTGCTGAATCTCCCCGGCAATTTTACGGCCGCCAAACTCGCATGGGTGAAAGACCATCAGCCCGAGATATATGACCGCACCACCACTGCTTTCCTCCCCGGCGATTATATCGCTTATCGTCTTACCGGACAGCGCACCACCACCATCAGTGGGCTCTCCGAGGGCATGATGTGGGATCATAAAGAGCAACGCATTGCGCACGAGCTTTTTGAAGCCATGGGGTTGGATGAAAGCAAACTCGCTACCTGCGTACCTACGTTTGCCGTACAGGGCTATGTAAGCCCTGAAGCTGCGGCTGAGATAGGTGTGCCTGCCGGCATTCCGGTGAGTTATCGCGCGGGCGATCAGCCCAACAACGCCCTCTCCCTCGGTGTTCTCAACCCCGGCGAGGTGGCGGCTACTGGTGGCACATCCGGAGTAGTGTATGCCGTATCGGCTGACCCTGTGTTCGACATGAAGAGCCGCGTCAATCCGTTTGTGCATGTGAATGGCAACGTAGGGGTATTGTTGTGCATCAATGCCGTAGGCATTCTCAATGCCTGGTTACGCAGAAACATTGCCTCTGACCTCTCGTATGAGCAGATCAACGAGCTGGCCGCAACTGTGCCGGCAGGGGCTGACGGCTTGACCATTATCCCGTTTGGAAATGGTGCAGAGCGTGTGTTGGAGAACAAGGATAGCGCATGCGCCATCCTCGGCTTGCAGCTCAATCGCCATACGCGCGCTCATATCTTGCGTGCTGCACATGAAGGTATCGCTTTTGCGTTTGCTTATGGCATGGAGATTATGAACAGAATGGGCATATCCACCACCACCATCCGCGCAGGCTATGGCAATCTCTTCCTCTCGCCTATCTTCCGCGAGACGCTGGCTGCTATCACAGGAGCACGTATCCTCTTGCTTGATACCGATGGCGCACAAGGAGCAGCACGCGGTGCAGGTATTGGCATCGGTTTATACGCCCGTCCGGACGACGCTTTTGCTTCGCTCACCTGCCGCCTCACCATTGAGCCCAAGCCCAATGCCGCCCTCCAAGCCGCTTACGAGCGCTGGAAAGCGAGCTTAGCGCAGAGCGTAAGCCCCTCCGGGGCGTTCCAGTAGCGCAAGCGCTGTTCCATGGCCCCTTCGGGGCGTTCCATTAGCGCAAGCGCTGTTCCATGGTCCCTCCGGGGCGTTCCAGTAGCGCAAGCGCTGTTCCATGGTCCCTCCGGGGCGTTCCAGTAGCGCAAGCGCTG
>CAMGMU010000013.1 GCA_946059305.1 uncultured Bacteroidales bacterium | reverse complement strand
GTTCGTGGTGTGCACGCCCCCCCTTCCTCCTTCTTTGCTTTCCGCCGGGGGGGGGGGGGGGGGGGGGAATTCTGTAACTTTCAGCTTGAGGCTGAACGTAGAGCCTTCGCCCAATTTGCTATCCATACAGAGCGAGCCCTTCATGCTGGTGGCGAGTTGGGTGCATAGAGCGAGTCCGATACCTGCACCTACAGAATGGCTATCTACCTTGCGGAATTTCTCGCAGATATGCTGCATATCGGTTTCGGAAATTCCAATACCCGTATCGCGCACATACATCTCCACCCACGAGCCATCGGCCTCTTCCGTATAGCGCCAACCCATCGTGATGCTGCCCGCTTCGGTAAACTTGATGGCATTGTTCATGAGGTTACTCATAATCTGGAGCACAGCCGAACGATTGGCCATCACAAACGCATCCTTGCTGCATTCGTAATGGAAGTCAAGCCGCTCTGGCACGATAACCGTATGCATATAATAGGCTTCGTCCATCAGCTCTTTCACCGACTTCTTAGAGAGTTCAAGCGAGAACGATTCTTCCTTCTTGGTGGAATAGTTCATCACATCATCGAGCAGACGCAAGAGCTGATCTTTGCTGTCGTTGATATGATGCGAAAAAGCTGATCGCTCTTCCTGCGAAAGGTCTTTCCCGTGCTTCACCAGCAAATCCGCAAAACCTACAATCGCATTGAGCGGACTACGAATCTCATGGCTCATTGCGGCCATAAAACTCTCCTTTACCGACGTCTCTTCTGCCAACTGATAAGCCTCCTCGCGAAGCTTTTTCGCCTCATATACTTCATCGTTGATGACTACAAAACCAAGACATTGCATGTGCCCATCTGCATCTGGCAAGCGGTTGATATATACCATAAACGCATGACGAATGCCCTTATTCGTAGCCGCTACGATATCCACTATCTGAAAATCCTTATCCGTGTGAAATACAGCCTCTTCGAGCTCTTGTCGGCCATCCTCAAGAAAGGTAAACAACTCGCTCAGCGGTATCTCGTTGGTTTCCAATTCAAGCACCTTCTCCAAATCCTTGCTGATGCGAACCACACGATTGGGCAGCAACACCCATCGGAACGAATGGGTAGCGGCCAAGACCGTCTCCATGTGCTGCGAATCCTGCGCTGCTTTGGTTCCCAGTCGCAACAGTTTCTTATGCTGATGACGGCTTATAATGGTAAGTACAACGGGCGTCATCACGGCAAGAAACAAGAGTAGATAGAAGATAAACGGCAACCAGAATCGGGAGACGATATGATTCAGCCTGCTCTTCTCTTCCCACGGCAGATTCGTGAATTTCACGTAATCGGGGAAGTCCTCCGCATAGGGGTGCATCGCTTTGGCTAAACGCCAATCGAGCCAATATGATTTCTGCAGTTCCTGCTGGGGAATGGTAGTGGGATCAACGCCACTAAGCAGCTGATCTACAATGGGATGCGCTTGATCTGCCATCTCGTCCCAATTGGAGAAATAGCCGCCGATATTGCCGTTGAGTGCGCTCAGCAGAGGGAGGTTGAAGTACTTGCACGAGTTAGAGTAATACGATCCTAAGTTGTAGCCAAACGTCTCACCGATATACGCATCATCCTTGAGTCGGAGGAAAGTAGCCCAGTTGTTGCGCACCTTCATCAAGCCCGGAATGCGAAAATGGCCGTTGTATATAGAGTCAGCTGGGGTACAATTCGTGTGCTCAAAATTGATGGGAATGATGGTGGTTCGAATATCGCGCATGGTGTAGCCAATCAGACGATCGTAAGACTCGAGTTGGAGGTTGGTGATATAGTGGGCGGTATCGCTTCCCATCTCCTCCATGATGGACGAACGAATCTTCTCGTCTAAAAACGTACTATCGATGCAAGTGATGATCCAGGGTGCACCACCCAGTTCGCGAATGAAATCCATGTTTTTCTTAGGGTCACAAGCGCTGGTCATCACTACGAAATTCTTTCGTTGCTGCAACGCTCCTCCCCATTCAGGATACATCACCCCCATGCATAGTACCGGCACTTCATCATACCAGGGGTGCGATGACATGGCCGCCGAATGGGCAACCATATCGCCCATTAGAATAATCAAATCCGGACGCATGCCTACGCGTCCAAACTGCAAACGCATAAACGCATCCATATCATCGTAATACGACGGACGCAACACGCGGTCGTAAGCAGCTGTAGTGCCGGGATAGAAAAGCAATTCGTATTCATCCTCCGGGAACTCGGCATTAAACGCTTCACTAAAACAGATGAATGGCTGCTCAGAAAGCGGCATATCACCCATCAGCAAGATGCGTTTGCGTTCGTTTTTTTGCTTGCAAGAGGGCAGCAAGAAGCAGGCGCACAAAAGCAAGCACACACCCATTGGCAACATGATTTGCTGCCAACAATGCTTGAATCCTATGGAAATCTGCTGCTTCATGCGGGGAATGAAATCGTAAAGATGGAACCTTTTCCGGGCTCGCTCTCCACACGGATGGAGCCGCCCATTTTCTGCATATATGTTTCGGCAATATGAAGCCCAAGTCCGGCTCCTTGCGAGAAACTGTTGATTTTGAAGAAGGGCTTGTAAAGCATGGGGAAATGGGCTTTTTCAATGCCTATTCCTTCGTCTTTTACCCAAATCTCCACGCCTTTATCGCTCGCTTTCCAGCCGAGCTCAATGCGGCTGCCTTCTTGCGAGAACATGGATGCGTTGAGGAGCAGGTTGTCAATAACCGCAGCTACCATCTCGCTGTCTGCCTGTAAAACAACCGACTCGCCTGCCGGCTGGATATGTAAGTCGTTCTTCCGGCGCTGGATAACCTCCATCGCTGTATGCCAATGCTTGGAATCGAGCAAGTCGTGAAGCTTGCAGGAGGTAACATGTGCCGACACGTTGGCGTTGCGCATCAGCGTCACGAGCAAGATATCGTTGATGATCTTCGTGAGCATGGCCGCGTTTGTTTCGATGATATCTGCAAACACCGCTATATCCTCATCAGATAATTGCGCATCCACGCGCGCGAGTTCCATCGAGAATCCTACCACAGCATGGAGCGGAGTACGAATCTCGTGATTCATCGAAGATAAGAAACCTTCGCGCGCACGCGCATCGAGTAATATCTGGTGCGCTTCGGCTGCCATTTGCTCCACCTCTTTCATCTTATCGATATTCACCACATAACCGCGCCTGTGAATGAGCGACTTATGGTAGTGCACATCCATACGAATCTCATACCAATGCTCCGGCTGCCCATCGATGCTGCCCTTAAACTGCAGTTGATAGAGCCCCGGCTCTTTGTTGGCAAAAAACGCCTGCAAACGCAATGTCCACTCGAGCGGCACTGTGATGCGCTGCATGATGCTCATCCCCTCGCTATCGTCCCACACGATGGCATCGCACGTTTGCAAAGCGAGCTCCAATAAGCGCTCCTGATAGATAGCCTGCTGAGCCTGCTCTTGAAGTGCCTTGCGATTGCGCATCTGACGACGAGCACCCTTCACAGAATACACCAAAGAGGTAATAATCAATGCAATAAACAGCACAATGCCCACAAAGAAGAGCACCTTTGACAATATGGGATAGTAATCAACAAACGTAGTATTATACAAATGCACATAATCGGGCATCTGCTTAACCGAATGACCATACGGACGAAGCAAATCCCAGTTGACGTGGTAATCGGGATGGTGCATCATTCTGCCAAAGTGCTCAGCCGGCTCGCCATTCATCAAGCGAACACCCACCTCTACGGCATCGTGAATCAAGGTATCAGCCGACGAGAAAAAGCCGCCTACACAGCTGTCTGACGTAAGAAAATCTTCAGCTGTAAACGTATAGTATGCGCCTAAGTTCGGACCTTCAGAAAGCGAACGAGATACCTCATCGTGCTTCAACTGAATAAAGCGCAGTTGGGATTTTTGGCGGTAAAACATCCACGTAAGCGGATGCCAAAGAACCATCACATTTTTATCAATTTCCTTAAACGAAGCGAGCGCAAGACTGATTACCCCGGCTTTGTTCTTCGTTACGCAAATCGTATCTCGCACCACACTATCCATGCAGTTGAGATAACGGAGGGTATCGAGCTGACGCATCTGCTTCTTCAAATCCATGCCGTAAAGCGAGTCAGGCCAGTAGAAATGATTATCCAGTAAACCTGCAAAACGATGGCTTCTGGTATTATGATGATGGGGCAATAGGGGCTGAAAACCTTCCAGAAAATCCACGAAATCCAATCCTTTCTGCAGCATCAGCGTATCGTGAATCTCCACAATATGCTTGGGAGCAAGCTCACTTTCCTTGAGGATATCAAATTGCATCTGCAGCAAAGCCGTATCTTTGAGCCCATAACATACCATCGGCACGCTGTCAAGGATAGCATCGGGCGTCTTCATCAGCAGCCACATGATATAATCGCCATTGGCCATGATCAAGTCCGGACGCTTACCCAGCGTGTCAAGCTCATGCATCAACAAAGTAATGCGCCGGGATTGCTCGGCTTCATACGTGAAACCCATCGTGCCGAAATACGAATGCAGCTCCACGTTCACACCATGATTGTTAAACGCTTCGGCGATCTTATTCGTCCACGCTTTATAAGCGGGATCGGTATAATCGGTGCTCCACATCAGCACTACCTGCTTCGGCTCTGCCTTGTAGATGAATTTCTGCTGCTCACAACTGTAAAACAACGTTTTCGGCTTCACGGTCGACACCTCGTAATAACGCGCCTTTTCAAGCGATGGCTGCCCAATCCAGTTCACAGTCGAAATAGTCGCCGAAGCAGCTTCTGTTGCTGCGGCAGCCTGCGAAACAGCAGCCGGAGTAGCGGCTGTTTGTGAAACAGCTACTTGAGGAGCGGCTGTTTGAGTAGCGGCTACTTGAGGAGCGGCTACTTGAGAAGCAGCTACTTGAGTAGTGGCTGCTTGAGTAGTGGCTGCTTGAGTAGCGGCTGCTTGCGAAGCAGATTGAGAAGCGACCGGAGTATCACCAGCAGCTGTTTGCTGCTGACACAAGGAATCAGCCGCCATGCTTATGCACAACATAAGCAGGGCAACACGTAATTGAATTATGTATTGTCGTAAAACGTTCATCAAATGTGCTTACTGATTTTGTGTCTTACTTCTATCTGATTCTAAGTCTTTTTCGCGAAGGGGTTGGAGCACCATTGCTAAAAAGTGCGCAAAGGTACAAAAAATTTTTCATTCCTGCAAATTTCAGCCCGAATTTTGCTGCTTTCATACCACATTTGGTATTGAAAATACCATGCTTCACCCCAAATTATCAAACAAACCCAATCGCTTCTTGGAATATATTACAGAGCCTATTTTTTCACCTTATTCAAAAATTTGCGCAACAACTCGTTACGCTGCTCGCTGCTTTGTATCCTCCACAATGGTTCCTCAATGGTTCTTAATGACTCCTCAATGAGTCCTCAATGGTTCCTCAATGAGTCCTCATCGCTCCTCATCGTATTATCATCCCACCACCACCATATTACCACCCTATTACCATTGCACCTGCATCGCACGACCATCGACCACTCTTCATCCTACTATTGTCCGACTATCGCACGTGCATCTAGCTTACATCTAGCTTACAGCGCACGTACATGTAAGCTAGATGTAAGCTAGATGTAAGCTAGATGCACGAAGGCTGAGAGGAGGTAGCGTGAAGGATAAGACTGCGTAACGTAACACAATGTTACGCAAAACATGCATATAAGCACTATTTTTTCGTACGGGCACAAAAAAAGCAGCCCTCGGCTGCTGTATGCGTGTTAGTAGATGAAGTGGTGCGCAGGATGAGACTCGAACTCACACGACCTTTCGGCCACTACCCCCTCAAAGTAGCGTGTATACCAATTTCACCACCTGCGCAAGGGCTTTATGCAGCATCGGAACAAGCAAGAGAGAAACCTCCCCTATCCTTGCAATACCGCATCAAGCTATGTAAAGTGCCCGAAACAGGACTCGAACCTGCACGTGGTTAAACACTCGCACCTGAAACGAGCGCGTCTACCAATTCCGCCATTCGGGCATCGATGGAGCTCTGAGAAAAAAAATGCAGAACGGCCGTTCTGCACCAGGCTCTTTCGAGAGCGGAAAACGGGACTCGAACCCGCGACCCCGACCTTGGCAAGGTCGTGCTCTACCAACTGAGCTATTTCCGCAAAATGGTTGTGCGCAGGATGAGACTCGAACTCACACGACCTTTCGGCCACTACCCCCTCAAAGTAGCGTGTATACCAATTTCACCACCTGCGCAGAGGGTTCTTAACGAACGTTGAGCGGAAAACGGGACTCGAACCCGCGACCCCGACCTTGGCAAGGTCGTGCTCTACCAACTGAGCTATTTCCGCAATAATTTTAACAGAGAAGAGAGCCACTTTTCTCGCAAATAAACTACCGCTTATTGCACGAGCAAATAGTGCTTTTCTCATTCCGGGGTGCAAAATTACTGCTTTTTTTTGAATTGACCAAATTTTTGAGCAGAAAAATGAAGAAAAGGACGTTTTTTACGCATTTTTCTTCGTTATTTCGCAAAAAAAGCGTAATTTTGCAACCTCAAACCTACAAATATGCGCGGTTTATATACAATATTTCTTTTGATATGCAGCAATGTCTTCATGACATTTGCCTGGTATGGCCATCTGAAGTTGGCCGAGTTTAAGTGGTTTCATCAATGGCCGATGATTGCTGTGATTGCGTTCAGTTGGGCGATTGCGTTTTTCGAATACTGCCTGCAGGTGCCTGCCAACCGGATAGGTTTTGCAGAAAACGGCGGGCCCTTCTCGCTCATGCAACTCAAAGTGATTCAGGAAGTCATTACGCTCTGCGTATTCATCCTCTTCAGCATGATGGCCTTTCACATGCAACTCCGATGGAATCATATCGCAGCTGCCGTTTGTCTCATAGCTGCCGTTTGGTTCGTCTTCGGCTTCAACTAAACCCTCTTGAGGAAAAGCATTGGACTTACCCATTCCCCTCCTGAGAAACGGCCTTAGAATTACCCTTTTCCTTTTGAGGATAAGCGTTAGGCTTACCCATTTCCCTTTTGAAGACGTTATTCATTCTTCCTCTGGTATTTGGCATCAAAAAAAACACGGCCTCCACAAGAAGCCGTGTCTTTATTGATTTTTTTAGGCGAGGCAAAAAGCTCATCCTATTGGTTTATACCTCTACTTTCTTGTAGCGAGGAACGAGGGCCTTCATAAGCACCCAAGCGGTGATATAAGCAACGCCGCAGAAGCAGAACATGATGAAGTAGCCAGCGGGCTTGCCCGTGAAACCAAGGAAACCGAATGCTTCGCCTGCATTCTCAGCATAGGTAAAGAGTGCACCAGCCGACTTCTGGATAATCATCGAGCCAATACCACCAGCCATTGCGCCGATACCCGTAATGGTAGCGATTGTAGATTTGGGGAACATATCACCAACGGTAGAGAAGAGGTTAGCCGACCAAGCCTGATGGCCAGCTCCAGCCAAACCAATGAAGATAGCGGGCCACCATGCGCTATATGCGCCAAGCGGCTGTGCGGCAAGCGCAAAGAGCGGGAAGATGGTGAAAATCAACATAGCAAGCATACGGCCGCTATACGGCTCCATGTGCTTCTTCTCTACAAACAACTTAGGCAGATAACCACCAAAGATAGAGAGAATCGTAACGATAGCATACAATGTAAAGATGAGCGCTTGGCCCATGCCCGAAGATGCCTTGTAGCCGAACTGATTCTGGAAATACGAAGGAGCCCAGAAGAGGAAGAACCACCACACGCCATCGGTAAAGAACTTACCTACGATGAACGCCCACGTCTGGCGATAGCCGAAGCACTTGAACATCGGAATAGAAAGCTCCTCCTTAACGGAAGCCACCTGCTCTTCCTCTGACTCATCCTGACGAATATAGCGAAGTTCAGCCTCATTCACGTGTTTGCTTACCTCAGGCTTATCATACATAAACTGCCAGAAGAACATCCAGAGGAAACCGAGTCCACCGATGATAACAAACGCCCATTCCCAACCGAGTTGCTTAGCCAACACGGGGATGCAGAGGGGTGCAGCAAGCGCACCTACAGAAGCACCTGCGTTGAACAACGAGGTAGCGAATGCACGGTCTTTCTTAGGGAAATACTCAGCCGTAACCTTAATGGCAGCGGGGAAGTTACCCGCCTCACCAAGGGCAAGGATGCCGCGGCAAAGGAGGAAAAGATACACCGAGGTGGTAGCTATACCGAGAGCAGCATTACTGCCCATTTCTACGGCACGCATCGCAGCCAGACTCTCGAAGCCTTCGATATGCATGGTTGCCCAGCCGCAAAGCGCATGGAGACAAGCACCTGCCGACCATACGAAGATGGCAATCAGATAGCCTCGCTTTGTGCCCATCCAATCTACAAACTTACCTGCAAAAAGGCAGGCAATAGCGTAGAAAATGGAGAAGAACGAGGTGATTGTACCATAATCATTATCGGTCCAATGAAATTCGGGTTTGATAAACTCCTCAAACGTGAGAGAGAGTACCTGGCGGTCAAGATAGTTAACAGTAGTAGCCACAAACAGCAAGCTGCAAAGCCACCAACGCCAGTTTGACAAAAGTTTTTGTTGAGTTGACATGGATGTTAGATAAACATATTTAATTAATATTATAGCCTCACGATTTACGCCTTGAAGCCATTGATAGCGCAGAAGCATTCTTGGCATTTGGCGGTAATAGCCTGCCAATCTTCAGCAGCAATCACCTCCTTGGGGAAGAGTTTGGATCCCATACCTACGCAGAAGACGCCAGCCTTGAACCATTTTTCAAGGTTGTCTTTCTCTGGTGCAACACCACCCGTAACCATGATCTTCGACCACGGCATTGGAGCCAAAACGCCCTTAATCAGGTTAGCACCTACCACATCACCAGGGAAGACCTTGGTGAAGTCGCAGCCTACCTCCTGAGCCTTGCCAATCTCCGAAGGAGTGAGGCAACCCGGGCAGTAGGTCACGCAGCGACGATTACAAACGACTGCGATATCGGGGTTGAAGAGCGGGCCAACTACGAAATTCGCACCGAGCTGGAGGTAGAGTGCTGCCGTAGGGGCATCCACTACCGAGCCAATACCGAGCGCAAGTTCGGGGCACTCTTTGCTTGCCCACTTGGAGAGCTCGCCAAACACTTCATGAGCGAAATCACCACGGTTGGTGAACTCAAACGCGCGTACACCACCCTCATAGCAGGCTTTGATGACTTTCTTGCAGATTTCTGCGTCTTTATGATAGAAAACGGGTACCATCGGTGCGGCCGCAATCTTGGCCATCACCTCAAACTTATCAAATTTTGCCATAGAAAAATTAATGTATTTAGCGCGGCCGCGCATGCCGAAAGCAGACGCGGTCAGCTATGATTAACGTTGTACGCGGCCGTTGGCGTTACCGCCGGCGAGTGCGAGCACTTCTTCTTCAGAAACGAGGTTGTAATCACCATTGATGGTATGCTTGAGTGCCGAAGCAGCTACGGCAAACTCCAGTGCAGCCCCTTGGTTGTCAGGATACTTGAGCATACCGTGGATGAGGCCACCTGAGAACGAGTCACCACCACCTACACGGTCGATAATGGGGTTAATCTCATAGCGCTTAGACTGATAAAACTCCTTGCCATCGAAGATGAGTGCTTTCCAACCATTGTGGGTAGCGGAGAACGACTCACGGAGGGTAGATACCACATACTTAAAGCCGAACTCCTCCTTCATCTGACGGAAAATACCTTCGTAGCCGGCTGCGTTGGTTTCGCCACCTTCTACGTCAGCATCGGGCTTGAAGCCGAGGCAAAGCTCTGCATCTTCCTCATTGCCAATACATACATCTACATATTGCATAAGCGGACGCATCACAGAGATAGCCTTCTCTGACGTCCAAAGTTTTTTGCGGAAATTGAGGTCAACCGATACGGTAACGCCATGACGCTTAGCAGCTTCGCAAGCCAAACGAGTGAGCTCAGCAGCCTTGTCAGAGATAGCCGGCGTGATGCCCGACCAGTGGAACCACTGTGCGCCCTCCATGATGGCGTCGAAATCGAAATCAGCAGGGTCAGCCTCAGCGATAGCCGAGTGTGCACGGTCGTAAATAACCTTAGACGGACGCATCGAAGCGCCAGTCTCGCAGTAATACAAACCTATACGGTCACCACCGCGAGCGATAAACTGCGTGTTAACGCCATAGCGGCGAAGCGAGTTGACTGCAATCTGTCCAATCTCATGCTTCGGGAGCTTGGTTACGAGATAAGCATCGTGGCCATAATTAGCGCAAGATACAGCTACGTTAGCTTCGCCACCACCAGGGATGATGCGGAAGTGGTCGGTCTGAATAAAACGGTCGTTGCCTTCGGGGCTGAGGCGGAGCATAATCTCGCCAAGGGTAATGATTTTTGACATTGAAGTAGAATTTACAATATTATGTTAATATTATACTTAAAAATACTCGCTAAGCGGTCTTTTTTAGTCCATATAGCAAGAGTGTTGTAAATCGTGTTCTTTTTGTTCTTGATTTTGGTTCGGATTCGAATCTTTTGCAAAATAGTCACTTAAAGAACACTTTTTAAGTTGGTAGGTGAACTATTATGAACTATTGAAATTTGTAATATAATGCGGCACAATTATAAAAATATGTTAAAAAATATCGAAATATTGATTTTGGGGGATATGCAAATAATTGAACAACGGGCTAAAGTCTATTCTCCAACGAGCAAGCTCTATAAAGCAACGGGCAAGCCCTATTATTTTTTAAGTAATCTTCTGCGCATTAAACCATTGTCAACTTGAACTTTAGTCATTACATTAAGGGCGCTCTAACGAGCTATTGTGCCTTTTGTGTAGCGATATGTCGATTTTTGTGTAAAGAACGATTTTTACCATTCTTCTTCTGTTGAATGTTTAATCCCTAACACCTTGACTATATCTATACAATAATAAGTAGATCTATTGTAATCCTTTGCCTCGGCTGTTTTGGCTAATACATGTATTGTATCAAGGTAATTAATACGTTCATCACATATAGTACAAGGAAAATCTTTATCGTTGCAGTTGTGTACAAAATAAGTTGTATCACTAAATGTACGGAATCCTATGCTTAGACCTGGTGTGACTACTTTCCCGTAAAACGCTTTGTCGACTGCATATACCATTACTCCTTCCAGTTCGTGAACCTCGGAGAAAACATACTCATTCGGTTTAAAATTTGCTTCACAAGAAGCGAATGCAAATGCTAACATGAATAGCATTGCTATAGAAATAGCTTTTTTCATATACTTTCCTATTAACGATATACTTTATACGAAATGGTTTTATTTTCGGTTATTTGATTAACAATAAATAGCCCGTGGGGAAGATTATTAACTATTTCTTGGTCTTTCCCTGAAACAAGAAGTTGACCATTCATGTCGTATACTTTATAGAGGGAATACGCGTCTTCATTGATGACTTCATCTTGATTGTATAGGTTAGGACTAACTTTAGAACTTTTATTTTGTATTAAGCGAATACACGGATCTCCATGAATTGACATACCATAGAACCAATGAATATCTTCCTTTTCATGGGTTACTCCAGCTGCTTTACGAAACCAAGCCGCGAAGGCGTCACCTATGGATTCTCCATTTGATAGTTCTTTGTAATAATGTTTGAACTTAAGCATCGAACCGGTTTTTGTACTACCCACAATTGTCAAAGTGATATCGTTATTGAAGAGGTAACTACCACCTATATAACCATTAAATGAGTCCGTAGTCCAATTTAGTGCTGAACAACAGTACAAGTTATAGCTCAGCGCGTGCGTCTGCTCTCGCATTATTTCATTAGTTCTCAAAAGAGTATCGGAACTGCCAAAGTTATTAGTTAATCTATGACTTGAAGGATTAGAATGAGCAGATAACTGAATCAACGAATAATTGTACTGATTCTGATGTATATAATCTGCTTTTCCGAATGCATAATAGTTTGGTTCTTCTAACTTAGAATAACTAGTAGTTCCATACAGATAGCCGATACCTTTATTGCCAAAATCAGCTCTTCCAGCCCAATCTTTTGAGGTATAAGCCAGAGCACTTGAGAAGGTCGGAGCTCCTCCAGTCCAAAAAATATGATCTTTTTCGAAGTATTTCTTTATAAAATCAACTTCAGAACCATAAAGCCCGAAAGTGTGTGCCATGATTCTTGAAACAAAAATTTCTGGTTTAACATTTCCTTTATGCGCATCAAATATGGCATTGCTATCGTTGTCATACCAACGCCCGTCTAAATCCATATAGTACAAATCACAAGGCCAATATGCATATTTTCCTTCATACTTTTCTTCGTACTCCACACTAGCAATATCTCCAACAAGAACAACGCCTTTAAAATCGATAGAGTTATATGAAAGAATTAAATCCTTCACTTGACTATATGTGTCTAAATGAACAGTTTCAATGGTTGAAGTATATCCCGCATATTGATAAATATCATCAGAATATTGTTTGCAAGAAGCGTTTAATTTATCATATATATAGTCTTTTACAATGATTAAAATATTTATTCGTTCTGCGTTTTCTGCGGTTGTATAAACCTTTCTATGGCTATAATCAGGATCATACATACGAGCAGGTTTGTAATCTTTATACTCAAAATGGTAGTTGATCTTCATTGTACTATAAATAGAGTCCATTTGATGTGCATAACGAATGGTAAGCGTATCCACATCATCATCGTCTTCTATTTCTTCAACATACGGCACAGCGTAGGAGAAAAACAAGAAAGAACTCGTAACCAAAAACATAGAGACTAAACATAGTCTTAGGAAAGAATGAGGGTTTGTTTTCATTTGCTTCATATTTATTTATACAACAGTTCGATTAACCAATAGTTCGTTAATATTTTTTACATATTTTTATAATTATGCCGCATTATATTACAAATTTCAATAGTTCATAATAGTTCACCTACCAACTTAAAAAGTGTTCTTTAAGTGACTATTTTGCAAAAGATTCGAATCCGAACCAAAATCAAGAACAAAAAGAACACGATTTACAACACTCTTGCTATATGGACTAAAAAAGACCGCTTAGCGAGTATTTTTATGTATAATTTTTAACGAACTATTGGAATTTAGTATCTTAATCAAAATTTGAAATAATTCTTTGCGTTGTTGTAGCAGATATCCTCCACCATTTGGCAAACGCGCTCTTTCTCATAGCCGGTAAACGGAATGAGTCCGGCCTCGATATCGTTGCCGAGCACATTGCAGAGGGTACGGCGGAAATACTCATGACGCGGATAGGAGAGGAACGAGCGGCTGTCAGTAAGCATACCTACGAAGCGGCTGAGCAAGCCGAGGTTAGAGAGAGCCATCATCTGCTTCTCCATACCGTCTTTCTGGTCGAGGAACCACCATCCGCTGCCAAATTGAATCTTGCCAGGGATAGAGCCGTCTTGGAAGTTGCCGAGCATGGTAGCAATCACCTCGTTTGCGCAAGGATTGAGGTTGTAGAGAATGGTCTTTGCCAAATGACCCTCCTTATTCATCTCATCGAGGAAATGGCTCATGGCCTTTGCCGTAGTGAACTCGCCAATGGAGTCAAATCCAGTATCTGCACCGAGGAGTTCAAACATCTTAGAGTTGTTGTTGCGAATAGCGCCATAGTGATACTGCTGCGTCCAGCCGGAAGCGTAGTCCATCTCAGCCTGAGCGTGGAGATATGCGTGCTTATATTGACGAATCTCATAAACCGTTAACTCTTTGCCACTGAGGGCTTTCTGCATGATTGCATCAATCTCAGCAAGGGTGTAAGGCTCATCGTAAAACTCCTCAATACCATGATCAGAAAGGCGGCAACCCATCGTCTCGAAGAAGTCATGACGCTTCTGAAGCGCAGCTACGAGCTCGGTAAAATTGCTGATATTGCACTCAGCTACCGTAGCCAATTTCTCGATATAGGCTTTCCAAGTAGCTGCTTCGATATTCATACCTGCATCAGGACGCCAAGTGGGGAGCATACGCGTCTTGGCAGTAGGATCGTCTTTTACAATCTGATGCCATTCGAGCGAATCCGCGGGATCGTCGGTAGTGCATACCACTTCCACGTTGTAATGCGCCATCATGCCGCGTGGACAGAAGCGGTCTTCCGTCTGGATCATTTCGTTACACTTATCGTAGATGGCGCGAGCCGTAAGCGGATTGAGGCGTTCCTCAATGCCAAAAGCGGTCTTGAGCTCCAAGTGTGTCCAGTGGTAAAGCGGGTTACGGAACGTATAAGGCACTGTCTCTGCCCATTTCTCAAATTTCTCCCAATCGGTAGTGTCCTTACCCGTGCAGTATTTCTCATCTACACCGTTAGAACGCATTGCGCGCCATTTGTAGTGGTCGCCCATCAACCAAATCTGAGCAATCGATTCGAAACGTTTGTTCTCTGCTACCATCTGAGGAATGAGGTGGCAATGATAGTCGATAATGGGCATTTTGGCCGCATGCTCGTGATACAACTCCTTAGCAGTTTCCGTTTGCAAAAGGAAGTCTTTGTCCAAAAAAGCTTTCATGATAGTATATGTGTTTTTGATTGATAATCGATATAGAAAAAGAGTCGAAAAAGTATTCGCCTATTTTTACCGCTGCAAAATTACTGCTATTTATGCGCATAGGTGTGCAAAAAATGCCGCTAAATGTAGAAAAATTGCTAATAATGTTGGCGATATCAAAAAAAATGCGTACCTTTGCGGTCGTTTTTATCTCACGCGCTTGCGTGCGCGCAATAAATTAAGAATGTGTTGAATACTATAGATGAAATAAAACGCCCAGTAGCCCTCGAAATGTCGCAATTCGAGCAGGCATTCCGTGATGCGCTCCAGACTGACCATCCACTCCTGAAGGAAGCGCTGGAGCATATCATCCTTACGGTGGGTAAGCAATTGCGCCCCATTATGGTGTTGCTGTCGGCAAAGATGTGCCATGGCGTAAACGAAAAAACCATCCAGACAGCGGTAGCGATGGAGCTGCTTCATACGGCTTCGCTTGTACACGATGACGTGGTAGATAACTCACCTATGCGACGCGGTGCACCGAGCGTGCAGGCTCTTTTTGGTAACAAAGTGGCAGTATTAGTGGGTGACTTCCTGCTCGCACGCGTGATTGAAATCACCGCCAATCTGCGCAATCTGAAGATTCTGAATATCGTAGCCAACATGGGCAAGACGCTCTCTACAGGCGAGATTATGCAGTTGCATGCCAACGCTTCACAGTGGATAACAGAGGAGTCCTATATGCGCGTGATTGACCAAAAGACAGCCTCGCTTTTTGCTGCATGTACGCAAGCTGGCGGAGTCTCCTCTGGTGCTTCGGCTAAGCAGGAGTCACAACTGCGCACCTTCGGACGAGAAATCGGACTCATTTTCCAAATGAAAGACGACGTGCTCGACTATTCAGAGCAGGAGATTGGCAAACCTACCCTCTCCGACATTCGCGATGGAAAAGCCACCCTACCGCTGATTATAGCCCTCAACCGTGCCCCGCAAGACGAGGCAGCGGCCATCCGCAGCATTGCAGAGCAGTTACCCTTTAGCCAACACCTCGATGACGACTTGCAGTGCATTCAGTCTTTTGTACTCCGATACGACGGCATCCGATACGTGGAGCAACAGATGCAGGCACATAAGCAGAAAGCGCACAATGCGCTCGCTTCTTTCCACCAATCTGACGTAAAAAGCGCCTTGCTGCAACTGCTCCAATACACCATTATCCGAACGTATTAACTCCCCTAAAAAACTTCTGAGAATATGAATAAACGAATTACAATCATTGACTTTGTAGAAAAATACACTCGTCAGTTTGCCAGCAATGTCTTCCTCCGCGAGAAGGTGGATGCAGTGTGGACGGAAACCACGTTTGAGCAAACACGCTTGGAGTCCTATCGCATCGGTGCAGGCTTGATGGCACTCGGTTTGGAGAAAGGCGAACGCTGTGCATTGCTCTCGCAAGGTCGCAACCTCTGGGTGATTGGCGAGCTCGGTATCCTTTATGCCGGTGGCGTAAACGTGCCCCTCTCCATCAAGCTCGAGGAAGCCAGCGACCTGCTCTTCCGTATCCAGCATTCTGACGCACGCTTTATTTTCACCTCCGAGCAGCAGTTGCCTAAGATTCGAAAAATCCTGCCCGAATGCCCCAACGTAGAAAAGGTGATTGTGTTTGACCCCATCACAGACTTACAGGAGAAGGAGATGCTCGTCTCCGAACTGCAAACCATGGGCGATGCGTATCTGAAGGAACATGCCGATGCGTTCAAGGCGCGCTATGAGTCGGTTGGGCCTGATGACTACGCCAATATATCGTACACCTCCGGCACCACAGCCGACCCCAAAGGCATTCTCCTCACCCACCGCAATTACACGGCCAACGTAGAGCAAGCCCATTCGGTGATTGGCATCAACGAAGGCGATGTAATGCTCATCATCCTCCCGCTCGACCACTGCTTTGCGCACGTAGCCGGATTCTATACGATGATGTCATACGGCGGCTCTATTGCTACCGTTCCGGTGGGCAAAAACGCGCTTGCTTCGCTCAAGAATATCCCCATGTCGATTGCCGAGGTGCGGCCGCATGTGATGCTCTCCGTACCGGCTTTGGCGCGCAATTTCAAGAAGAATATCGAAACGACCATCAAGAAGAAAGGCCCGAAAGTGGAGGCGCTCTACAATTTCGCACTCCGCCTTGCCATTTCTTACAACAAAGAGTATTGGAATGCTGGCGGCTTCTGCCAACTTTGGAAAAAACCGCTGATTGCGCTGTTTGACAAACTCATTTTCAAGGCTGTTCGACAGGGAATGGGCGGCAGAATGAAGTTCTTCGTAGGCGGCGGTGCACTCCTCGACATTGAGTTACAGCGCTATTATAACGCTATCGGAATACCGATGTTTCAAGGCTATGGTCTCTCGGAAGCAACGCCAATCATCTGCGCCAATGCCCCGGGTCATGCTATCTTCGGTTCGTCGGGCCGCATCGTAAGTCCACTCGAACTCAAGATTTGCGATTCGGAAGGCAATGAAATGCCCGATGGCCAACGCGGTGAAATCGTCATCAAGGGCGAGAACGTGATGGCAGGCTATTGGAAGAATCCCGTATCAACGGCCAATACCGTCATCGATGGTTGGCTCCATACGGGCGATATGGGTTATGTGCTCCGTGAGAAGCATCCCGGTTTCCTCTGGGTAGTAGGCCGTTTTAAGTCGCTACTCATCGGTGCTGATGGCGAGAAATATAGCCCCGAAGGCTTTGAAGATGGCCTCACCGACGGCAGTAAGTACGTAGATAACGTAATCCTGCATAATAATCAAAATCCCTATACGATGGCTCTGCTTGTTCCCAACAAGGAAGCTTTACGCGAGTATGCGCAGCAGAAAGGACTTGACCCGCTCTCTGAAGAGGGACGCAAAGCGCAGTTAATGAAGATTCAGGAGGAGATCGACTCGTATAAGAAAGGCGGTAAGAACTTCGGAGTGTTCCCCGAAGCTTGGTTGCCCAAGGCCGTGGCAGTCCTCCCAGAGGCGTTCACAGAGCAGAATCACCTCGTTAACTCTACCATGAAGGTGGTTCGAGGCAAGGTAGAAGAGCGCTTTGCTGACCGCATCGATTATGCATATACCGATGAGGGTAAGCAACTGCTCAATCCAAAAAACATGGCTGCACTGCTCTAATGCCCCATTCTATCCATCGCTTTAATATCTTTCATCATAAGAAAAACACTATCACATGCGAAAGAAACACCACATGCCAGCAGGTGTTACATGCCTGCTGGTTGTACTCCTTCTTTTCGGCTACATGGCCTACGTAATGGGGCTGACGAATATGCTCAACACGCTGATGCATACGGCCCACGATCTACTGCTCAATACGGTCTTCTACCTGATGGCCATCTGCGTACTTACCGGCGCACTGAGCAAAATCTTCATTGAGTTTGGCGTTGTCGATTTGCTGCAGAAACTGCTCCGTCCGATTATGAAACCGCTGTTTAACATGCCTGGTGTGGCTTCGTTAGGAGCGGTGCTCACGTTCTTGAGCGACAACCCCGCAATCATTTCGCTTTCGCAAAACAAACATTTTGCGCGGTATTTCAAGAAGTATCAGCACGTGTCGCTTGTGAACTTCGGTACGGCCTTTGGTATGGGATTGATTGTGATTGTATTTATGATTGGCCAGGGCTATTACGCGGCTCCGTTCATCGGCTTTTTCGGTGCGATCTGCGGTTGCATCATCAGCACACGACTGATGCAGCATTTTACCTGCAAGATGTACCCCTCTTACCGCGATGAAGACGCACTATCGCCGGAGGACATGCACGCGCTGGAAGAGGAAGAGGCAGAACTGATGGCAGGCGGGAAAGACAGCAACTCGCTCTTCATTCGCGTGCTCAACGCGCTGCTGGATGGTGGCAAGTCAGGTGTGGATGTAGGATTAGCGATTATCCCCGGTGTGCTGATTATCTCTACCTTCGTAATGATGCTCACGTTTGGCGGATCAGAGAGCGTAGATGCAGCGGGGAATACCATAATGTCTTATACGGGTGCTGCTTATGAAGGTACACGATTACTACCGTGGTTGGCAAGTAAGGTGAATTTCCTCTTCGAATGGTTGTTTGGCTTCCATGCACCAGAATTGATTGCTTTCCCCATCACCGCTTTAGGTGCAGTAGGAGCAGCGTTGGGACTTATTCCGGAGTTCGTAAGAGCCGGTATCATCGATGGTAATGCCATCACTGTCTTCACGGCTATGGGCATGTGCTGGAGCGGCTACCTCTCCACCGATGCAGCCACCCTTGACTCTCTCGGCTACCGCCCTTTGGTCTCTAAAGCCCTGCTGAGCACTTTTATCGGCGGCATCTCAGCTGGCGTGATTGCCCACTGGCTCTACGTTGCCCTAATGGCTCTCGCGGGTACCCTTGCATGACAATTTCGGGTTGCATAACGCGGATATTGGACTTTCTAATCACGTTTTAGGTTGCCTAATCGCCATATATACTCCACTGCATATACCGCCCAATAGGGCACTTTTCGCACTTGTGTGCGTATGCGCGGAAAATGAAGGAGCAAAAAGCACATTGTCATACCCGCAGCTGTCCATATTACCAATCCATATACTTGCTTAATCGTTATCGCCATCATGTCAGACAACCAGTTCGCCATGATGGCGAGTTGCGATTTAGAAGCTATCGAAGTAGCGGTGAGATAACCTGAATAGCGCGCTATATTATCACCTAATTGGATAGAAAACAAATGGCTGTAAAGACCAAACGACATGGCGCCAGCAAGATACATATGCATGATATTAAAAATGAATAACGCCATGAAGAACTCGTTGAGATCGGGCACCGATTCGTGGAGTGACCACATCAGCGAAGCCGCAAAAATTGCATACGCACAGCCGCGTAGCGCACATCCTACGCAATATTGCTCATAAGGCACATTCATATCCAAATGCAGATACATATATACTGCGTAAGCCATTACCAAGCCGAAAGCCAATGCAAAAAGATGCCACACTTTCCATCGTTTATGCCCGAGCCAGAAGAGTGTAATTCCTACCCCGATATAAATGCCAGGTAGCGCCCAAAGCAATAGTTCCGCTTTGGTATGTTCTTCCAGCACAACCACCTCCGCGTAGAGAATCTCCTCCATCGTATGCTCTACCCCGAGCAGCACCTCAGCTATCGCAGTTACAGTCAAAATAGCCACTACATTACGGTAGCGAAAAATACGCAGATTCACATACGGCTGTTTAACGTTGCGCAAACGCAATAGAAGCAGCGCAAACAAGACCACAGATAAACCGGCTATAAGACGCAGGCGAAAACTATAGAACCATTCGTAATAATTACCATATATCATTACATAACTGGCCATCAGCATGACAATACAAATCAGCAATGCAGAAAGAAAATCAATGCCGCGAAATGGTATGCGCTGAGGCATAGGGCAAAAAGGCTTACAGAGCAAGAGTTGCGAAAGCACTACCGCTGACATAGTGCCCATCGTAAGCCAATGCATTGTCTGCCACGACCAATGATAAGCCATCACCGATGCCAGCCATCCACCGCCCACAATCGCAGTAAGCAGGATGATATGCAACACTGGAAAGAACACACCGAAATCGCGCTTGGGCGTGATCCATAATTGGATATTCGACATGCACTCAAACGTACCCTGAATCTTTGCCATTCCGGAAATAAAACACACGGGCGCCAGAATAAGCATCGACGAAGATGACATTGTAATATAATTGCATAGCATAATCACGCAGGCAGAGCCGCAGAGCAGTTGCTGATTCGTAAACCGAAACTTCATTCTAAAAAGCAAAGGAAAATATACGGCCATACCCGCTAATCCAGAGAACAACAAAAAGACCAAGTCTTCAATCATGAAGTTTGTCGTACCGCGGACAGCTTCCAATGCGCCCAAATAGACGCATCCCGAAAATTGAAAACAGAAAGCTGTCAGCACGTATATACATGGTTGCAACGGTTTCAGTACAAACGACCGAAACATCGGCATAACAAACTGATTAGCAGACTCCATATCAGTATTTCACTTCGCATTCCACACTGTATCCTGCATGCAGTTTCTCCAGCATTTCAGGATCATTCTCTTCAAGTGAGATTCTCACGGTCAGACGCTGCTCCACCTTAACGAAATTGCCGGTGGCATTATCCACTGGGATGAGAGAAAAAGCGCTTCCCGTAGCATCCGAAAACCGCTCAACTTGCCCCTTAAAAGTCACGTTTGGCACGGCATCCACCCGTATATCCACCTCCGCTCCCGGCATCACATGTTTCAATTGACGTTCGCGGTAATTAGCCTCTACCCAAATCTCATCAGCATCCACAATGGACACAAGGGTCTGTCCCGGATTGACGAGCTGACCAATATTGATATCCCTTGCGCCAACCACACCATTGTGGGTAGCAATGATATAGCAATAAGAGAGGTTGAGTTCAGCAAGTTCAACGGCGAGTTGCGCCTGCTCCAGCGCCGATACGGAAGCGGAGTGCACATGCGTTTGCTCGGTCACCACGTTGGACTGCATAGCCTCCGTATTACACATCTGCTCATAGCGTGCCTTTGCCGACAGATAGGCTGTATGCTGGGCATCGTATTGCTGAGGAGTAACCGCTTCTTGCGCCAACAGTCGCTCATATCGCGCATCCTCACGTGCCAGATTATCCATATTGATACGCGCCTCCTCGATAGAGGCACGCGTCACGCGCATCTGCGAGTTGGTGGTCAAAATCTGCGAACCCATCGCCTTGCTGTTTTGCTCTACGCGCGCCAAATCAGAAATGGCCTGCGCCAACCGCAAACGATATTCAGTAATCTCCAATACGACCAACGTATCGCCCCTATGCACAGGCTGATACGCATCAAAGCGAATCTCTTTAATGAATCCTTGTACGCGCGTATTTTGAGGGGCAATATAACGGCATACACGTGCATTATCCGTATATTCCACGCGGCCAAAATGACAAAACTGAAGCACTACAAAAGCGGCGCCAAACAAGAGAATAAGGATTACGATAATATTATAAATAGTGGACTTTTTCATAGCGAATGAATCGAATATTTGAGTTGATAATAGGTAAAAATGAGGGAAATACGGGCATTCACCAAAGCCATGTCAGCCGTCAGCTTCATATTAGAAGCGTCAAGCATATCCGTAAGTAAGGCCAAGTCGCCCTCATAACGTTTCATTACCAGATCGTAGTTTTGATTAGCCAAAACCACCTGTTTCTGCTGCGTTTGTACTTCCGAAAAAGCAGTATAAAAACGCACGTAGGCAGCATGAATAGCATTGGATACCTGTTCTTTAACGAATGCACTTTGTTCGGCAGATGCCGATTTACGTGCAGCAGCCTGTGCCACCGCGTGGCGATTCTTCCATAACGCATCGAGATCATAATGAATACCTATGCCCACAAACCAACTGTTGATATTGGCATCTACCGGTATAAAATCCGAGGTATATGGTCCTGCAAGCTGCTCACGCACAATAGCCATTACGGAGGGGATAGAGGCGGCTCGAGTAGCTTTCAACTCTTGCTCCGCGAGCTGCTGCTGAGTGTTGGCCACATGAATATCAAGATTGGATTGTGCAGCCCGATCTTGCCACATAGCTTCATTGTGAACTTGCTCCAACTGGCGATAAAGGGCTTCTATCGAAGCGGAATCAGGAACTACGATTCTATCGGTATGGAGCATCGTTTGCAAAGCATGTTGGATAATCGAAACAGCATCATTGAGCTGAATCTGCATCAGCTCAAGCTCGCTCAGTTGGAGCTCATAACGCGTTATATCGTTGCTCAGTACAACGCCGGCTTCGTGCCGCGCACGCATCGTTTTCAGCATGGTTTGGGTAAGGAAGATATGCTGTGCAATAACTTGCTGCTGGTTATGAAGTTTGGCCAGTTCCAGATAATATCCAGCCAGCATCATGCGCACTTCTTGCCGCTGCCGCTCCACGTCGAGTTCTGCTATCCGTTCGTGCAACTTAGCAGCTTTCGTTTGCGCCGTAACTGCACCACCGGAGTAAATCACCTGCGTAGCTTGCAGCACGAGACTGTTGCCCCAATGTGGAGTGGGTTGCGCACCATTACTGATGGATATAGGTTCATGTCCGGGCAAGATTACCGAGGTCTCGCCCGAGGTAGAAAAGTCACGACCCATCACCACAGCTGTACCTATATACGAACCGCTCAGGTCAATGCTTAACGAAGGAAAATAATGACTTTGGGCATACTTTGCGCCAGATTGGGCAGCCTGCAATGCTTGCTCTGAAAGACGAATCACGCGACTTTCTTGATCTGCCATCATAAAGAGCGTCTCCATGTCGGTTTTTAACACTAATGAAGAGTCTTGAGCATGCAGCGGCAACGACCACGCAGCAAGGGTGAGAACATAAAGCCATACCCATGCCTGAGAAACGTAGGGTCTCTTTGTCATAGTTGATGCGGGCTCTTTGCCCGCGTTTGATGAAACAATCGTATGGAATATTCTCGGGAAACCTTGCCTTTACCAAGGCAGCAATATTGAGGTAAAAGCCTACTTAAGTGACTTTGCCACCTCAAAAACGCTGCAAAATTACGAAAAATTTTTGGAATAGCCAAATTTTACACAAAAAAATCTGCCATAATCCTTCTCCTAATCTCTCTTTTTTACCCTCTAAATAACCTCGCTGATAGACTTCTTGCATACTTATTGCAGACTTAATGCAGACTTAGTGCAGACTTTGCGAAAAATCCGCCTCCATACAGCCTGCTGTGCTTTGTTCTGAAAAAGGTTTACTTTGTACTGAAAAAGGTTTACTCGTTTACGGATGTCGTTTCTTAATAATCGTATATTGTTGACACGTTTCCTGAAAAGGTTGACTCGTATTCTAAAATAGTTGTTACGATTCCGTAATGGGTTTACTTTTAGGAGACGTAGGGGTGGCTTTGTATATCCAAAAGGATGTCTGTAATACGGATTTGGTCGAACCAAACAAAAAAATCCCACCGCAATAAAGTGAACCCCAAAAGTTGTTTCTAACTTTCAGGGTTCACTTCAAATACAATGGGATATCAGCATTATTGTAGCAAGTTGCGAATCGTATTCGCTATCTACCTACAATAGGCGATTTCAAACTAAACTGAGCAGCCGTCTAAGAAAATTAGGCGATTCCTCTCTGGCGCTTGATGGATTCGTATGCTTCGTTGATACCGCGGAATTTCTCGGTGGCTTTTTGGCGTATCTCCTCGCCTGCCGATGCCACCTTGTCTGGGTGGTACTTCATTGCCATACGGCGATAAGCTCTCTTGACCTCATCGTCAGAGCAATCGGGGGCAATCTCCAGCGCCTGATATGCCCAATTAGGGTCTTGCTCTTTCTGATAGAGTGCCACTAGCGACTGATAATCTGCTTGAGACAAGCGCAACGCATCGGCAATATGATCAATCACCTGCTTTTCCGCATCGGCAATCTCGCCATCTGCATGAGCCAGTTCCAAAAGGAAATGAACTAGTTCCAATCGAGTGGAATAGTTCACGTTGGCCGCAATCTGCGCGCACACCTCGCTCGCATCAAACGATTGATTGAGCATGTGCTTAAGCATCTGCAATGCTGCTAATGCTCCTTGTTCGCCATAGTTTCTCACGAGGAATTGCTTGACCACATCAAGTTCCACTTTTCTAACGTGACCATCCGCTTTCATCACGCAGGCAATCAGCACGAGCAGGCTGACGCGTATATCCGAAGCCGAAACCGTGCGGCGGCCGGAGGAAGCATTTGCTCTCTCCTGCTGTCTGTTTCCCCTTGCATCACCTTGATTATTGGCATTATCCTCGGGGAGGGCCATCGTGTTATCAAAGACATTGGCGATAACCACTCCAACCAAAGCACCAATCGGTCCGCCCAAGACGAATCCCAAGCCGCCTAAAAGCCATTTAGCAATACTCATTGTATCGGTTATTTCAGTAGCGTAGAAGGATCGAGGTTATCGCGCTCGATATCAAGGAAGTACTTATAGGTGCCATGAGTAAGCATATCGGTAGCAGCCTCGTCACACACGATGATTCCATGCTGATGGAGCTGAAGTGCACTGATGGTCCACATCTGGCTGATAGGCTCCTCTACAGCATGACGGAGCGCTTGTGCTTTGTTATGGCCATTCACCATAATCAGCACCTCCTTAGCAGAGAGCACAGTGCCCACACCTACCGTGAGAGCGGTCTTCGGCACGAGGTTGACATCACCGCCAAAGAAACGACTGTTAGCGATAATGGTATCAGTAGTGAGCGTCTTTTGGCGCGTACGAGAAGCGAGTGATGAAGCAGGCTCGTTGAACGCGATATGACCATCCGGGCCAATACCGCCGAGGAAGAGGTCAATGCCGCCGCAAGCTGCTATCTTTGCCTCATAACGCGCGCACTCGGCATCCAAATCAGGAGCATTGCCATTGAGAATATTTACGTTCTCCGGACGAATATCGATATGCGAGAAGAAATTGTTCCACATAAACGAATGGTAACTCTCCGGATGCTCTTCGGGAAGCCCTACATACTCATCCATATTGAAAGTAATCACATTCTGGAAGCTTACTCTGCCCTGCTTGTTGAGCTCAATAAGATGCTTATACATTCCGAGGGGAGATGACCCCGTAGGCAAGCCTAAGATGAAGGGGTTTTCAGGAGTGGGATTAGCGGCAACAATGCGTTTTGCCACATAATTGGCTGCCCATTGAGAGAGCAGATCGTAGTTTTGCTGAATAATAAGTCGCATAATGTAGAGTTTTTAACAGTGTTTTTTACCTAACCTTGAATTTATTTATCTGATTTGCAAAGCTCCAAAACCATAGCTGAACGAGCAGGGATGTAGAGTCGCAACCATCCTTTTCCGTCAGCATGATAAAGTGGGTCTGCTTGAGTGAAGTGGTGCATCGAATCGTCGGTGAGTTCGAATCCTCCATAGGTCTTAGCATCGGTATTGAGCACTACTTTGTACTCGCCTTCGGGTGCAAGGAAACCATAGTCTGGGAAGGATTTTTGGCCGTTCCAATTGAACACAAAGACATACTTACCTCGCTTATAAGCCACCACTTGATCGCCTTCCTTATCCCAAAGTTGCTCTATGGGCAAATGGTTGAAGCGTTTCTGCTGCTCGAGCAAGTGGATCATATCGGCGTCAAAACGGTTGAGGTCTGCATAATAGAAGTCTTGGTTATCCACAAGTTCCCACTGGCGACGTGCATATTTATAGCTCCACCCGTTGCCTTCGCGCGGGAAGTCAATCCACTCTGGATGGCCAAACTCATTGCCCATAAAATTGAGGTATCCACCATTGATGGTAGAGGCGGTGATGAGTCGAATCATCTTATGGAGTGCGATACCGCGATCAACCATAAAAGTGCTGCTTCCGTGCTGCATATGCCAATACATATCAGCATCGATAAGACGGAAGATGATAGTTTTATCGCCCACAAGTGCTTGGTCGTGTGACTCTGCATAAGAGATGGTCTTCTCGTCGGCGCGACGGTTGGTCATCTCATAGAGGATATGACCTGCTTTCCAATCTTCATCTTTCACCTCCTTGATCATCTTTATCCAGAAGTCGGGGATTCCCATAGCGAGTCGGAAGTCAAAGCCAATACCGCCATCCTTGATAGGGTATGCGAGACCGGGCATGCCCGACATCTCCTCGGCGATGGTGATAGCCGATTTTTTCACTTGATGGATGAGTTTATTGGCGAGGGTGAGGTAGCAGATAGCATCGCCATCTTGATTGAGGTTGTAGTAATCGCCATACCCGCGGAAATCCTCGCCAAGGCCGTGACTGCGGTAAATCATAGAGGTGACGCCATCGAAGCGGAAACCATCGAAATTGTACTCATCGAGCCAGAACTTACAATTGGAGAGAAGGAAATGGAGCACTGATGGCTTCTGATAATCGAAGCAGAGTGAATCCCAGGCGGGGTGCTCACGACGCGCGCCCGCGTGGAAATATTGATAAGGAGTGCCATCGAAATTGCCGAGTCCCTCCTGCTCGTTCTTCACTGAGTGTGAATGAACGAGGTCCATGATTACGGCAATCCCCATCTTGTGGGCTGCATCAATAAGCGCTTTGAGTTCTTCGGGCGTACCAAAACGCGATGATGCAGCAAAGAAATTGGATACATGATATCCGAAACTGCCATAATAAGGATGCTCTTGAATAGCCATAATCTGGATACAGTTATAGCCGAGTTGCTTCACGCGTGGGAGTACATTCTGGCGGAACTCTGTATAGGTTCCCACTTTCTCCTCAGCAGTAGCCATACCGATATGACACTCATAGATGAAGAGTGGTTCGGAAGCCGGTTTGAAGTTTTTACACTGCCATTCATAGCGTTTTTCAGGCGCCCATACCTGCGCGGAGAACACCTTGGTGCGCTCGTCTTGCACAGCTCTGTAAGCATAGCTTGGAATACGTTCGCCAGCGCCACCATACCACTCTACGAGCAATTTATAGAGTTGTCCGTGCTGCATTGCATCGAGAGGGAAGATGCCCTCCCAATTGCCGTTGCCGAGAGAACTAAGGCGGTAGTTTTCTGACTTGCACCAATTATTGAAATCGCCAATCAAATAAATGGCTGTAGCATTGGGAGCCCACTCGCGGAACACCCAGTTGGAATCCGTCTTATGCAGACCGAAATAGAGGTAGCCGTCGGCAAAATCCTTCAGTGGCGTGCCGGCCGTCAACTCTAACTCCTTATTCAGGGCATAGTCATAACGACCCTGAATAGCGGCCTCATAGGGTTTCAGATATGGATCAGATAATACGAGTTTGAGTGATTTGGTCATAATAGTGAGGGTTACTGGTTCACTTTTACTTTCACGATAATTTTTCTATATTCTTTACCAGGAGCAATGCCGGGCTGATGGGCATCCTGCGGGAAGAACACAGCGAAATGTCCGGCGGGCACAAGGAACTGCGCCGTAGCCTTGTCAGCATAGAACTCTACGTCTTTCTGCTCGTTGTATTCAGACGTGATGTCGCAGCAATCTACCTGTGCTTTCCATCCCATAGTCTCGTCATCGGTGAGCGGGATTTGGATGTCGAGGTACTCGCGATGAGCCTCCATGCGGCAATCTTCTTCTGCTTTGCCTTTGAAGTCTTGGATGTTGATTACGAAATCATTGCCATCCAAGCGAATTTTGCAAGCAGGCATTGCTTCCAAATCGTTGTCTTTCCAGAAATCGATAAACCGTTCTAAGCCGGGTACGCAGTCAAAATAATTGTCTGCATTTTCAAGTTTGTCAAGAATCATATTATTTTGGTTTTGAAATTTTTTACTATTTTATGTGATAATTATGTCGCGTTGATTGTTATCTCATCTTTTCTACTCTTGCGGCATCGAGCCGGAGTAGGGTAAACAGCATGATGGAGAAACTCCATAAGGATGAGCCGCCATAACTGAGCAGCGGCAGTGGAATACCGATTACGGGCATCAGTCCGAGCACCATACCTACATTGATGGTGAGGTGGAAAATCATGAAGCCTACGATGCAATAAGCATATACCATCGAGAATTCGTCTCGCTGCCGCTCGGCAAGGGTAATGAGGCGGAGAATCAGCATGAGATATACGATTAGCACGATGCTGCTGCCTACGAATCCCCATTCCTCACCAACGGTGCAGAAGATGAAGTCAGTAGCCTGCTCCGGCACGAAGTTCATCTTCGTCTGCGTTCCTTTCAGGAAGCCTTTTCCGAACACCGCTCCTGAGCCGATAGCTATCTTCGACTGATTGACGTTGTAGCCTGCGCCTTGGGGATCATCCATGATGCCGAGCACAACGGCAATACGCTTCTGCTGGTGATCTTGAAGCACATTCTGAAAGGCCCAATTGCAACCCAAACTATACCCTGTACATACCAATCCGATGCCGAGAGTGAGCCAAACGTTGCGCCATTTAAACTTACGGTTATCTTTCCATCGAAGATAGAAAATCAGCCCAATGGAAAAGAGAATGACGATGCCAACAAACAGCAGTGTCATCAGTATGCCCGCTTTGAGTGCGAGGATAAACAGTACCACAGCCGCCAATCCCGCTATCAGGATATTACCACTCATGCCCTTGCGATAGAGCATCAAAATGAAGCTAGCAAACACGAGCGCACTACCCGTTTCTTTCTGCATGACCATGATGATCAGCATCGGTACACCCAAAATCAGTAGGGGAATCAGTAAGTCGCGCCAACTGCGCAATTTAAACCCATAACGACTCATGTAAGCGGATAGGGCGAGGGCTGTGGTGAACTTAGCGAACTCAGCTGGCTGGATGCTTACAGGTCCCAGACTAATCCACGACAGCGAGCCTTTGATATCGCGCGCAACGAAAGGAGTAATTAGCAGCAAGAGCAGCATCAAGCTGTATAGAATCCAAGCGCTGTCTTGGATGAGTTTCCAATCAATCATCAGAATCACGAAGCCAATTAACAGGGCAGTGCCAATCCATACTAATTGCTTGCCCGAGCGGAAAGAGAAATCAAACCAACTTGTTTGATCAAAGCTCCAGCTCGCGCCCAACACGTTCATCCAGCCGAAAATCAGCAGAACGAGAATCAAGCCGATGGTTACCCAATCGACGTAACGAAATGTGTTGTTGGTTCGTGATGCCATATTTTTTTTGTGACTTCCTGCTGAGCAGGCGAGCCTATCATTTTTTAGTGAGGGTGGAAATGTGCTTCCACCGAAATTTATTTTCTGTTTATTACGTTTGGATTCAGCACGGTCGAGCTAATGCGCTGCCGGAGGTCTTTTCGTGTTACCTCGCCAGTAAGGTATTGCTCCATCATCATGCTGGCTATGGGGGCAGCCCATGTGGCGCCAAAGCCGGCGTTTTCTACCACCACTGCTACTGCGATCTGCGGATTTTCAACCGGCGCAAATCCGATGAAGATCGCGTGGTCTCGTCCGCGGCTGTTCTGTACGGTGCCCGTTTTGCCGGCAGAGGTAATACTGTCAGGCAAGGCGTAATGCCGGCCAGTACCATTGGTCATTACCCGGGCCATGCCCTGCTTCACCAGAGGGAAGTAACGCTGCTCAACGGCCGTCTCATGGCGGTGACGAAGGAAGGTATCGCTCTTGCAGAGATGAGGCGTGATGAAAAAGCCCTCGTTGGCAATAGTAGCCGCCGCATTACAAAGCTGAAGAGGGGTAACGAGCACCTCGCCCTGTCCGATGGAGTTAGAGCGGATTGTCATCGCGCGCCAGCCCGTTTTGCCGTAAATCTTATCGTAAAGCGCCACTTGCGGCACACTGCCTTTAGACTGCTCGGAGATATCCGAATCCTCAAACTTACGGCCGAGGTTGAAACTCATCATATCGTCCACCCAAAGTTGGTATCGGGCGCGGAATTTTTCGTTATCTTTACCATACCCATCCTTCTCGAGCATATCTCTGAAGGCCTGCCAATAATAGGGGTTGCAACTCTGCTCGATGGCGTTGATGAGGTTTACTGGCGAGCCATGGTGGTGGGTACATTTGATGGGCGAGCTGCCTTTTCCGCTGCACGGATAGAGCGTCTGCGGGGTGATGCCGCCCTCCTGAAGGCAGACGAGCGATTGCAGCGTCTTGAAGGTAGAGCCGGGTGAATATTGCGCTTGCGTAGCGCGATTCATCAGCGGCTTGGTCTTGTCGTTGAGCAGCTCGCGGTAGTTGGCGGAGCGCTGACGACCAATCAGCAAGGAGGGATTCCAAGTGGGGTTACTCGCCAATGCAAGAATCTCACCCGTGGAGGGCTCAATGGCTACTGCGCTGCCGACTTTCCCTTGCAGCAACTCCTCGGCTAAAAGTTGCAGCTGGATATCAAGAGTGATAGTGAGGTTATCGCCTGCTACCGGCTCTTCATCCAGTTCGCCGTTTTTATAATGGCCCTGAATACAACCGCGGATGTCTCGCATCAGTACCTCCTTACCTTTGATACCGCGTAAGATCGTCTCATAGGTGCGCTCAATGCCATCGCGGCCGGAGTAGTCGCCTGACTGATAATACGAGTCGCTGTCGATATCTCGCTGGTTGACTTCGCCAATACTGCCGAGCACCTGCGCAGCGGCTGGATAAGTGTAATCGCGGAGGGTACGCTGGCGGATACTCACGCCCGGCAGTTTGTAAAGCTCTTGCTGCAGAGGTGCTATATCTATTGAATTGAGCTGCGTCATAAACACCTGCGGACGAAACTGGCTGTATCCGGGATTCTTGCTGCGGTCACGTATCTCGCTCAAGCGGCGGTCGAAGTAATCGCGATCGATACCCATCGAACGACAAAAAGCCAGGGTGTCAAACGGCTCTTCTGCATTGGTCATGTCGCGCACCACGAGCATCACCTCGAAGATGGGCTGATTAAATACGAGTAAGTCGCCGTTGCGATCGTAGATTAGTCCGCGAGGAGGGTAAATCGTCTGATTCACAAGCGAGATGTTCTCCGACTTGTTTCTATACGATTTGTCAATCACTTGCAACCCAAACAGGCGCACGATGAACACCATCACCACTAAAATGGCGATAGCCTGCACCACATGATGCCGTCTATAAAGGTCGTCGTTGATCATTGATTATTTTTTACGTATAGCCTCCCAACCGATAATTAGGAGGATAGTGAGAAGACTGCTTACGATGATTTGGATAAGAGTGAGCCAAAACGCGCGAAAAGTGAATGCAGATAGCAGAAAAACGAGCGTATGATGACATACGGTAGCGAAAGCTATGTATTTGATATACGTCTCCCATCCGAGCGTCTGACTGGTGATGGAACCTACGAGACGCTCATCCTCCTGCACGAGCCAACCGATGAGGTACGGGCGCGCGAACATGAGCGTAGTGCACGCGAGGGTGTGAACACCCATGCTGTTGCAGAAGATATCCATTATGAATCCTGCCGCAAAACCGATAAGGAGTTGCCAAAGTTTATTCACCTCAGCAGGCAATGCCAGCAGCGCCAAAATATAGATACATGGGTCAACCACCCCCATAAAATGGAGGTTGTTGACCAGCAAGATTTGCAGTACATAAACTACTGCAAAGCGAATGATATGTTCTACCCAAATCATGCTTAATAAGCCATCGCGAAGATTACGCGGCGATGGGAAGGCTTACCAGAATAGATGCACTTGCCCTCTTCCTCCGGTGCGTCGAGCGGAATACAGCGGATAGTAGCCTTGGTTTCTTCCTTGATACGCTCCTCGGTCTCTGCCGTGCCATCCCAATGACACTCCAAGAAACCGCCTTTCTGAATCTCTTCCTTAAACTCCTCCCAACTGTCGCACTTACGAGTATGTTCGAGGCGGAATTGGAGCGCTTTCTGATAGATATTATTCTGAATCACCTCAAGGAGTTCAGCGATATGCTCTACGATACCATCAATGGCGCGCGTCTCTTTGGTGAGCGTATCGCGGCGCGCTATCTCAATGGTGCCGTTCTCCAAGTCGCGGGCGCCGATAGCCAAACGAACGGGCACACCGCGGAGCTCGTATTCTGCAAACTTGTAGCCGGGGGTCATGTTGTCGGCCGTATCGATTTTCACGCGAATACCGAGTTGCTTGAGTTGGTCGGCAATCGGGTTAATCTTTTCGAGGATAGCATCGAGCTGGTCGGCTTTCTTAAAGATCGGCACGATAGCCACCTGAATAGGTGCGAGATGGGGCGGAAGAACGAGGCCGTTATCGTCGGAATGCGTCATGATGAGCGCTCCCATCAGGCGGGTTGAAACGCCCCAAGAGGTAGCCCAAACATACTCCTGCTTGTTCTCTTTGTTGAGGAACGTCACATCAAACGACTTAGCAAAGTTCTGTCCGAGGAAATGCGAGGTACCGGCTTGCAGTGCCTTCCCATCCTGCATCATCGCCTCTATGCAGTAAGTATTGAGTGCGCCAGCGAAACGCTCATTGGGCGACTTCACCCCCTTGAGCACGGGGATAGCCATCACGCTCTCCGCAAAATCTGCATACACATCGAGCATCTTGCGCGCGTAGTCTTCAGCCTCCTCTTGGGTGGCATGAGCCGTGTGACCTTCTTGCCAGAGGAACTCTGCCGTACGGAGGAAAAGGCGCGTACGCATCTCCCAACGCATTACATTGCACCACTGATTGCAGAGGATGGGCAGGTCGCGATACGATGAAATCCAGTTCTTATACGTGGACCAAATAATCGTCTCCGAAGTAGGACGAATAATCAGCTCCTCCTCCAGGCGGGCGTTGGGATCCACCACTACACCCTTGCCGTTGGGATCATTCATCAAACGATGGTGCGTCACCACTGCGCATTCCTTGGCAAAACCCTCCACATGCTCCGCCTCACGGCTTAAGAACGATTTGGGAATCAGCAAGGGGAAATACGCATTCTGCACACCTTGCTCTTTAAAACGGCTGTCAAGGCTCTGCTGGATGCGCTCCCAGATAGCGTAGCCGTAGGGCTTGATTACCATGCAACCTCTTACGGCAGACTGCTCTGCGAGGTCGGCTTTTACAACTAATTCGTTATACCACTGCGAGTAGTTTTCGCTACGTGGTGTAAGTTTTTGATAGGCCATAATATGTATTTGTTTTAATGTTTTTTCGTAATTGCTCAGCGGAGTACATACGCTTCGCGAAGTTGCTCGAATCGCTCGGGTTGGGCTTTGAGCGAGCGGCTCACTGACTCGATATCAAAGAGTTGGTGCTCGGGGAAACGCATCGTTTCAACCATCCGCGCATCCGTATGGAAAAACCGATTGAAATGCGCGAGCACCATTTCTGAAGCCTTATACTTGCCCAACCGCGTGTAGCCGGCTATGTGCATGGTGGCAATAGCAGCATGGCGGAGCACCTCTTGCGAGATGAGCGGCTCGTTTTCCCAGCAGTCAATCACTGCAGCATGCCCGCTCGATAGCAGGGCCACTTCATCTACAATTCCTCCACGGGCGCTATTGATAATCAGCGCATCGGGCTTGCACGCACGAAGCAGGTCGGCATTGCAAAGGTGATAAGTGGGGTACGAACCGGTGAACGTAAGCGGGGTATGAAACGTAATCACGTCAGCCACTGCTGCCACTGCCTCAATAGCCATAAACCGATTGCCGCAACTCGTTGCTTGCTCATGTTTGGCGCGGAGCGGGTCGCAGACCACCACGTCCCACCCTCGGCGTGCGGCCATCTGCTCCACCAAACTGCCCACATGCCCCACACCTACAATGCCGATGGTGCGCTTCTTTGCAAACAAGCCCAACTGCTGGAGAGCTGATTCTACGTAATCGCACACGCCTCCTGCATTGCAGCCGGGGCAGTTATGCCACTCGATACCATGATTAAGGCAGTAAGCCGTATTGATATGATCATAGCCGATAGTAGCCGTAAGAACGAGCTTCACATGGCTGCCCTCGAGCAAGCACGCATCAGCACGCGTACGCGTGCGCACAATCACACAATCCGCGTCGCGTACTGTAGAGGCGGTGATTTCCGATGGCTCCAAATACACGACGCTGGCATAGGGTTCCAGGCTGCCCTTCAAGTAGGGGATATGTGCGTCAATTATTACTTTCACTTCATGCGCATGCAATTTAGGGTGCAAAATTACGCATTTTTTACCAATTACGCAAGAAAAATTACAAAAAAGCGTATTTTTTTTACATTTATTGCCCTTATGTCGATTTTTTTTTGTAACTTTGCAGCGGGAAAGAATGAGCTGATCCCAAATGAGCTGATTTTTGGCACGACTTTTGCTGGTTGAAGACGGCCGCAAAAGCATCGTCTGTTCCCAATCAATAACCCCAAAAAAAGAAAGGAGCACCCTATGAAAGAGCCCAAAAGAGTGTTGTTCATATCACAAGAGATTTATCCCTATCTTGACCAGGAAACGCCTATCCGCAAGATGAACAGAATTCTCCCGCAGGCTTGTCAGGAAAAAGGCATTGAGACCCGCACGTTTATGCCCAAATTCGGCGAAATCAACGAGCGCAGGAATCAGCTTCACGAGGTGATTCGCCTCTCCGGCAATAATATAGTGATTAATGATACTGACCACCCGGTGCTCCTCAAAGTGGCATCCATTCAGTCAGCGCGCATTCAGATTTATTTCATTGACAACGATGACTTTTTCCATCGTCGTCGTGGCGTAACGGATGCGGATGGCAAGGAGTATGACGACAACGATGAGCGCTCGATCTTCTTCTGCCGCGGCTCGCTCGATACGGTGCAGAAATTGCGTTGGACGCCAAATTTGGTTGTATGCTCGGGATGGATGTCGGCTTTAGCACCACTCTATCTGCGAAAAGGCTATGCTGGTGCTCCGTTCTTTGCCAACGCAAAGATTGTGGTGGCCCTCGATGGTCATTCGTTTGACACCCCCTTCCCGGATTCGTTTGCAGAGAAACTGCGCATACGAGGGGTAGAGCAAGCCGACGTTGAGAACCTGATAGGAAAAAAGGTTACCTACGCCGACCTCATGAAACTCGCTATTGACTACGCTGATGCCATCACTGTGCTCGCTGATGACGTTATGCCGGAGCTGATTGATTATGCCCAAAGCAAGGGCTTACCCATTCTCCCATATCAGCCGGAGAACAAGGTTGAACATGTAGAATTCTTCCAGCAACTAATCTCGAATGAGGCTGCGGAAGAGCAAAAATAAGATAATGAACAACAGACTTTTGAATAGAAAATTCCTCCTCTCCACGTTATCGCTAACGTTATCGTTATCGCTGGTTATTACATCGCTCTCGTCATGCAAAGACGACGTTACCAGTTCAGGCGAATCGCTTATTGGCGAAGCAGATAAGATAGTTGTGGGAGCCGACACGTTTGGCACGCATTCGTTCACGCGCGACGTGGCCCTCGCACCTGACTCCTTTCCGATTTACAGCACGCCTGACTCGTTTTTGTTAGGCGAATGTGACGGCCGTTTTGGCACCATCCATGCGGATATCCTCGCGCAGTTTGCATGCCCGATTGACTTCCGTTATCCCGAAGGCGCGGTGGTGGATTCAGTGTGCTTTTTCTTCTATTATAACTCGTGGTTTGGCAATGGCTATTCGCCCATGAGCATTGATATTTTCCCGATGAAAACGGTGCTCCAATACGACGAACCCTATTCGCACCATCTCGATATCCGCGATTTCGTAGATCCGGCTGCTGAGTCGGTGCTGCAGAGGCAACGAATCATCGTAGCGGCTGAACCTACTGACTCCACCTACGATGAGACCAACCGCATCTACCGCCCGTTTGTGCGCTGCCGACTCACCGATGACTTTGCTCAGAAACTGTTTCAATGCCGCGATTTCTCCTCATTGGAGGCGTTCTGTCAGATCTTCCCCGGACTCTATATCAGCAGCAATTTCGGTGGCGCTACGCTCTTGCACGTGACCGACATGAACTTAGCACTGTATTACCATTATTCGTATAACAAAGGCGGACGAGACACCACCGTGACGGACGTTAAGGGGTTCTACGCCAATGCCGAAGTGCGGCAGGTCAACCGGTATCAATACTTTACGGACACCGATACCGAGGCAGAGGGGCATGACCGAGCCTCTATGATTGCCAATACCGAGAAGAACTATATCGTTGCGCCGGCCAACCTCTACACGCGCGTCTCGCTCCCCATCAAGGAGATGACGGATGATATCCTTAATAAAATGGCATACGTGCCCGCGGGTAAGACGGATACGCTCTATCGCCGGCCATATATCAACAAAGCCGAGATTGCGCTCGAAGTACTCAATTATTACGATGGCTCTCATGCGCTCACGCGAGACGATTGGGCACAGCCTGCGGCCAACATGCTGCTCATCAAAGAAGGTAGCGTAAGCCGATTCTTCACCAAGCATGAGCTGCCAACCGACACCTGTGCCATCTTAGCGTCTGTCACATCCACGAAGGTTGAGGGCACTGACAGCATACGCTATTACTACGCGTATGATATCTCTGCGTTGCTCACAGAGGAGATAAGAAAAACGGAGGTCGATACGCTGCAAGTACCCGACTCGCTACATCTGATACTGATGCCCGTAAGCGTAAGTAAAACTACCGACAGATATTACGGCACCACCACTATTTCGTCCGTCAAGCAAGAACAGATTGTATCCGCTACGGAGATTCTCTCCGCTTCCAACGCACAGCAACCCCTCTCGCTCGAAGTCGTATATTCCGGATTCTGAGCGCGACCAATGTATCGCTCGTTGAAGAGATATTACTCTAAAATGTGTAACGTTTGTAACGTTTGTAACGCTTCGTCGCTGTGTCTTAGGAAAAATAGTATTAACCTGTCTACTTTTTTTAGGAAAAGACACTGCGCGCCTTGTCTTTTGTGAAAAACGCTACTGTACTGTTTGTAACGCTCGCTTTGCTTGCTGCTTTGACATAAATGCAAAAAGCAGCGCAGCAGCGAAAGCGTTACTGCACTGTCGTATTAGACGAGTAAATCCCATCGCGAAAGCGGTGGGATTTTCTTATTTCAGCTCAGCAGAATTTTCGGGGACCCCAAAGAGCTTTGCTCGAATGGGGAGAGGAAGAATGACGAAGCGCTTATTTCGATTCATCGAAATCCGTTAGCGAAGTCCCTTCTGACGAAGACTCTGCTTTTGCGGAGTCGTGCGACTTCTTGAGCGAGCCGAAGAGGGCTGCGAGGGCTTGAAACACGGCTGCTATGATTTGCCATGCGTTTGCTTTCTTATCTTTCTTTGCCATGATATAAAGAACAAAATTTCTCAAGATTAAACAAAATTATTTAGAAACGCGCGAAGCGCAATTGGAACAGGCTTCAGCCTCTGGAGCTGCCCGCAGGCTCTTGCGGCCCTTGTATTGTTTGTTGGCAGGAGATACTATCTCCGTCCTATTTCCTCTGGAACGCGCGAAGCGCAATTGGAACAGGCTTCAGCCCCTGGAACGCCCTCCGGGCTATTGGAACAGCCCATCGGGCTTCTGGAACGCGCGAAGCGCTACTGGTTAATCACCGCCACCATCTGAGCCGTCAGTATCAGAGCCACCACCCGAAGGAGCCTGCGAGCCGCTGCCGCTACCTGCCGGCGCGCTACCGCTATTAGCAGGGGCGTCAGGGAGCTGTACGGTGCCGCTGACGGTAGCGAAAGAGGTGTTGGCGTTGAGCTCAACCACTACCTTGCCGTTCTCGACCTTGAACATACCCTTAGCCATCATCATACCACGGAGCGTGGAGTAACGAGTCTGACGGTCAAAGGCGAGCTTCACCTTCTTGAATTCCTCGCTCGGAGTGGACTTCGCCTTCTCGGTAGCGATCCAAGCAGAGATAGCTGCGGAGACAACCGCGAAAGCAGTGGTGACCTTCTGCTGCTTCTCGTTGCGATAGGGGTTGGGGTTACAGAGTTGTGCCGAGTAGCACTGCCCGGT
>CAMGMU010000012.1 GCA_946059305.1 uncultured Bacteroidales bacterium | reverse complement strand
TCTTTAGCGCCATACCCTTACTCTAAAATGTGTGAACTTTGTGAACTTTGTGAACAATTGACATATACCAAACAGATAATTGTTAATATGCAACTCTGTTGATTTTTTTCAACGTTTATTGCATTTTTTTCGGATTTCGTGCATTTTACCCTTTATTTATCCAAATTTTTGCAGTAATTTTGCACCGCAATCAGATGAGGCACGAATCGTCGGAGATGGCTTCGCTAACGAAAGTCTCTTCCTGGGTCAGAGACTGCAGCGCTCCGCATCTCCTCCTCTCCCCATTCGAGCATAGCTCTCTGGGGGCCCCAACGGAGATGCATCGCACGCTCATCGCACGCTCATCGCACGTTCATCGCGTTGTCATCGCACACACGTACGTGAGTAGCCGCTATGCGACGTTCCAGTAGCGCTAAAGCGCGCGTTCCAGACGCCTGCGGCTGTTCCAATTGCCCTTCGGGCGTTCCAGAAATCGAAGGCAACGAATAAATTTTGCTGAGTAGAAATAAGAAAATCCCATCGCAAAGCGGTGGGATTTTTTTACAAAAAGTTCACAAAGTTCACAAAGTTCACACATTTTAGAGTAAGGGTATGGTGCTTCGCGCGTTCCAGTAGCCTGCGGCTGTTCCAATTGCCCTTCGGGCGTTCCAGATGCGCTTCGCGCGTTGCAGTAGTCGGAGGCGGCGGATAAGGGTGTCTATTTTTTCAGGAAAGAGGATGCTGTATAACGCAAAGTCAGCCCTGCCAATGGATGGTAGGGCTGACTGCTGTTTCCCGCAGGGGGATTGCTCTTAGGGTATGAGCGGGGTTATTTCACTTCTTCGAAGTCCACATCGGTGACGTCTCCGCCATTGTTGCCGTTGTTGCCGCTATTGCCGCTATTGCTGCAGTTTCCGCCATTGCAACCACCGTTGCCGGGGTTCGGGCCTGCTTGTGCACCTTGCTGAGCAGCGTACATCTCAGCGCTGGCAGCTTGGAAAGCGGTGTTGAGCGTGTTCATAGCAGCTTCGCACGCATCGGCATCTTTCTTCTCATAAGCGTCTTTAAGCTGCTTGAGTGCCTCCTCAATCGGTGCTTTCTTGTCAGCCGGGATCTTGTCTCCCACTTCCTGGAGCGATTTCTCCGTTTGGAAGATCATCGCATCTGCGTGGTTGAGTTTATCCACACGCTCTTTCTCGCGCTTATCGGCTTCTGCATTAGCCTCTGCCTCTGCTTTCATGCGCTTGATTTCCTCATCGCTCAAGCCGCTGGATGCTTCGATACGAATCTTAGCATCTTTGCCGGTAGCCTTATCCTTCGCGGATACGTTGAGGATACCATTGGCATCGATATCGAAGGTCACTTCAATCTGCGGTTCGCCACGACGAGCAGGCATGATGCCATCGAGATGGAAACGGCCGAGAAGCTTGTTCTGCGCAGCCATCGGGCGCTCGCCCTGATAGATTACGATTTCTACCGAAGGCTGGTTGTCAACAGCCGTGGTAAAGGTTTCGGTTTTCTTGGTAGGAATCGTAGTGTTGGCTTCGATCATCTTGGTCATAACGCCACCCATGGTCTCGATACCGAGCGACAGCGGGGTTACGTCGAGCAAGAGGATGTCCTTTACATCGCCGGTGAGTACGCCACCCTGGATAGCAGCACCGATAGCTACAACCTCATCGGGGTTAACGCCCTTTGACGGTGCCTTGCCGAAGAATTTCTCTACAGCCTGCTGGATAGCCGGGATACGGGTAGAACCGCCTACGAGGATAATCTCATCGATGTCAGAAGTGGTGAGACCTGCGTTTTGGAGCGCGGTGCGGCAAGGTGCAATGGTGCGCTGGATAAGGTCGTCGATGAGTTGCTCAAACTTAGCGCGTGTGAGCGTCTTTACCAAGTGCTGCGGCACACCATCAACCGAGGTGATGTAGGGGAGGTTAATCTCTGAAGAGGTGGTGTTAGAAAGCTCAATCTTAGCTTTCTCGGCAGCCTCTTTCAAGCGCTGCATAGCCATCGGGTCTTTGGAGAGGTCAGCTCCACCATGCTCATTCTTAAACTCTTGAACGAGCCAATCGATAATACGATGGTCGAAGTCATCACCGCCCAGATGGGTATCACCATCGGTTGCTTTTACTTCAAACACGCCATCGCCAAGCTCCAATACAGAAACATCGTGTGTACCACCACCGCAGTCAAATACTACGATCTTCATATCCTTGTTAGCTTTATCAAGGCCATATGCAAGAGCGGCTGCGGTAGGCTCGTTAACGATACGGCGCACCTTCAAACCTGCGATTTCGCCTGCCTCCTTGGTTGCCTGACGTTGAGAGTCGTTGAAATAAGCCGGTACGGTGATTACAGCCTCTGTTACTTCCTGACCGAGGTAATCCTCAGCGGTCTTCTTCATTTTCTGAAGGATGATAGCCGAAATCTCCTGCGGAGTATACAGACGGCCATCGATATCTACACGCGGGGTGTTGTTGTCACCGCGAACTACCTTATACGGCACGCGCTCAATCTCCTTAGAGAGACGGTCATACGTCTCACCCATGAAGCGCTTAATGGAATAAACGGTTTTGGTAGGGTTCGTGATAGCCTGACGCTTAGCGGGGTCACCCACTTTGCGCTCGCCACCATCAGCGAAACCGATTACAGAAGGCGTAGTACGTTTGCCTTCAGAGTTAGTGATTACGATAGGCTCATTGCCTTCCATAACTGCGACGCAGGAATTCGTTGTTCCAAGGTCGATACCAATAATTTTGCTCATATTCTTATTATATTTTTTAGTTACACAAATATTGTTCTGCCGCATTGCTACTCTGCTGTTTTTGTACTGCATGCCATTGCATGTCGCTTGGGGCAGCCTTACGACTTCGCTCCAATATTCTCAAATCGTGTGCCAAAGCTGTAAAATCGTTATAAGACTGCCAAAATGTCAGTATCGCTGTACAAAATGGCACAAAAAAAGCTGCCCCAAATGCTGGGGCAGCCGCTTTTGTAAGCTTTGCTTATGCAGGTTAGTAAGCGATGCTTCTACTTGTCAGTAAGTTGTGCTTACATGTGTTTCCTCAAGTGTGGGAAATCTTTTTTTAGAGCTTTTGGCCGAGAGCGTTGTAGCGTACACCGTTCTTCTCGATGATGAGCATACCATTCTCGATAACCTTGTTAACCTTAACAGCTTCTACGTTCTCAACAGCGGTATGAACAGAGCTGTAGAGTTCGATCTCGTTGGTGCCGTCAGAAACCTTAACGGTAACAGCTTCGGTCTCGAATGCGATAGCAGCGAGCGACATCTTCGAGCCGCAAGCGTTTACATAGTAAGAGGTGTTAGCAGCAACCGGGAATGCGATTACGCCAAGACCATTGCGAGCATACGCACCGTTCTTTTGAACGAGGGTAGAGTCAGCAATCTTACCATAGGTAGGAACATCTTCGCGGAGCAGCGGAATCTCGGGGAATACGATGCCATTCTCAATTACATAGCCATCACCGTCTGCAGCAGGGTTGTAGGTGATGAGGGAGTCGGTGATGATGTCCTTGCAGAGGATACCAGCAAGCCATTCTACTTTACCCTTGTTAGCCTCAGCGGTGCCCGGGCAGGTAATCATAGCGAAATCATACCACATAGAGGTTGCTTCACCATTGAAGAGCTCAAACACGGTGTAGTGCTTGTTAGAAGAAGCTTTGTGGAAAACGTAGATTACGCCGTCCTGCTTTACGTCAATCTGGTAAACAGCACCCTGAGAAGGAGCAACGTTCGTGAGAGCTGGGTTACCACCATCAGCATCCTTCGGGTTGTCATTACCCTGGATTCCCCACTGGTCAGGAACGACAATGTTTGAACCATTCATGGTGAGGGTGGTGTAGGCATTAGCATTAAGACCTACACGCTGATAGGAGGTAGAGAAAGCGTTCTTTACGTCGAATGCGGTACCGGTGTAAAACACTACACCTGCATCAACAGCCGTTCTAGTTGCGCCGTCTTTTACTTCAGCTTCAGTAGGATAGTCGGTTTGGCTCGGGGTGTACACCTCAGCGGTAGCCATAGCTGCTGCCGAAACCATCAGAGCAGCTGCAAAAAAGAAAAATTTCTTCATGTTGCTAAAAAATTTAAGTTGTTAATAATAAAGATTGTGTTGGGATTGTCTTGATTTCTTTTGCGACAGCTATCGTTATCACTAACGCTATCGCTACATTGCTTTAGCCTTTCAGCCGATGCGCTTAGCGCGCACCGGTGAAAGTATAGGTAGTGGTTTTGGCATTTCTGCCCTTACCCGTTTTGAGTTTGAAGTCAAATCCTGTGGTGCCATCGATTTTAACGCGTCCTTGGAACTGGGGCACGGTAGCATCTTCAGGCGAATCAGCGGGAAGGAGCTCAGCGGCTGCGTTGTTGTAATACACGTATTCGTCGCCCGCATGCGCTACGTTGGCCTTGCAGCTACCGGTATAGCCTAAACCAGCAGCATCGATGGTCATCGTTACCAAATAGGGATTTCCCTCTACTTCGGCAAACACAACAGTACCTTTGGTTTCGCCGGTGTTGCCCTTAGAGTCCACCATGGACCAAACGCCGGTATAGGTACCTGCGATGCCGGCAGCAGCGGTGGTGTCAAACACGCGGTTCTCATCGGGTTGGCAACCCATCAGGCAGCACATGGCTGCTATGAGCATAAGATTCAATATGCGTTTCATAAGAAAATGGATTTTTCAAATAATGAATAATTCTGCATTTATCGGATTAATACCCCGGATTCTGGTCGGCATCGGTGAGCGCATCGTTAGCGTTGATCTCTGCCTGCGGAATCGGACGGTACCACTTATATTCGCCTGCAAGATTCTGCATCTGCGCAGCATCAGTGATGTAGTAGCTGTACGCAAGGTTGTAATGCACGAGTTGCTTGGTGCGGCGGAGGTCCATCCAACGATGTCCTTCTGCATAGAGCTCGCGAGCGCGCTCGTCGAGGATGAGGTCGATGGGCTGGAGGCTGCCGGTGGCGTATTCGGGAGCGTAAGAGCCGAAGTCGGTTGGAGCAAGTCCTGCGCGTGCGCGAACCTTATTAATATAATCAAGTGCCTCATCCCGTTTACCTGCGAGCAACTGTGCCTCAGCTGCTACGAGGAAGATATCAGAGAGGTGGAGCAGCACGATATCGCGGTAGCAGTTCTTATTACCGTTGGACTGGAGCGAGTTGGGATCATCCCATTTCTTTACGGTAGGAGCGAAGTCCAAACCTTCGTAAACGGTGGTCTCATACTCGGTGGTGCTAACGGTCTTCTTCAGCACAGAGCCATCGGTGTTGAACGTCCAGCACGGCATCTTGTCGGTCATCTGATAAGCCTTGGGGGCAAGCACCTGGGTGTTCATGCTGAAGCGCTCCTGGTTCGCAGCCAGATAAGCGGTCATCTCAGCATCGGTAGCATACCAGGGGAAGTACTTGCGCCAGATGGGGAGGGTAGCCTGCGTAGCAGCATCCTGCTTATAATAAGCGAAGTAGCCCTTGTCGTAATTCGTACCGTCATAGCCATAGAAGGTAGTCATGAAGGTAGCCTCAAAGCGTTGGTCGCCTTTCTCCCACATATATACAGACTTGCGAGTTGGTGCATCTTCAGAGTCAGAATACTTTCCGCCGGTCTTGGATGGGTTGTCAAAATACGAACCATAGTGGTTCTGTAATCCGTGACCTCCTTCAGCAACTGCGCCGGGATAGCCAGCCAAATCGTATTGCACAGAGAAAATCTCCTCGCCATTGCCTTCGTTTGCCGGAAGCCATTTCTCTTCAAAGGTCATGGTCGTGAGGTCGTTTACAGCGCCCATCTTAATAGCCTTTTCTGCCCATTCAGCCGCTTTGGCGAAATAGCCATTGGCATCATTAACGGTGTACGTACCATTTACGGCATCTTCAACAGTGGTGCCGAGGTCCCATGCAGCAGCGAGGTACACCTTAGCGAGGAGGGCAGCACCAGCGCGCTTGGAAGCGTGACCGACGTGGTTTTCTTCGTCGAGCGAAGCCGAATTTGCCACTTTGGTGAGGTCCTCGATGAGACTGGTATAGATCTGATTCAATTCCGTACGCGGATAGTTGCGGTTGGAATTGTTGATATACTCGGTAATGTAAGGTACTGCACCAAACTGCTGGGTGAGTACATAATACATATACGAGCGGATGAAGAGTGCTTCGTCAGAATACTTGCCTTCTTTGTCGTAGTAAATGAGTGCGTTGGCAGCGTTGATACAAGCGTAACATTGCGAATACAAGCTCTTGATATCTGCATTCTCAGGAGTGTAGATATAGTTTTGGAGTTGCGATGCTGCCTTAAGGTGCGACATCATATAGAGGTCGGTACCTTTTACAAACACGTCCGTGCGCGACACTACCGGCTTCATGAGCGAGTAGGCGTAAGGGAGGAGCTTATCGGGGTTCTGATCAAAGTAATCAGCAGCGGTCTGACCGCCGGTTTTCTTGTTCTCGGCCTCGAGGAAGTCGCAGGAGGTCATAGCACACATGCTAACCAGCGCGAGAGCCAAAATATAGAATTTCGTTTTCATAACTTTTTCTCCTTAATTTATTTATATTGCGGGTTAGACATTCATTAGAACTTGAGGCTCAAACCAATCTGGGTGTTGATGGTAGAAGGTGCATCCTGCTTGAGCGATGCGTTTGCCCACTCTGGGTCGAAACCATTGTAGGTAGTAGCTACAAACGGATTGGTAACCGTTACGTAGAAACGCAGTTTCTGCAAGTGAATCTTCTCGAGTTCTTTCTTCTGTAGGCTGTAAGCGAGGGTGATGTTCTTCACCTTGAGGAAGCTAGCATCCACGATGGTGCTTACGTTGGCGTTCCAATCCGCATAGAAATTGCTGGTGCCATAGATAGCGGGGAACGGCCATGAGCCGTAATGCGTTGATTCCTGATATTTGGGGTTGTTATACGTACCATCTGCATTTACGCCATCGCAGTCGATGATAGTGCCTGCAGGGATGTAATAATCCATTGCCATGTGCTGCTTACCGCGGTCAGCATAGGTGCCATACTGCGAGTAGAAGTTAGACTTCACAATCGAGCCATAGCGACCATAGAGCGAGAAGGAGAATTCAAAGCCCTTATAGGTGAGGGTAGAGGTGAGTGCACCGGTGATTTTCGGGTCAGAAGAGAACACTTTCTTGTCGTCGTCGGTGAACTTACCATCACCGTTGACGTCTTTAATAATCGGTGCACCTTCTACCCAACCATACGTCTGGAAGTAGTAGTCGCATTCACGCATCGTCTCGCCTGGGGTAAGGCCCTTAGCTACAGCAATCTCATTGTTAGGTACAACCATCTCGCGGTCAGATACGATACCTGTCCACTCGTAGTTATATACGTTGTTGATTGGCTGGCCGATGAAAAGACCGTCGTTGGGGAGGTCGTTGCCCGAGCCGTTGATGTTCAATACGCGGTTGGTGTTGTGAGCGAGGGTGAAGCTCGTTTCCCAGCGCCAGCCATTGGTATCTACGTTGATAGTCTTCAAGCCTACTTCCACACCGCGGTTCAAAACCGAACCAACGTTGGTGATAACGGTGCCGCCACCTGCTTCGAGCGGGAGCTCAACTGCGTAGAGGAGGTTAGACGAAACTTTATTATAGAAGTCAATCGTACCGGTGATACGGTCGCGGAGGAAACCGAAATCAAGACCTACGTTCCACTCGCGAGAGGTCTCCCACGTGAGGTTCTCATCTACGATAGCATTGGGGAAATAGCCTACGTTATATGAACCGCCAAACGGGTAGTATGTCGGGTCGGAGAGAATCTGCTGGGTAGCGTAGTTGCCGATACCGGAGTTGTTACCGGTAAGACCATACGAAAGGCGCCACTTCAAGTTGGTGAGCCATTCAGCATCCTGCATCCAATTTTCTTCAGACATACGCCATGCGAGCGCTACAGAGGGGAAATAACCCCAACGGTGACCCTTAGCGAACTTTGAGCTGCCGTCGCCACGGACAGTAGCAGTAACCATATATTTACCTGCATACGAGTAATTTGCGCGGAGAGCCCATGACATCATCGAGTTCTCGCCATACGAAGAGACGCTCTTATCTGCGTTGTATTCGCCCGAAGGTAGATTATACCATTTGGTGCCCTCGAGCGGGTTGGTGAATGCCCAGAAATACTTCTCGTTGTTGTCAGCCGTCATAGAGAAGAGGCCCATCAAATTCACACTGTGCTTCTCTGCGAAGGTGTTGTTATACGAGATGGTGTTGTCCCAGGTATAGTTGAAATCACGAAGGTTGGTGAGTTCCACGAAGTAGTCGGTGTAGTTCTTATCGAGTGCATCGGGTTTCTGCGCCATACCCAGGCGGTAGGTAGAGAAGTTGGGGGCAAACATTGACTTGATTTGCAAGCCCTTAATCGGCGTAATCTGGAGATAGATATTGCCGAGTGCACGCCAAGTTTCTTTCTGCTTTTCCTGTGCTTCAATATAGCGGAGTGGGTGCATCTCAGAAGTGAACTGGTTCTCAACCGAACCGAGAGAAGAGTTCAAGCCCGGCTGCTCGTTGCGATTACCATTAGCATCCACCGGCTGGTTGAATGGGTTCATCAAGAAGGCATGTGATACAGCATCGTCGTTGGTGTAATCATTACCCATAAACGAAAGGTTGAAGTTGATACCTGCCTGTACGTATTTATTTATGGTAGCGTCAATAGAACCCTTGAGATTGATACGGCGCTGCTGATCGCCTACGAAAACGCCCTTATCTTGGTTGTAACCTACACCGAAGTGGTAGCTTACGTGCTCCGACGAGCCGTTGACTGCGATATAATGATTCTGCTGGAAACCTTGCTGGAGCACAATCTGAGCCCAATCGGTGGTCATACCATTCTGGAGGAACGTTTTCAAACGATAGTCATCAGAAGTAGCATCAGCACGAATAGCCATCTGGTCGAAACCGCCAGCCATTGACCAAGTCGGTTGCGAGGTGAGAGCGTTGGTCAAACCACCAGCCATACCCATGAAGCGGGTAAAACGATAGTCGTAGAACTGCTGCGGGCTCATGAAGTTATCCATTCGAGCTGCGTTTACGAAACCAACATACATATCATAGCTGATAGCCGGTTTCTTCTCGCGCTTGCCTTCGGTCGTACCGGATTTGGTGGTAACCTGTACAACACCAGCCGTAGCGCGGCTACCATAGATAGCCGTTGATGATGCGTCTTTGAGTACGTCAATGCGGGCAATATCCTGCGGGTTGAGCCAATCGATATCATCACAGATGATACCATCTACCACGTAGATAGGCTTGGTATCAGAGTTAGTGGACGATTTACCACGAATCTCTACATCGAAGCTGCCGCCTACACGACCGCTGGCTTGGGTGATGTTTACACCTGCTACAGCGCCTTGAAGCGCTTCTACTACGCCAGTAGTACCCTTCGAGGTGATGGCTTCGTTGTTAACCGAAGTCACGGAGCCGGTAAGGTCATTCTTCTTCATCTGACCATAACCTACTACAACGACCTCGTCGAGTTTCTTGGTGTCTTCGCTCAGGGTGACCTTTACGGTGGTTTGCTTGCCTACCGTAATCTCCTGATTCGAATAACCGATGTAAGAGAACACCAAAACGTCGGATGATTTAACATTGTCAACGGTGAAGTTACCATCGAAGTCAGTAATCGTACCATTGGTGGTACCCTTCACCTGAATACTTACGCCGATGAGTGGCTCGCCGCTTTCATCGACCACCACGCCGGTGACTGTCTGCTGAGCATATGCCCACAAACAAGCTGCGCTCAAGAAGAGCGTCATCATGGCTTTTCTAAATAGTGAATTCATGTCCATAAAGGATTTTGTTGTTATGTTTTAAATGTATTATGATTTACGCAAATTTTCACGGTGCAAAATTACTCTAAATTTATGAAATAAGGCGTGAAAAACTGACAAAATTTGTGTAAAAACTGACGAGTTTTGTATAATATACCAAAAATATCCAAAAAAAATCCCCTTTTTGATACTTTCTTGCGTGCGCGCACGTTCATTTTAAATTTATGCGCACGCGAAACGGCAAATTGTATGCGCACGCGAAATGGCACAATACGCGGAATGGTATTCTGCCAATCTTGAAGAATCGTCAGCGGAATTATTTTCGCCATAGAGTAGGGCTGAAGAGGAGCAGCACTGTGAAGATTTCCAAACGACCAACGAGCATCATCAGCGCGCTCACCCATTTCGCCAAAGCGGGGAAGCTGGCATACGATCCGACCGGAGCGAAATTGCCAATACATACGCCTACATCGCCAAGGGCGCTGATGGCTGTGCCTACCGCCAAGTCAAACGGAAGGCCGGTAGCGCAGAATATCATGATACCAAGGAGGATAATCAGCAAATAGAAAAACAAGAAAGCCATGATGTCGTTGATGGTTTGCTGCGCAACAGGTTTGCCATTGAGTTTAGCCGAAATAATCGCATTCGGATGGATGCGTCGTCGGCATTCGGCAATGCCGTTTTTCAAAAGCAGTACTACTCGAATCTGCTTCATACCGCCAGCCGTAGAGCCCGCACAACCGCCTAAGAGCATCAGAAAAACGACAAACACCCAAAACAGTCTCGGCCAATCCGTGTAGTCAGCCGCTGCAAAACCCGTGCTCGTAACGGCTGATACCACTGTGAAGAATGCTTCGCGTGCGGCTTTTTCTACCACCTGAAGCTTCGTGCTCCAATCGGTTGCTGCATCTGTAGATGGAAAATAATGGCGCGCCAAACCTATCGCTAAGAGAAGCGTAAAAATCAGTAATCCCACAACGTACCAGCGCGTCTCTTCATCTTTCCACAAGCGACTGGGTTTGCCGCGAAAAACGAAAATCAGCAAGGTGAAGTTGATGCCTGCCAGCAGCATGAAGATGCCTACAATCCATTGGATAGTGGGGCTGTATCCAAGAATGCTGGCGTTCTTCGTGGAGAAGCCACCGGTAGCAATGGTAGAGAGCGAATGGCATACGGAGTCAAAGCCCTCCATTCCACACAACCAAAGGAGTCCTACCTCTGTGAGTGTCATGACGATATACATCATCCACATGCTCTTAGCCGTACCGGAAATGCGCGGACCGAGCTTTTCATAACTCACACCCGTCACCTCAGCTGAATAAAGCTGCATGCCGCCCAAACCAAACATCGGCAATACGGCAACGCTCAACACGATGATGCCCATACCGCCTATCCATTGGCTGAGGCTGCGCCAAAAAAGTATGCCGTGCGATAGGATTTCTACGTCGTTGAAGATAGTGCCACCAAAGGTGGAGAATCCTGACATGGACTCAAAATAACTGTCGGTAATCGTTGTGCAAGCACCAGAGAGGTAGAAGGGCAGGCAACCGAATGCGGAGAACACAATCCAGATGGAGGCTACAATGGCATATCCTTCTCGTTGTCCCACTTTCTTCGGCGCTTTACGGCCCGATAGCAAACCTACGATGCCTGCTATGAACGTAATGACAGTAGATACCAGGAAAGCGCCTGTATCCCAATCGTGATACAGATATGAAACAAGCGTAGGAGCACACATGAAGATTGCTTCAATCAAGAGTAGTGCTCCCAAGGTTTTGAATACTATTTTCCAGTTAAAAGTGCGAGTCATTCTAAGGAAATAATCATTTATAGAGAGACGGAAGGTGCCCCTGCTGATTCATGCCAAACGCGTATCATTCGAAGAATGTCTCCAACTTACGGATGACATCGCTTTTGCAGAACACCACCACCACATCATCTTTCATAATCTGCGTATCGCCGTTGACGAGCACGCCTACTCCAGCTCTTACCAGCGCACCGATATTCGTGTCGTCCGGAAGGTGTAAGTCTTTCACCATGTGCTTGGTTACTTTGCTGCCCGCACTGGCTACAAACTCCACGATTTGCGCATCGGCGGCTGTGAGGTTACGCACATTACGCACTTTAGAGCGGTTGAGAAGCATTTGATAAATATAGCTTGCGGTGATGGTTTTCTTGTTGAGTACCGTACCGATATCGAGGCCTTCTGCCATCGGGATATAATCCAAATTCTCCACTTCAGCGATGGTTTTTCTTACGCCAAACCGCTTAGCTGCCAAGCAAGCAAAGATATTGGTCTCGGTGTTTTCGGTGAGGGCAACAAACGCATCGGCATCTTCTATTCCTTCCTCTTTCAAGAACTCCATATCGTTGCCGTTTCCGCAGATAATCAGCGCGTTAGTAAGTTTTTGAGCAAGCTCGTTGCAGCGGTCGATGTCCGGTTCGATGAGTTTCACGTGGATATCGGCGGGCATCTCCATGATGGTTTTGACCGCGATACGGCTGCCGCCATATACAATCACGTTGCGGATTGCGTGTTTGTTCTTATTGGCATGCTCGAGGATGAGGTTGCGATTCTCGTGTTTGCATACGATAAACACCAAATCGCCATCTTCAATCTGGTCATTGCCGCGTGGAATGATGGTATCAGCACCGCGTTTGATGGCTACCACTCGATATTTGCCATGGTTGAAATAGCCGCTCGCGAAACGCTTATACAGCATGTCGGCTCCCTCCCGCACTTTGACTGCACACACCTCCAGATTGCCGCCTGAGAGCATGAGATTGTAGCGCATCCAATTGGTGTGGAGCGAGTCGCAAATCTCTTTGGCGGCCAATACCTCCGGATAGATGAGGTGGTTAAGACCCATGTTCTCAAAGAAACTTCTGTTTTCTGGGAGCAGAAACTCGTAGTTGTCGATTCGAGCCAATGTTTTATGGGCGCCTAACCCGTTGGCAATAAGGCAAGACGTGATATTCTTGCTCTCGTCAGGGGTGACAGCAATATACAGATCGGCATGCTCAACGCCGATATCTTTCAAGTCGTGGAACGAGGTAGGGCTGCCTACTTTGGTGAGCAGGTCGTAGTTGGCATCCAGAGCGCCTAATCGTTCTGACTGCTCGTCCATCAGACTGATTTCCATATTTTCGCGGCTGAGCAGTTTCGCCAAATGCGTTCCTACTTCTCCCGCGCCTGAAATAATAATGCGCATAATAGTATGGAGCGGAAACTCCTATTGATTGTTATACATCGGCCGGCAACCCGCTTGTGAATAGGGTTGCCGAACCGCGTTTTATCCGTTCATTATTGTTGCCCGGATTCCCTCTGCATCCATGCCGAGCATGTGATAGAGTTCATCGGGGGTACCATGTTCCACGAACTGGTCGTTTACACCAATCCTTACGATTTTCGAGGTGTAGCCTTTGGCTGTAAAATACTCAGCTACAGCGCTTCCAAGTCCGCCATTGATAGTGCCGTCTTCGGCTGTATAAACGACCGGATATTGCGCTGCTTCATCAAGGATAGCCGTATCAATCGGCTTCAGCCAACGCATATCGTAATGGGCTATATCCATATCTGCTATGGCTTCTCGGCAGGCATTTCCAATCGCTCCAATGGATAGAATGGCAGCTTGCTTGCCCTCTTTCAGTTTCCTTCCTTTACCCGGCTCGAGCACCTGCCTACGACTGCTGTCAGCTTCCCATTCTGCTGTGCCCGGCTCCATGGCTGCAGCACCGCGAGGATAACGAATGGCTATTGGACCTTGCATGTGCTCAACGGCTGTATGAAGCATCTGCTCCAATTCCTGAGCCGACATCGGGGCGGCAATCGTCAGGTTGGGAATAGGACGTAGGAAAGCCAAATCGAGCAAACCATGGTGCGTTGCACCATCTTGACCTACTATACCGGCTCTGTCAATTGTCAGCACTACATGCAAATTCTGCAACGCCACATCATGGACGATATTGTCATACGAACGCTGCAAGAAACTCGAATAGATATTGCAAACGGGCGTTTTACCTGCTTTGGCTAATCCGGCAGAGAAGGTTACGGCATGCCCTTCTGCTATACCTACATCATATACGCGCGCAGGCATCACTTTTTGCATGATATTCATCGAGCAGCCGGTAGGCATAGCAGGGGTAATGCCCACGATGGATTCGTTTTGCTCAGCTAACTTTAGCAGCGTTTCGCCAAACACTTCCTGCCATAGTTTGCTATGCTTGGCAACTTGCCGTTGCCCCGTTTCAGGGTCGAATTTCCCGGGAGCATGCCATACGGTCTGGTCAGCTTCTGCAGGAGCATACCCTTTGCCTTTCTGCGTAATCAAATGCAGCACTTTCGGCCCGCGATAATCCTTAATCTCTTGCAGAATCCTCACGAGTGTCTTCACGTCATGTCCATCTGCCGGACCGAAATAGCGGAGATTCAAACCCGAGAAAATATTCCGATGCTGCTTAGATAGGATGGCTTTCATGCTGTTATGAAAGCGTTGTACGCTCTTCTTGCGTACATCGTTCATAACCCCAAGCTCTTTGAGTACGGTGTACAGCCGGTAGCGCCAATCGTTGTATTTCTTGCTCGTGGTGATGTCCACCAGATATTGCGTAAAGCCTCCCTTGATAGGGTCGATGGCCATATTGTTGTCGTTGAGAATAATGAGCAGATTGCTGTCAATCATGGAGGCGTTGTTCAGCCCCTCATAAGCCAAACCGCCGGTCATGGCACCATCACCGATAATGGCTACCGTATGCACTCCCGGATTGGCAACAGCCATACCTAAAGCCGCGGAGATAGAGTTGCTCGCATGGCCGGCAATAAACGCATCGTATGGGCTCTCAAATGGCGTGGGGAAGGGGGCTATCCCGTGAAACTTACGGTTGGTTGAGAAGCGATCCCTGCGCCCTGTAAGGATTTTATGGGCGTATGCTTGATGACCTACGTCCCACACCAGATTGTCTGTGGGCGTATTCATTACGTAATGAAGTGCTACCGTGAGCTCTATAGCACCCAGAGAGGATGCCAGGTGTCCGGGGTTTTTGCTCAACTCAGAGATGATGAAATTGCGCAGTTCGGAGCAAACCTCAGGCAAAGCATCTATCGGAAGCTGCTTCAAGTCTGAAGGGGATTCAATTCTGTTTAAATATTTGTATTCCATACAAAAAATCCTATTTGGATGCAAAGTTACTGCTTTTTTCTGAATTGTACAAATAAATTGGCTATTTTTTTGTTTTTTCTGCGGATTTTGGATTTTTGATTGGCTGCGATAAGAGCGTTTTTTTGTGTTTACGTACCCGCATTTTTCGTGCGGTTGATGAACGTTTTAATATCACAATTATTCCTAAATCAAGAAATTTTTAGAGTTGACGGAATAGGAATAAATCTATCAATCAGTAAAATTTTTTGTATCTTAAACTAATTTTTTGTCGTTTTGTTAAAAATAGTGTCATTTGTGATAATAAAAATAAAACTTTTTCCCGATATTATCAAAAAATCTTTAAATTTGCAAATATGATAAAAAGAGTTAGCGAAAAATGCGCTATCTTTGCATCGTTTTTCTAACCACTATTATTATTTAATCTGAAAATCAAATTACCAATTATGGAATCTGAAGAAGTTTTGAAGAGTTTGGGATTGCGCATCCGCAGTTTGCGCAAGGAGCGTGGTCTTACTCAGATCGAGTTGGCTTATCGTTGCAACATGGAGCCTTCCAATCTTAATCGAATCGAAGCAGGACGTACAAATCCCACGGTTCGTTCGCTTACCTTGGTTGCCAATGGCCTCGGTCTGAAGCTCATAAATCTGTTTGAAGGGTTATAATTCTTGCAGTTGCTAAAACTTGTAAATAGTCGGCCTTGCCCATTGTGGCAAGGCTGACTGTTTTTAAGTGGGTTCGCAAATTCGCTTTGTAATACTACTTGTTACCCACCTTAATCATTATCTTTTCGAATATGGAAATTATTAGAACCCACCTAAAAGGGTTATTCGTGAAATTCCCCCTCCTTTATTCCTCTTATTTCCTCCTTTTATTGTTCGTTCATCGTTCTCGCATCTAGCTTACATCTAGCTTACAGCGCACGTACATGTAAGCTAGATGTAAGCTAGATGTAAGCTAGATGCACGTGTAATGCCTTAATACTGAACAGATAAAGTACGATAAAACTGCAATTTTTTGTCGTACACAGCAATTGGGCTCCCACCTTTTGGGGTGAGAGTCCGTGTAGAAATCATTTTTGGAGAAAGGGGAGAGAATATGCTTTTTTAGGGGCGTCAATTAGCGAAACCATTGCTTTACGGGGATATCCAGTCCGGCTCCGCGCATGTAGTTTTCGGTAGCTACTTTCAGTCCTCGGCTATAACGGTTCCAGTCGGGTGCAGTCTTTGAGATAAACCCGATTTCGTTGTTTGCAAACGGTGCGGTTTCGCGAGTTGTCCATTCGCAATCGAATCGTTCGGGATGTTGGCCGCTCTCCGAATGGCAAGTCATGGCGTATCGATGCCAGAAAGCCGATTGAATCAGTCCGTCTTTGAAGAGTAGTCTGACGGTGTTGAGACTCTCCATCAGTTCGGCTTCTGTTTCGGTGGGGAAACCGTACATGAGGTAGGCGTGCACCATGATATGGTTGTCGCGAAAATGGCGGAGCGTCTGTTTCAGCGAATCAATACTTACGCCTTTGTTGATGCGTTTCAATACGCGGTCGGATGCTACTTCGATACCTCCGCTCACGGCAATACAGCCCGCTTGATGCATCAGATAGCAGATTTCGCTCGAATAAAACGATTCGAATCGGATATTGCCCCACCAGGAGTAAGTGCGTTTTCTCGCGAGCAACTCTTCTGATAGTTGCCTGACGATGGCAGGTGGCATGGCTTCGTCGGTAAAATGAAAACCGCTTTCTTGCGATTGCGCAAAGAGGCCGTCCATTCGGTCGGCAATCTCCGATGCAGGAGCAGCATCGAAGCGTCCGATATAGTCGAGCGTGGTGTCGCAGAAAGTGCATTTCGCCCAATAGCAGCCATGTGCCATCATCAGTTTGTTCCATCTGCCGTTGCTCCAAAGCCGTTGCATAGGGTTGGCAGCATCGGCCGTGTCAAGATACCAATCTACATGCAGCCCGTCCAAACAGGGGGTGCCTATTTCGCGGAAGGGAATATTGTCTTGTTTGGCCAACTGTTTGTTAACTGCACTTTCCCAACCAAGACGCATCAGTTGCTTTTCCTCGTTGAGCCGAATGGTGCGAACAGGTTGCCCATCGGTCAGCAAACGAAGAATCGGCAGTTCACCATCGTCAAACAGCAGGTCGTCGATGTAGCTAAAGAGTTGGGTATCAGCTATTTGCCTCAGTTCGGTATTCACGTATCCGCCACCCATCAGGATGCGAATATGGGGGTAGTTTGCTTTGATGAATTGGGCGCAACGAAGGGCGGCATACAGGTTGCCAGGGAAGGGCACAGAGAAGCCGATATGCGTAAGATTCGGCAACTCGTTTATCCTTTTCTCAAGCAGCTGAAGCATCCATTGGTCGATGCGATTGGGAGCCTCACCGAGCGCCTCATAGAGGGGAGCGGCATCGGGGAGGCGCATACACAATTTCTCCGCATACCGCACCATCTCAAAATGTGGACTGACCGTCTCCTGAATCACACGCGCTATTTCTTCAAGGAAATACGTGCAGAAGAATTGCGCCCGATTGTATGTACCTGCGATCCCGTAATCCCAATCGAGGTCGTCTTCTGATGGCAGTCGGTTGGCATTGGGCCAAAACGTGCGGTCGGCAAACCGATTTTGCAGGCTGAGATCTTTGCCTTGCAAAAACCGCCTTACGGGCTCTACCCATTGCTCAAAAAACGAACGATTGCTGACGGCAATTCGGACGGCTTTGCTAAGCTTGTGGCCTTGTAAATGCAGCTCCTCTGCCTGACTGAAAATCTGCTTTATACTATCCGTTTGGAGGATATGATGAATGAGCTCTATGCTGAGGTCTTGCTGCTCGGCATGGATGCCCTGCTTGCGAAGAAAACCGCACAATTGAGCGGTTGCTGGATAGGCGCAATTGAGTTGCGTCAGAGGGGGTGTGATGAGAAGAATAGTATTCATAAGCACGGCAAAAGTACAAAAAAAAATCCAAATAAGCAAATAATTGTAAATTATTGGGCATTATTTTTGCATATTTCGAATATTTTTTGTAATTTTGCGGCCAATATTTTAAACGTGCTATGTATTTCAAACAAAAAAATAACGATCAACGTCCGCGTGCGCAACATTTTACGATGCGCGGAGAGAAACCCTCACCTCGTGATTACGAAACCCGCCGACCGAAAGAAAAAGAAATGATTTTTGGCATTCGAGCCGTAATTGAAGCGCTTGATGCAGGCAAAACCTTGGATAAAATTCTCTTGCGTAGAGATATGTCTTCGGCTTTGGCTCGTGAACTCATGGAGAAGCTCGAGGGCATTCCTACACCCGTGCAGAAAGTGCCGGTGGAGAAACTCAACCAATTCACGGATAAGAATCATCAGGGTGTGATTGCTTTCCTTTCGCCGATTGAGTTTACGCCCCTTGAGAATCTGCTTCCGATGCTGTTTGAGGAGGGCAAAACGCCTTTCCTTGTAGTGCTCGATGGGGTAACCGATGTGCGCAATTTTGGTGCGATAGCTCGCACGTGTGCTTGTGCAGGAGCTGATGCGATTGTGGTGCCCGCACGCGGAGGAGCCGCCATCAATGGCGATGCCATTAAAACCTCTGCTGGCGCACTCCACTCGTTGCCCGTTTGCAAGGTGGAGAATATGCAAGATGCGCTCCGGTATCTTCGCGACTCGGGCGTGACACTGGTAGCGGCTACGGAGCATGCTACCAAGCTATATACGGAGGCTGATTTTTCGGGACCGGTAGCTATCCTGATGGGGTCAGAGGATATCGGCATTCATCCTGCCAATCTCGACCTCTGCGATACCCGCGTGAAGCTGCCGATGGCTGGTACGATTGAGTCGCTCAACGTATCTGTTGCGGCCGGAATCTTCATTTACGAAGTGATTCGTCAGCGTTCGCTTAAGTAAGTGGCCGGATGGCAAAAGATGAAGTTCTGCTTCGTTTGATAAAGCGGCCGGATGGCAAAAATAAGGCTTCGGTTCGTTTGAAAAAACGACCGGATGATTGAATTTAGTAATTAAAATTGCCCTTTTGGGTAAAGAATATGGCTTTTTTCGGATTATTTAAGAAAGAAAAAAAAGAGACGCTCGATAAGGGTCTCGAAAAAACAAAGGAGAGTGTGCTCTCCAAAATCTCGCATGCGATAATTGGCAAATCCACGGTAGATGACGATGTGCTCGATAATCTCGAGGAAGCGTTGATAACCAGTGATGTAGGCGTAGATACCACACTCCGAATTATTGAGCGCATTCAGGAGCGCGTGAAGCGCGATAAGTATGTGGGTACGGATGAACTTAACCGTATTCTTCGCGAGGAAACGGCTGAACTCTTGCAGGAGAATAACCCTGAGACGCAACCTGATTTTGATGCGCCCCTGCCTTGCAAACCGTATGTAGTGATGGTGGTGGGAGTAAATGGCGTAGGCAAAACCACGACTATTGGCAAATTGGCGTATCAGTATAAGGCGGCCGGCAAGAAAGTGATGCTCGGAGCTGCCGATACGTTCCGTGCTGCAGCCGTGGAGCAGCTCTGTATCTGGGGCGAACGAGTAGGGGTGCCTGTTGTAAAACAACAGCAGGGCTCTGACCCTGCTTCGGTGGCGTTTGACACCTTGCAATCAGCCGTTAAAAACGATATCGATGTGGTGCTGATTGATACCGCCGGACGTTTGCACAACAAAATCAATCTGATGAATGAGCTTACGAAGATTCGAAATGTGATGCAGAAGGTGGTTCCTACTGCTCCGAATGATGTGATGCTCGTGTTGGATGGCTCTACCGGACAGAATGCGTTTGAGCAGGCTAAGCAGTTCACGCGCGCTACGCAAGTGAGTTCGCTCGCTGTGACCAAACTCGATGGTACGGCTAAGGGAGGTGTGGTGATTGGTATCTCTGACCAATTCAAAATTCCTGTACGCTATATCGGTTTGGGCGAACAAATGACTGATTTACAAGTTTTTGACCGGGAGGAGTTCGTAAAATCCCTACTCTGATTCAACGTCGAAACTCTGCTAATACGATAGCCGTGGCTATCGCTACGTTTAGGCTCTCACTCGTTGGGCGATCAGCAGGATACGAAGGAATAAAGAGCGGGTGAGTGATGAGATTACGAATGGCAGGACTGATACCATTTCCCTCATTACCCATTATGATAATGCCGCTGTTTTTACACGGGATTGCGTTGGGCAAATACATATTTTTACCATCCAATAAGGTGCCGTAAACAGGACAACTGCCGCATTTTCCTGCGGCATCATCTGCTTTCGATTGGGTTGAACGCTGAATGAACGAATACAAATCCGTGTAATGTACGCGCACGCGAGCGAGCGCACCCATGGTGGCTTGAACGACTTTGGGATTCCAGCAATCAACCGTATCAGCCGAACAAACAATATTCGAGATACCAAACCAATCGGCAGTACGAATAATCGTACCAAGATTGCCAGGATCTTGAATACCATCCAGCGCAAGCGTTAATTCGTCAGCCGATTCTGCGATGATGGGATTGGGCATCCGGAAAGCGGCAATTACCCCTTGAGGATGGCGAAGTTGCGACATTTGCTCTATCTCCATCGGGCTGGCTTCCAACGCAGAAACACCCAACAATGGTATGGAACTCGCTATCAAATATGGCTCAAACGATTGAAGCAGTTCACGCACACATTTTTCGCCTTCAGCGAGAAATAATTGTTCGGCATCGCGCACTTTTTTCTGGCTCAAGCTGCGAATAAACTTGATTTGATTTTTGGATATTCTCATATTAATGACATTAAAATCCCACGTCGGCTGTTGATTTTTTTGCAAAAGTACTAAAAAATTTGGATATGTGCAAAAAAAAACGTAATTTTGCAAGCAAAAAAGCGTCAAATACACATGCGTAAGCATCTTCACCTCATATTATTCGGTTGGTTACTGCTGCTTTCGGCTTGCAGTACTACGAAGTTTGTGCCGCAGGATAAGTACCTCTTGCGGAAGATGCGGGTGAAGGTGGAGCTGCCTCAGGATGCTCAACCCGCGAAGGTGAAGAAATCGCAGCAAGCACAACCTGCGAAGGAGGAGAATTCTCAGCAAGCACAACCTGCAAAGGAGGAGAATTCTCAGCAACCTCAACCCGCAAAGGAGGAGAATTCTCAGCAAGCACAACCCGCAAAGGAGGAGAATTCTCAGCAAGCACAATCTGCTGCCCAACAAGCGGATAAGGCCGTTAAGCATGCGGATAAAGGCGATTATACGGCGGAGGCTTTGGCGGATAAAATGGCCAATTATGTCAGGCAAAAACCCAATTCGGAGATTTTTGGTTTTTGGCCGCTGCAATTGCAAGTCTATTCATCGGCAGGCCGCGATACGACCAAGTGGATCAACCGCCAGATGATGAAGATGGGAGAGGCGCCTGAGATTTTTGATCCTGAGCTGGCTGATGCATCGGTCTTGGAAATCAAGAAGGCGATGTTTAACAAAGGCTATTTCAATGCCTTGGTAGATACTACCATGCGTTTCAAAAAGCGGAAACTGTATCTCACCTACCATATTACAGCCCGCGAACCCTACCGTATTCGCAGTTATACCGTTCGTTTGGATCAGCCTGTGCTGAGGCAGATTGCCCAAAACGAGAAAACTACCCTTGTTAGCGAAGGAATGCAGTTTGACTCAGAGGTGCTCGATGAAGAGCGCAATCGTATAGCGCTCGCCATGAAGGCATTGGGCTATTATTATTTTAATAAAGACTATCTCCATTACGAAGCCGATTCGGCCAATAATACGCATGAAGTAGTGCTTTCTCTCCGCTTGCAAGACTATGTGGCCAATGCGCCTGACAGCGTGCGCGAGCGGTTGTTTACACGGTTCGTAATCCGCAACGTGCACTTCTATTCTGACTATGACCCCTCGCTGCGACCTGATGGAATAAACGTTACTACCATCGAAAAAGATGGTTACACGTTTTCTTATTGCGGTAAGAAACTGATTCGCGAAGGTGTACTGCGTCGTATTTGCCCCATTCGCCCGGGCAGTTATTATAACGCTTTGCGCGTGGAGAGGGCATATTCCGAACTCAATGCGCTCGCACCCGTGAAGTTTGTAGATATCTCATTTGTAGCGGTGGCGAACGATTCGCTGGATTGCCGTATTGTGTTCTCTCGCTCCAAACTCAATTCCGTATCTGCGGAGATTGAAGGCACCTATTCTGCAGGCGACTGGGGAATAGCAGCCGGTGCCGGATATTCCAATCGCAATCTGTTTAGGGGAGCTGAAGAGTTTAATATCAATGGTGCTTTCGCCTATGAATGGCGACGTTTGGGAGGCCGTGCCATTGAGGCAAAGGCAGAGGCCAGCATTCGCTTCTCGAATGCTCCTAAGGTATCCGTAGGATACAAATTTCAGAACCGACCGGATGAGTTTACCCGCACGGTGGCGAATGCTTCGTTGTCGTATAATCTGCAGCCGTTTGGGCGCAAACTGAGCCATACGTTCCATTTCTTTGACTTGTCATACGTATATCTGCCATGGATTTCCGATGCCTTCAGAAACCAATTTCTGCAGCCATCCAACCTCTTGAGGTATTCCTATGAAGACCACTTCATCTTAGACTGGAGCTATGGCGGACGATGGTCGAACTACCGCAAGCGCTATCCTTACCGCTCGTATGGCACGTTCTCCTATCAGATAGAGACGGCGGGTAACCTGCTATATGGTTTTTCGCATCTGTTTAAGCAGCAGCCCGATACCGATGGAGCCTATAAGATTTTCAATATTCGCTATTCCCAATACGTTAAGGGCGATTTTGATTTTACGGCGCATCATATTTTCTCTCCCAAGCATCGGATGGTATATCATGGCAGTATCGGTATAGCTGTGCCGTATGGGAATGCATCGTCCATACCATTCGAAAAACGCTATTTTGCGGGTGGTGCCAACTCCGTACGCGGATGGACGGCTCGAACGCTCGGACCGGGCGGATATCGAGGAGCCGACGGAACGATTGCTTACAACAATCAAGTAGGAGACCTCAAGCTTGACCTGAACATCGAATACCGCTGGAGAGTGTGGTCGATTCTCGAATTGGCGGCATTTACGGATGCAGGTAATGTGTGGACTATCCGAGATTACCCTACCCAGCCGTGGGGTGTTTTTAAGTTTGATGAGTTTTATAAACAGATAGCATGGTCGTATGGCATAGGCATCAGACTCGACTTCTCATTCTTTGTGTTCCGTGTGGATTTTGGTGTGAAACTGTATGATCCTTCGCGGCTCTACATCGATGGAACGCAATGGCGTACTGCGCCAAACGGACTTTGCTGGAAAGATGATATGACGTTTCATTTCGCCATCGGTTATCCGTTTTAATGGCTGATAAACAAGAGAATTGTAGTTTTTTCGGATATGTTGCGTCAATATATGATAAAAGAAGTAGTTGAGGCTGGTTGCGACGAGGCGGGCAGAGGTCCGTTGGCCGGAAGCGTGTTTGCTGCAGCTGTAATCCTGCCTCCTGACTTCTGCTGCGAAGAGCTCAACGACTCTAAGCAACTCACAGAAAAGCAACGCTATGCTCTTCGTCAACTGATTGAGCGCGAGGCAATAGCGTGGGCAGTGGCGGAGGTTACGCCGGAGGAGATTGACCGCATCAATATCCTGCAAGCCTCTATCACGGGCATGCAGCGAGCCTTGGATAAACTATGTGTCCGTCCGCAGCACATCATCGTGGATGGAAATAAATGGCGACCATACGTGCCCGAAGGCGAACTGATGGCTGTGCAAGCCGATACAGTGGTGCACGGAGATGCAACCTTTATGTCGATTGCTGCGGCTTCCGTGCTCGCTAAAACCTATCGCGACGATTATATGATACGCCTCCATCAGGAGTATCCCCAATATGGCTGGGACGACAACAAAGGTTACCCCACGAAAAAGCATTATGAGGCGCTCCGTGAGTTCGGCCCTACGCCCTATCATCGTAAATCGTTTAACTTGAAACTTTCGTAATCTGTAGAGAATATGGATTTTACGCCGCATCAATACCATCTCTTGCTCATCGCTCTCCGCGATGCTGGCTATACGTTTGTACCGATGGAGGCATTTGCCGAGCAGCAGGGAAAGAAGGTGGTGTGCTTGCGCCATGATGTGGATAAACGTCCGCTTATGGCCCTCCCGATTGCGCGAATTGAGCGACATTTGGGCATCAAAGCCACCTATTATTTCAGGAGTCTGAACGACCCTAAGCAACCCTTTGTGATGCGCCAGATTGCAGCGCTCGGGCATGAACTCGGATATCACTACGAGGATATGCGATTAGCCCAAGGGGATGCGGATAAAGCGTTTACGCATTTCCGCGAACAACTGGCTTATTTCCGGACGTTTTATCCGGTAAGCACCATCTGTATGCATGGCGCACCCACTTCACCGTTCGATGGAAAAGCCTTATGGGATACGCATAATTACCATGCACTTGGCATCACTACAGAGCCTTATCTCGACCTCGATTACAGCAAAGTCTTCTACCTCACCGATACGGGCAGATGCTGGGATGGGTTTCTGTCGTCGGTGAGAGATAAGATTCCGCAGTTTCAAGACCAATGGACGGCCTGCGGGCTGGTGTTCCATACCACTCAGCAGCTCATCCAAGGCTTGCCGAAGATTCAGCAAACGTTTGCTGAGCAACCCCATTCCATCTTGATAACCACCCATCCGCAGCGATGGACTGACAACCGCTTGATTTGGTGGACTGAATACCTCATGCAGCCCATCAAAAACGAGATGAAGAAAAAGATAATCAGAAACAAATATACTATATTATGAAAGCATTTTTTAAATACGCAATGGCAACGGTCGTTGGATTGTTTATTTTCGTTGCCATTTACGCGTTTATTTTGGTGATGGCGATTATTGGAGTAGCAAGTATGTCTGCGTCTTCTTCTGTGGAGAAAACGGAAGCCCACAGCGTGTATTGCATTGATATGAACGGCACGGTTTCGGAGCGCGTTGTAGATGATGAATATGCATCTGCCATGAAGCAGGCTTTTGGGCAGGATGAAACAGCGAAATACGGACTCAATAATCTGCTCCAAAATATTCAGATTGCGGCTGAGGACCCCAATATAGATGGAATCTACCTCCGAGGCGGTTCGTTGGCTATGGGGCGTGCTACGGCAGAGGCGCTGCGCAGGGCGCTTGTGGACTTTAAGCAGTCGGGCAAGTTCATCGTTGCATATGCTGACCATTATTCGCAGACCTCCTATTATCTGGCTTCGTGCGCGGATAAGCTGTTTGTAAACAGCAATGGCTCTATTGATTGGCACGGTCTGGCTATTACGATGGACTTCTATCCGAGGATGCTGAAGAAACTCGGCATCGAGATGCAGGTAGTGAAAGTAGGTACGTTTAAGTCGGCCGTTGAGCCGTATATCCTTACGGAAATGTCTGATGCCAACAGGCTTCAGTATCAGGTGTTGCTCGATGATGTATGGGCCGAGCAGTTGGAGGCTGTGAGTGCCTCAAGAGGTATATCCATCAGCGAGCTCAACAACCTGGCTGACCGATACATGGCTTTCCAGCCTCAAGCTGATTACGTGACTACAGGCCTGGTTGATTCGCTATGCTACATGCAGGATATGGATACGGTGCTTACTGAATTGACCGGCACCGAAGATTATGTGTTGCTTACTTCTGCTTGTCTGCCTCAGACTACGAAGCCTGCCGTATCCAGCGAGGTGGCTGTACTCTATGCTGAGGGAGATATTACCGATGAATCTGGCGATGGGATTGTAGGTAAAAGAATGGTGAAGGAAATCAATGCGTTGGCTGAAGACGACGATGTGAAAGCAGTGGTGCTGCGCATCAATTCCGGAGGCGGATCGGCTTACGCCAGCGAGCAAATGCACCATGCGCTCATGCTGCTCAAGGAGAAGAAACCCCTGGTCGTTTCTATGGGTGATTACGCCGCTTCTGGTGGATATTATATGTCTTGCATGGCGGACTATATCTTTGCCGAAAGAACCACTCTTACCGGTTCGATTGGCATCTTCGGTATGATTCCCTGTCTGGCAGGAACGGCCGATATGGTGGGATTGGATTTTGATGGCGTAAAAACCAATCAGTTGGCTGATTTGCAGAGCAATATGGTGCTCAAAGGGATGTCGAAAGAAGAACGCGCATTGATGCAAGCCGAAATTAATCGCGGTTACGATCTCTTTACGCTCCGTTGCGCAGAAGGAAGAGGCATGACCCAAGACCAGATTAAGGCTATCGGAGAAGGCCGCGTTTGGTCGGGTGTTAGAGCACTCGAAATCGGGCTGGTGGATTCCATCGGAGGAATAGCTGCGGCTATAGATAAAGCGGCTGAACTCGCGGATATAGACGACGATTATACGTTGACGGAATATCCTGAAGAAGAGGATATGATGACCAAACTGCTGAATGCTTTCTCCTCCACTGTGGCTGCTTTCATGCCGTCGGTTCGCGCAGAGAAAGCGTTGGAAATGCGCATCGGTAAAGCGGCCTGCGAAAGTCTGAAAGCGTTGGAGAAAATGCAGAAGGCTGATCCGATACAGGCGCGCATCCCGTATGACATTACTATAGAATAATACCTCTTCTGAATGATTAAGCGCCTGCTCTCATGGATATATGGGTTGTTGGTCATGCTGCGCAACATGCTGTATGACGAACACTTGCTTTATGTCTATACTCCCAAGTTGCCCACTATTGCTGTGGGCAACTTGGTAGTGGGAGGCACGGGCAAAACGCCCCACGTGGAATACCTTACTAAGCTCCTCCTGAAAGCGGGCTATAAGGTGGCTATACTCTCGCGAGGATATAAGCGCAAAACCAAAGGATTCATCCTTGCCGATGAGCATGCTACGGCTGCTTCCATAGGCGACGAACCGAGGCAGATGCAACGTAAGTTCCCTGAAGCCAAGATAGTAGTAGCCGAAAAACGAGCGGCTGCTATTCGCAGGCTCACGCGTCAGTTCCCCGATTTGGATGTGATTATTCTCGACGATGCTTTTCAGCACCGAAAAGTGAAATGTGGGTTGCAGATTCTCCTCACCCCCGCGGATAATCTCTACGTCAACGACCATCTGTTGCCCTACGGCCGGTTGCGCGAACACGCTTATGGTGCCCATCGGGCGGATATAGTGGTCGTAACGAAATGTCCACCTAAGATGCAACCCATTGACCGAAGGATCATCACCTCTTCTCTCCATTGCGCTACGTTTCAGGATTTGGTTTTCTCGAGCGTGCGCTATATGGAGCCAAAGCCGGTGTTTGACGAAACCGCGCCTCTGGCTGCTGATTCTTCGGCACTCAGCAACGCGCCTCTGGCTGCTGATTCTTCAGCACTCAACAATGCACAGCGGGCGGTGTTCCCCACTGGCGCGCCTATCTTGCTCCTGGCGGGAATAGCTGCGCCCAAATACTTTCGCGAGTATGCTGGAGACAGGGTAGAAGCGGAAATGATCTTCCCTGACCATCATGCCTATTCGCGTAAAGATATCCAGCGCATTCAGGCTGAGATGAGCCGGTTGCATGAAGAGGCGGTGGTACTGACTACGGAGAAGGATGCCGTAAGGCTCCGTGATGCGGGCATTGTGCCAGAGACCATGCGTGCGAGGATGTGGTTCTTACCGATTGAAGTGGATTTCTCTCAAGATACAAATACCTTTGACAGCCGCGTGCTGCGCTACGTAAGCGAGTACAGTCGCATTTCTAAAAAATGAATAATTTCTTCCGTCTCTTACGCCGGTTTATCCCTCCATATCGCGGACAATTGGCGCTCAACATATGCTTCAACCTGCTCAGCACCGTGTTGAGCCTGTTCTCGTTTGCCGCCATCATTCCCGTGCTTCAAATTCTCTTTGGTATCAATGCCGGCATCGAAACCTACCAGCCTGTCGTGTGGGCAAATGGATTGGAAGCCGTAATGCAGGTGCTCAAAAACAACCTCTATTGCTGGATTTCGCTGCAGATTATGCAGGGTGGAGCCGGGATGGTGCTGTTCCTTTTGGGCGTGTTTTTGGTGATGATGACCGGTTTAAAATGCGCTGCGGCTTTCTTTGCGTCGTTCTTCATGATTCCTATTCGTACGGGCGTGCTACGAGACCTCAGGCAGCAGCTCTACGATAAGATTCTCTCGCTCCCCATTGGCTATTTCACCGAGCAGAGGAAGGGAGATATCATGTCGCGCATGACATCGGATGTCAACGAGGTGGAGGTGTCTATCATGTCGTCGCTCGACATGCTCTTTAAAGACCCTATCATGATTGGCATTTACCTGATTACCCTGTTTTGCATCTCCTGGCAACTCACGCTGTTTGTGCTCTTGCTCTTGCCGGTGGCGGGACTGCTTATCGGACGCATTGGACGTTCGCTCAAGCGACGTTCTACCCGAGGGCAGGAACTGACGGCAGACCTCTTGGCGGATATCGAAGAGACGCTCGGAGGATTGCGCGTGGTGAAAGCCTTCAATGCGGAGCAGCAACTATCAGAAAGTTTCTTAAAACGCAATAACCTCACCAGGCAAACGTTTAACCGAATCAACCGCAAATACGTGTTAGCTCATCCTGTATCGGAGTTTTTGGGAACGGGATTGATAGCGGTGTTGCTCTGGTTTGGAGGTAGCCTTATTCTGAGTGAAACCTCTGCTATCGATGCGGCAGTATTCATCTATTACCTCGTGATTTTCTATAGCATCATCAATCCCGCCAAGGACCTCAGTAAGGCTTCCTATGCCGTAAGAAAGGGCATGGCTTCGCTCGAAAGAATCGACATGATTCTGCGTTCGGAATCGAATGTGAAAGAGCCCGAAAAGCCCCGTTCGCTGGAAGAGATGCATGCAGATGCGCCCCTAATCAGCTATCATAACGTATCGTTTGCATACACGCCGGGAATCCCCGTTTTGCAAGATATCCAACTCGATATCCAGCGTGGGCAAACGATTGCGTTTGTTGGACAATCGGGGAGTGGAAAAACCACCTTACTCGACCTCCTGCCGCGCTTTTTTGACCCGCAAGAAGGGACCGTTATGGTAGGTGGAATCGATATCCGCGAGTTCTCCACCCGCGATTTACGCAGTCTGATGGGCAACGTGAATCAGGATGCGGTGTTGTTTAATGATACCATTCTCAATAATATCCTTTTCGGCATGTCGCCCGATGCCTATCCTTCAGAGGAAGCGATGATGACTGCGGTGCGTGAAGCAGCCCGATTGGCGAATGCGCTGGCATTTATTGAGGCTACGCCCGATGGTTTCTTTACGGTGATTGGCGACCGTGGTTCACGTCTCTCAGGAGGGCAACGGCAGCGCCTCTCTATCGCGCGAGCCATCCTCCGCAATCCCGAGATACTCATCCTCGATGAGGCTACTTCTGCGCTGGATTCGGAGTCAGAGCAACTCGTTCAGCAGGCCCTGGATAACCTGCTTACGCACCACGAGGCAGGTAACAAACACGCGTTAGCTACCACCCGATTGGTCGTTGCGCATCGCTTATCCACCGTGCGTAATGCCGACCTCATCTGCGTGCTGCATGAAGGACGTATCGTTGAGCGCGGAACACATGCCCAGCTACTCAAGCTCGGAGGCTATTACGCTCGCCTCATTGAACTCCAAAACGCATAACACACACGCGCCTAACGCGCTCGCATACGCTAATAAACACGCCTAACGCGTTCCCATACGCATCAGGCGTCTTTGTTTCTTATTACAAATTTTTACAATCGCTTTAAGCAATCCAGCAATTGGTCGCCGAGCCCAATCGTGTAGCCTGTGCGGCGGAATACGACCCGGTTAAACGTATCGGCTATCACGATGGTGGGGATGGCTTGTGACTTGTTTGCTCCGCAAAGTTCGGTTATTACGGTCGCATCAGCAATGCCAAAATAGCAGTTGTCTGGCAGGTTCGGGAACTCCTCAAAGCGGAACTTACGGGCGGATTCAAGGCTCTCAAACAGCAATACGATTGCGATTTCCTGCTTGTTGATTTCTCTTCGAGCGGCTTCCAGATCATGGAGCATATGGGTGGAGGGCTCGTTGTTGGGAGCTATGGTTCCGCAGATGAAATAGCCGCGACCGGTAGTAGAAAGAATCGACTTTTGTTCGCCCACCATGCCGCTTGCGGGAGCATACGGCTGATAGCGGTTTTCAGAATTAAACGAACCAATCACCATCACCTGATCGGTGGATTGGCGTAGGTTGAACGGCACGCTTACGGGCGCATCCGTTACGGGGAACGCTTCGATGTTCACCATCACGGCACCATTGGCAAGGCGGCTACCCGTGATGAGCAGGTAATCGCCGGGAGCCAGCATCGGTTTGTTAGCTTGCATCTCAGCGAGCGTAGCATCTTCAGGATACTCCAGTTGGCGCGGTGCGAGAGCATTCAGTCGGCAGATGGAGAAATGCGAATAATAGCGATACGAATCGCCATCCGATGCCTCCGATAGTAGCGTTAGCGGCTGTTCTGCGCCAATATCATTGGCGTCTTTAATGCCATCGCCAACTGCTGTAGAAGCGTCGCTAAACCTCGGCTCTGCCCAACCGTCTTCCGTGAGGTACCGTACGCGTCCTGTGATGGGGTTGACTTCGGCGGGGTGATGAAACGTGCGGGCGAGGGCTACGAAGAAAATGTCGCGACTGACGTTGTCGGTCACGCGATAGCGCCATACGGAGATGGGGGCCATCTTCAGGTGCTGCGGGTTCCAGCTGTTGTCAATGCGGATATGCGTGCGCGTCCACTCCGCAATCTGCCGTACGTCGGAGCGGAAGAGCTGCTGAAGGGAGTCGGGAATGGCTTGCAGAAGGGCTCCGCGATAGGGCGTGAGCGCTTCCGTCATCACACGTTGCTGCACTACATATGCCTGCTGTTCTTCTTCGCTGAGCGCTATGGAGCAAGCTGATAAACGGCCGTGGTCATACATGTCGAGGAGGTTACAGAGCGTGATATCGCGCTTGTCTTTGGCCCAAAGATGCTGTACGATAGCAGCGGCAAAGGCCGGGTCTTCTGCCTCCGCGAGGAACGTTTTGATAATATCGTGATTGCCCCTTGAAGCAGCGAGCAGGGGAGTGGATGTATCAAATGTTTGGATATACGCATTGCGGATGGAATCCTCTTTAGCAAGGCGCTCGTTGCATTGCTCGCGGGCCTCAAGACTGACCTCCGGCAGGGTATTGCGAGCGGGTGGGGGAGTGATAAACAACTCCGCGTGATAGCGCTCGCCTGAACGGTGGTTGAGCGTGAGCAAGGCTGTGTCTGGAGAGGCTGCCGAACATACGGTGAAACCATACTGTCCATCCGATATTGCCCACGCCACCATATCGCCTTTGCCGCTGCGCAAACAGGCGATACCATTGGCATCCGTATGCGTTGTCAGAACAGGGTAAAATTCAGCGTAATTATATATGCAGAAACGCAGTTCGGCATCCTTCACCGGCTTGCCGAGCGTATCGACCACACGCACCACGTTGAGTGCTACGGGCGCGTAGTTTTCCGTCACGTTGATTTCCGTGTAGCACTTGCTTACTGACACCTTATCCTCCGGGCCATCGTATTTGCCGAACACGTTGGTGTGCATCAAGAGGCCGCGTGAAGCAGGTTGATTAAACCAACCCAGGTTCAATACCGGTTCGGGTTCGCATGCGCCAAGGAAATACCACTCTCCATCGGCCCACGCTTCCACCCACGCGTGATTATCATCGGTATGCGCCCATCGCGGGGTATAAACCTGCCTTGCGGGAATGCCTACCGAGCGCAGGGCTGCTACGGCAAACGTTGACTCCTCTCCGCATCGTCCGATCGCGCTTTTTACTGTCTGCAGCGGAGAAGAGGTGCGCCCGTCGGAGGGTTGATAAGTGGCATGCTCGTGGCACCAATGGTTGACTTCTAAGATTGCCTCCGCCATTGTCAGGTTCGCTACGCGAGGCTTGAGTTCGCGGTAAAAAACGATGCGCGAGGAGTCGAGCGGCTCATTGTTCACGCGCAGAGGCAAAACGAAATGTCGCCATTCGCGCTCCGGCACCCGCTTCCCCCAAGGCATCTCCTCTCGGGCACGAAGCGAGCAATCTACGTTGGAGAGGAAAAACGCACCATCGTTGTCCGTGATGTCTGGAAGAGGCATGTAAGCATAGAGAAACGTGAGCGCATCGCGCTCCGCAGAAGTGAGTGTAGAGTCGAAGATAGCAAACAATTCGGGCTGCTGCAGCTCGGACTGGCGTGATGCAAGGTCTCTTTCTGCGGTGGATTGTTGGCACGAAGCAAGTAGCGTTGCTGCGGCCAGAAGAAGGAAGAATTTTCGTATCACAATAATAAATAGTTTTTCTTAAGTGGGAATTTTTAGAACCCACCTTATGTGTTTTTCAAGGATTGGAAAATGCATATCGGCACCTGCAGAAGCATAATTTCCTCATAACTTCTCATATACGTTCAGCCAAAATGCATCCATTTGTACGGCTCTTTCCGTACATAAAGTGGTCATGATGCCTACGGCATCTTTGTCGGGCATGATGACTACATATTGTCCCCACATGCCGTCGATACGCATCGCTCCGGGAGCGCGACACGCCCACATCTGATAGCCGTAACCCACATGCCAATCGGAGGCTTTGCGCGCATATTGGGTCTTTTGTTCGGCTTCGCTGAGCGGTTGGTTGTTAGCGTTCTGCCATGCGTGAATAGTGGTCATCTGTGCTATCCAATCGGCTGGCACCAGTTGCTGATTGCCCCAGCGGCCCTGATGCAGGATGAGCAAACCGATCTTAGCGAGGCTCTCGGTAGTGAGGTGCAGACCGAATCCGCCAGGGCAATGCCCCATCGCATCGTGCTCCCACTCCCATGAGAGGATGCCGAGTGGACCAAATAGCCGTTCGCCTAAGTATGCATCAAGCGTGCGACCGGTAACCGTCTCCACGCATACGGCAGCCAGATATGAGTCGGCACCATTATAGCGCCATTTCCGACCGGGGACATCGCGAAAACCGCGTTCGACTATCGCGCGGAGCGGGCAGAATAGCTCGCCCGAACGGATACGATTGGTAGAGTTGTCGGCCTCCAAACCCGAGCACATCGAGAGCACGTGGTGGAGCGTGAGCGTCTGCCAACGAGGGTCGCTGAGCGTGTCGGGTAACTCGTTCTTGGGCAGGTACTGCAGCAGAGGAGCGTGCACATCGAGCAGACCTTCCGCTTGAGCCAGACCTACCGCGAGAGCGGTAAACGTCTTCGTGGCTGACCAACATATATGCAGCTCGTCGGCACTATGACCCGTGGCGTAACGCTCATACAGCACCGTGTCGTGCTGAACCACCATCAGGCTATGCAAGTCTGATGAACTGACGCCGTTTACGGCAGGAAACATACGGTCGAATGACGCTGCCTTAGCCGAGTCGAGTGGAGTAGTCAGGCGCACCAATGCATCCTGATCTGCTCCCGATTGCGGCACTTGGCACTTGCAGGAGGACAACGATACATGGGCCATGAAAGCCAACATCACCACCCTGAGCCCTTGCTGAACAAGGGCTCGGAGGAAGTGATGAATGCTTCGAATGGTAGTCATATACAACTGTTGGGTTCAATTAGGGTGGGGGAGAAACGCCCCCACCTGTGTATTACTGATGCTGGTCGCGGAGCAGGTCGTTGACGGTCTTTACGGGGTTGAACGTCTCAATGGGCACTTCGGCAAACACCGTGTTCCAGCGAGCCATAGCCCCATTCCAGAGACCGGGAAGCTCGAGCGCTTGCAGCTCTCGTCCGTCTTTGGATTTCTGAGAGATGAAGCCCGTAAGCGGGTCAACGTAATCCTGCAGGCAGAAGCGCTCGCCCTTATAATCCTTGATGGCGCAAACGAGATCCACCGGGTTGAAGTGGGTTGCCTGCTTCATCAGGTTCGGATCGGCTATCTGTACGGACTCGAGGATCTGGTCCTGTACGGCTCCCTGGGCGTCGCGTACCAAGAACGGACCGCCACCCGGCTCGCCCTCGTTCTTCACCATGCCGCATACGCGAATAGGACGGTTGAAAGCTGCCTGAAGCGACTCCTTATTATATATAGGCAACGTAAGGAACAACTTGTTCTCGCAGAACGCCTGCATCTCCTCGATGCGATCTGCCGTTACTTCACCCTCCAACTCCTTCAGATAAGCAAAAATCTGCTGCTGAAGCGTTACCAAGATACCGGCAAGAATCTTCTTGTAGAGAATAGTAGGCTCTTTCAAGCGGTCGGGTACTACGTTGTCAATGTTCTTGATGAATACCACATCCGCATCCTGCTCGCCTAAGTTGGCGATGAGCGCACCATGGCCGCCCGGACGGAAGAGAAGCTTACCATCGGCTGTGCGGAAAGGCTTACCTTCCATGTCGGCTGCGATGGTGTCAGTAGAGGGTTTCTGCTCCGAGAAACTGACGTTGTAATGCACCCCGTATTTCTCTTCAAACGCCTGCTTGTTGGCTGCAATATGCTCTTCAAACAAAACACGATGCTCGGTGCTCACCGTGAAGTGGAGGTTCACCTCCTGCTTCTCATTCTTGGCATAGAGTGCACCTTCTACCAAGTGCTCCAATGCCGGCGTACGAGCGCCATCGGCATACGAATGGAACTTCAAGAGCCCTTTCGGAAGCTTGCCATAATGCATCGTATCGAGCAACGTTCTTACGATGTCTTGACCGGAGTCCGACGGACTGAGTTGCTTCAGTTCATCGTAAAAAGCAAAATGAGGCAGGTTGCCGAGGAACTTCTGAATGAACGGCGTTTCTTCACCATTCTCCAGATACTCGAAGAGGTTCTTAAACATTCGGCTGGCTGCGCCTGACGCGGGCACAAACTTAAGAATCGTGTGGTTCTCTTTCAGGTACTGATCCCATGCGGATAGATAAGCAGCGGGGTCATCGATTTGCAGAATGCCATTGCCTACTGAGGCAGCTGCCGTGATGTCAAGGGCCGGAAAACCGGTTGCAAAAGAGTGAAGCTGAGTTTCGGCCTGCTCGGGCGTGATTCCGCGCTGAGCGAGCTGTTGGAGGTCTTTTTCGGTAAACATATTTTGAGTGTTTTTAACGTGGTTTGATACGTGTTGTTTGGAATGCTCGATGATGATGAAAATATATTGCAAATGATAATATCACCGATATTCGCCACAAAATTACGATTTTTTTCGCAATTGACCAAATATTTTTTTGATATTTATAATTTTTTTCGTAACTTTGCATGCTGATTTACTTTGCAAGATTATGTGCACGAAGCAAACGATTTCCTATTTTGCGGGCTATTTCCTGCTTTTCCTCGCCATGTTGGTGGCGCTTCTGCTGGTGCCTAAGCCCGAGCTGCATCTCTGGCTCAACGGCCTTCACACCCCTTTCCTCGATGGGTGTATGCGGACCATCACGTATTTCGCTCAATGGCCACTATATGTAATTGCGCTCCTGCTCTTCTGCCGACGCTACAGTATGCTCGCTTACTATGCGATTTCAGAAGTAGCTGCGGCCGCTCTGGTTCAGGTGCTTAAGCATAGCTTCAATATGCCTCGGCCTGTGACCGTTTTTGGCAACGATCCCGCTTTTCAGCAAATCATCGTTGAAGGAGTGCGCATGCATAACTGGCATTCTTTCCCATCCGGACATACGCAAACGTTTTTCGTGTTCTTTACGGTCCTCGTAATCGTGCTTCCCGCGCTCTGCAAAAACCAATCCGCTGCCCTCCGCACGCTCATTGCCCTTGTTGCCCTCCTCCTTGCTGCTCTCGGTGCATATAGCCGTATTTACCTCAGCCAGCATTTCTTAATGGACGTATGCGCAGGCTCTTGCATTGGCGTAATGGTGCCGATGATGCTCTGGCCGCTATACAAGAGATGGACTGAAAAATGGGGCAACAAAGGAATCTTAACACACTGATTATCATGCTATACGAAATATTTGACCACATGCATCTCTCTTCGGACGAAGCCGTTCGTGAGATGCTTCCGCTCGTCTCAGAGCAGCGGAGACAACAAGCGTTGCGGTATCAGCATACGTTCGGACAATTCTGTTGCCTGAAGTCGTATCTGATGCTGCTCGAACTCCTTGCGGCCGTCTATCCGGAGTTGGATAAGGCCAAACCGGAGTTTGGTTATACGGAGAAAGGCAAACCGTTTCTGCTTGACAGGCCGGACATCCATTTCAGCATTTCGCATACGAAGAACGCCATCTTGGTGGCCATTGCTGATGCGCCTATAGGGGTCGATATCGAGGCGTTTCGTTCCCCCTCTGCGGCCCTCATAGCCCGCACCATGAACCCCACCGAACAAGCTGCTATCGCCGCTTCCGCCGCTACCGCCGCTTCCGCTGCTTCCGCCGCTACCCTGGAACCACTTGGAACGCGCATTAGCGCATCTGGAACGCCCTCCGGGCTCCTGGAACCACCTGGAACGCCCGAAGCGCTCTTCTCCGCCATCTGGACGCGCAAGGAGGCGGTGCTGAAGTTACGTGGAACGGGCATTGAGGGCGACTTGCGCGAGGTTTTGTCGGGTTCAGAGACCATCCTCACCCGCATCTTCCCCCGCAAGGGATACGCGTTCTCCATCGCCCAACAAGCCATCAGTCCCTTCGAATCTTTCCCCTGTTAATTCTCCCCGTCCCTCCGTCCATGGAACGCGCGCAGCGCTTTGGAACTATCTGGAACCACCTGGAACGGCCTCCGGGCTCTTGGAACGGCCCGCAAGGCTCTTGCGGCCCTTGTATTGTTCGTTGGCAGGACGGGATAGCTCCCTATAGTATCTCCGTCCTAATATTCATCGTTCAGAATATGCTGTTTTTGAGCCTTCTGATAGACCGGTTGCAGACTTGTTGCAGACTTAATGCAGACTTAATGCAGAGTTTGCGAAAAATCCACCTCCAAACTGCCTGCAACAATTATCGTGTGCTTTGTACTGAAAAAGGTTGACTCGTTTACGGATGTCGTTTCTTAATAATCGTACATTGTTGACACGTTTCCTGAAAAGGTTGACTCGTATTCTAAAATAGTTGTTTCGATTCCGTAATGGGTTTACCTTTAGGAGACGTTGGGGTGGCTTGGGTTTTTGGTTGAGTCGCTGCAGCGACTCAACCAAAAACTTCATTTTTTTCTTCTGCCATCATTTTTTCTTTTTTGAGCTCTCTATTTCTTCCTCTTGGTTGTTAAACCATCTTGCGGCTGGAGTAATAAAAGGATCGCCCCGGTAGACCGACATGGGCGTTTTATGTTGCAGGCTCCAATGAGGGCGCACATTATTATATAAATCTATAATATGGGCAATCTGTTCTTGCGCCTCCTGTATGTCTGAAAATGCGGACAAACGATAAATCCATTCGGTCTTGAGTATGCCATTTACACGCTCAGCCAACGCATTATCTGTCGGATTATAATCTTCACACATACTGATACGAATGTGATGGTCTTTGAGCAGTAATGTATAGGCATCGCTTGCGTATTGTACGCCCCGATCGGAGTGGTGCGTAGTGCCACATAAATTACCGCCACCGGCATTTGCTATCGCTTGTTCTAAGGCCATTACCGTGTATTTAGCCTCCAAAGTAGGAGACAGCGTATGGCCTATTATAGCGCGAGAGTAATAGTCCGTCACGAGGTGTAAATAGCAGGTGTTTCCACCTGATAAAGGAATGTATGTAATATCAGATACCCAAAGCTTGTTTACGTGGCTAACTTCCAGATTTTTCGAGCAATTAGGGTATTTGAAGTACAAGTGATTAGAGTTGGTCGTATGGCGCGGACGGCGAGGAGGTATCACCAATTTATGACGACGCATCAACGCCAAAAATTTATCCCTTGCATAGCTACGTTGCTTGCCCAATATATCGCAGACGATGCGGTACAGCTTCATGCAGCCTATATAGGGCATCAAAGAACGATAGTAGTGCACGATCTCGAGGATTTTGCTTTCGCATTCCTTCTCGCTTATTGTAGCGCGCTTATGTTTGTAGTATGCCTGTTTACTCTTGCCAAACAGCCCACAAAGAGTTTCCATCGTTGCCAATGGGTTCTCCTCGGACAGGCGTTCTACTGTTTGGCACCATCTTTTTTTAACAAATCGATGCCATCTTCTTCCTTCACAATCTCAATCAAGCGTTCATAGCCCATTGAGCGAAGTTTGTAGTACTCTACCTCATGACGAAGGCGTTCATTTTCCGCACGCAAATCGTCTATTGTTTTGGTCTTTGCATCCATAGTTTTTGAATTAGGCTGCAAAGATACACAATTTTTTTCATTCTTGCAAGTGTTTAACCAACCTTCAAACGTTACTCGATTGATGTCCCACTTCCTACAGAATGCCGAACGATTCAGGTCTGATTTAAAATAATCTTCCAAAACTTGATCTCGGAAAGACTGAGAATACTTTTTTAGAGTTCGCTTCATAAAACTTAAAAATCTTAAAATTTGATACTATTTGTTCGTTTTATGAGTAAACCTTATTCAGTATAAGACAAACTGCTTTTTCGTAAAGTAAACCGACAAGTCGAAAAGAAGAAAATTTAAATAATAACCCTTGGAATATTTGAGAGGTTAATAAAAAGTAGTATCTTTGCGCCAACTAAAAGTTACGCCTATGATACCGATACCCTCTCAAAGTTCCACAAAGAAACATGTTATGTGGTACAAAGTGAAAGAATTACCTGAAAAGGGGCAATCATATAGCCAAATATCAAGGAACTTAGGTTTGCATCGCTCGATAAATTGCTCTTTAGATGTGAGGTGATAAATCTGAAGGGAACAAACTATCGAATGGA